>NZ_JAUBTQ010000029.1:0-99392 GCF_036702515.1 Microcoleus sp. BROC3
AGCAAGACCAGAGTGAAAATAAGTTAGGAGTTGGGATTCAATTAAATCTCAGCAAAACTTTTCATTATATCATAAAAATATTTTGCAAGAGATCTAATAAAGATAACTGTGCTTCTCTGAGTTCCTTGCCCCTCAAAAAATCATCTATTCTACTAGCCACAATCTCACAGTAATCAGCCCTAATTTCAAATCCAATAACTTGACGCTGCAAACCCAGAGACACAATTGCTGTAGTCCCGGAACCCATAAACGCATCTAAAACAATTTCGTTTAAATTAGATGAAGACTTGATGATGCGATCGACAACAGCAACAGGAAATTGAGCGGGGTGAGGCGTGCGTTCTTTTGAAGCTCGGTTTTTCCCCGACGTAACTTTTGGGAACTGCCAAACATCCGTTGGATTTTTGCCTTTTGAGTTGACTTTAATCTTGCCGTTCTTTTTCTGATTCGGATATTTCACATTTGGGTCGCGCACTTCATCCAAATTAAATGTATACTTGTCTTGATTTTTCACATACCAGAGAAACTTTTCATTGCGGGGTGAAAAGAACTTGCTGCCCGCAACTCCCGCGCCGTAATTCCAGACAACTTCTTGAATCAGATAAAAAGGCACTTTGTCCCAAAGCAGGTAGGAAATCGGAATTGCTTTTGCCCGATCGCGAATTGACAAATAGCCTAAATTCATCCAAAACGCTCCTCGATCGAGCGTTACCCGGTAAACCTCCGCTATCCACTGCTCGCACCAGTTTAAATACTCATCTAACACCAAGGATTTTTCGTACTCTTTGCCGATGTTATAAGGCGGGCTGGTAACGGTTAAATCTACAAATTGATCGGGTAGCAGTTTCAAAGCTTCCAAACAATCCATGTTATAAATTACGCAATTAGGAGCTTGGAAGTACGGTTTACCTAAAATATTCGCGATATCAGTCAAGATCATGAAATATTGGGGAGAAATTTTGTTGACAAGATGCAATAATTATAGTAAGTGAGTTGAGAATATTGTCAAACTCATCTGGACTGGGGAATCGCCCTGTCGGAAACAAAAGGTTACAATCACAAATAGATTCTATTTCCATAACATTACTGTTTATAGCTTGAACTTCTCTGTGCCCAATAACAACTCCTCAACTCAATCCTTTCAATTTGACTCAATTGACAGCGCCCTCGCAGACCTCAAAGCAGGTCGCCCCCTGGTAGTAGTCGATGACGAAAATCGCGAAAACGAAGGCGACGTGATTTGTGCAGCCCAATTCGCCACCCCCGACAACATCAATTTTATGGCCGTGAACGCGCGGGGCTTGATTTGTCTGGCATTGAGCGGCGAAAGGCTCGATCGCCTGGAACTGCCCCTGATGGTCAGCAAAAACACTGACAACAACCAAACTGCCTTCACTGTCAGCATCGATGCAGTCAACGGCGTCAGTACCGGTATCTCCGCCGAAGATCGGGCGCGCACCATCCAAGTCGCCATCCACCCGGACACCAAACCTCAAGACTTGCGCCGTCCCGGTCACATTTTTCCCCTGCGGGCGATCGACGGTGGCGTCCTCAAACGCGCCGGTCACACCGAAGCTTCGGTTGACCTCGCCAGACTCGCTGGACTGTATCCCAGCGGCGTCATCTGCGAAATTCAAAACCCCGACGGTTCGATGGCGAGGTTGCCCGAATTAATCGAGTACGCAAAACTCCACAACCTAAAAATAATCAGTATTGCCGACTTAATTAGCTACCGACTCAAGCACGATCGATTCGTCCGCCGCGAAACCGTCGCCAAATTGCCCACTCAATTCGGCGAGTTTATGATTTACGCCTACCGCGACACCCAAGACAACTCAGAACACGTTGCTATTGTCAAGGGCGACCCGGCAGAATTTAAAGACAAACCCGTGATGGTGCGGGTGCATTCCGAATGCCTGACCGGCGATGCTTTGGGTTCCCTGCGCTGCGACTGCCGGATGCAACTGCAAGCGGCACTGAAAATGATCGATAATGTCGGTTCTGGCATCATAGTTTACTTGCGCCAAGAAGGTCGGGGCATTGGATTGGTAAATAAACTAAAAGCTTACTCGCTGCAAGATTTGGGATTAGATACCGTAGAAGCCAACGAGCGGTTGGGATTTCCCGCCGACTTGCGGAACTACGGCGTCGGAGCGCAAATGCTCAACGATTTGGGAGTTCAAAAAATTCGGTTGATTACTAACAACCCGCGCAAAATTGCAGGTTTGAAAGGTTACGGAATTGAAGTAGCCGATCGCGTTCCCTTACTAATTGAAGCCACAGATTACAACTCGATCTATCTGGCAACAAAAGCCGAAAAACTCGGTCATATGCTGCTGCAAACTTATTTAGTAACAGTGGCGATTCAGTGGAACGAAACGAAGGAAGAAGCTAGAAGCCAGAAAGCAGAAGGAAAAGAGGAAGATGCTGCCATTCAAAATCGGTACCAACACCTCGAAAAACTGCGGCATTTGGCGGCTAGCCAGCACTTGCTGCTGCAAGAAGAAGCGCGGCCGGTGGGAATAGCCCTTTTCGGAGAAGGCTCTCTCATCGTTCACCTCGGCTTCGATCAAGCCGGACTCGCAGCCCCCGATTGGTACAAAGATCCAAACCATCCTTACGTCAGGGCGATCGGCAAAATTTTGGGCGAAATCAGCACTGAGCCGAATTTGCAAACATTAGAATTCATGGTTTCCTCCGGTGGAGATCCGCTCAAAACCCTGCAAGTCCAGCTCGATCGCGAGACATTCCTTTTGTCGGAATTAGTCGGAATTTGCGATCGGCTCGAACCTCAAAAAATCTACAGTTTTGCTCCTCTTGCCTGAAGGCCGAAGGTAGAAGCCAACCCCCCCCTACCCCAGCAGGGGGGAAGGCAGAAGCCAAGAAAAACTGTGAATTTCAGAACAATACTTGTTGATACGAGCATCTTCCTTTCGTCAGAAAGCAGCCACCAATAAAAACAGTGAATAACAATGTTGATTGCAGTCTAACAAGTCGATGTAGCGAACACTTGAGATAGAATCGTCGATGCACATTTATATTATTAAGCAATATTAATATTCATCAAATACTTCACTAGGACTTTTAGTTAATGTTAATTTTTTTAGACATTGATGGTGTACTTATTCCTGACAGAAGAAATGAAAAATCGAGTTTGCAAACAGATATAATGAAATTTAATTCAGTTTGCCTTAATCACTTTGAAAATGTTCTTCGTTCCTATCCTAATGCGCGAGTAGTAATTTCATCTTCCTGGCGTGAAATATTCCCCTTCGAGGTAATCCCGCCATTATTTTCACCAGATATCGCTATCCGTATTATCGGATTCACCCCTTTTCTAAACCCCAAAAATATTCACCAACACAAATATTTACGACACCAGGAAGTTCTTGAGTATCTTCGACAAAATCAAGCAGAAAACTCACCTTGGGTAGCCATTGACGATATTCCAGAACACTATCCGCCAGATGCGCCAGTTGTAGCTATTGATGATTACAATGGTTTTGACCAGAACTCAGCAAAGATACTTTCAGAATATCTAACTTGATTTCAAAGGTTAGGAAAAAAGTATCGGAATAGAGAGGGTGAATTTGACATGGAAATGAACGTTGGTGACTTTCTGCACCGACTCGATCTCAGGGGACAAGCACTTAAAGGCACCAACCTTGGCGGTGCGGAACTCCGGGGAGCAAACCTCAGAGGCACCGACCTCCGAGAAACCAACCTCAGCGACGCTATTCTCAAGTATGCAGACCTGATAGAAGCCGACCTCACCGGTGCCAATCTCAGCGGGGCGGATTTAGCTGAATCATTTCTCAATTTAGCCAACCTCACGGGAGCAGATTTGACTGGTGCGGTCCTCCGAGAAGCTACTCTCGTAGGAGCCGAACTCACCCGCGCCAACCTCAAACAAGCTAGTTTGATCAAGGCTAATTTAGTTGGAGCAAATCTCCACGAAGCCAACTTAACCAGAGCCAACCTCAGCGGAGCCGATTTGCGGGGTTCTCAGTTGAGCGGTGCCACTTTAGACAAGGCCGTATACAACAACCGGACTATCTTTCCCGAAGATATTGATCCTGGTGCAATGGGAGCATTTTTGCTAGCTCCCAATGCTTCGCTCCCCGGCTTAAATCTAGCTATGGTAGATTTGACCGAAGCCGATTTAAAAGGAGCCGATTTGCGGCGGACAAACTTATACAAAGCTATTTTATTTGGCGCAAAACTCGATCGGGCAAACTTAGCAGGAGCCAACCTCAGCGGCGCGGACTTGAGGGAAACCAGTTTGAGCGGTACGATTTTGGAGAAAGCTGTTTACAGCAACAAAACATTGTTTTCAGAAGGCATTGACCCCGCTCTGGGCGGCGCTTATTTAATTGCTCCCAATGTATCGCTGCAAGGGGTCAACTTAACGGGAGCAGACTTAAACGGGTCAGATTTAAGTGGAGCTAATTTGAGCGGTTCTAACTTAAGTTCGGTTAATCTCAAAAATGTAGACCTCAGCAGAGCCAGCTTAAAAAAAGCTTACCTCAAAGGTGCAAACTTGGAGGGAACTGATTTAAGAGGAGCCGATTTAAGCGGCGCAATTTTGCACCAAGTAAACTTGAGTTCTGCTGACCTCCGGGGTGTAGACTTAACAAGAGCCGACCTCAGCGGAGCTAATTTAAGCGATGCCGATTTGAGGGAGACAGATTTCACCGGAGCTACTTTGCTGTTCGCTAACTTGAGCGGGGCAGACTTAAGAGGTGTAGACTTGACAAAAGCTGACCTCAGCGGCGCGAAGTTAAACGAAGCTGACCTCCGAAAAGCAGATTTGATGAGAGTAAATTTGGAGGGAGCAGATTTAACTGAGGCAGACTTGAGCGATTCTCATTTATTCCGAGTTAATCTTAGAGGTGCTAACCTCAAAGGTGCTAACCTCAAAGGCGCCAGTTTAAAAGGCGTATTGTTGACCGACGCTTATTTGAGCGAAACTGATTTGACCGATATACATCTGAGTCCGAGTTTTTTTGAATCGCCATTAGAATCGGAATGGTAATTAGTTGACTGTTAACAATCGAAAATCTAAAATAAAAAATCGCCCATCGAAAATTGCTCGATTATTAACAATCTAAAATCTAAAATCTAAAATCTAAAATGGATCGACCGTTAGGCTCTGTTATTCAAGGCTCCCTGAGCAAGGGATTAGAAGTGCGACTGCACGCCGACGTTTCGGTGGAAGATATGAGGGTGGGGAAATTTCTAGTAGTGCGGGGGGTGCGATCGCACTTTTTCTGTATGCTCACCGACGTGTCTCTCGGAACTTCCAGCGCCCGCATTTTATCGAACCCTCCCAATCCCGACGACGATTTTCTGCTCGCAGTGCTAGCCGGTAGCAGCACCTACGGTACGATCGAACTGTCGCCGATGTTGATGTTGACTGCCGAACGAGAAAAACAGCAGGCAATTTTTGACCCGACGAAAAACGGCGGAGTTCGCGAGAACAAGTTGGCTTTAGGAAATTTGGCTTCTTTTGAGTCACAAACGGGCGCGGATATTGAGCTGCTGCCTGTCAAAACTATTCCCAGCCACTTTTCGCAGGTGTTTGATGCCAAAGAAACCGATTTTCGGGCCGTTTTTGGCTGGGAAGATGACCCGTACCGCCGCAATTTTGCGATCGGCAAACCGATTGACATGGACGTTGCTGTGTGCTTGGATTTAGACCGATTTGTGGAACGCAGCAACGGCGTTTTTGGCAAGTCGGGAACGGGAAAATCTTTCCTGACGCGCTTGCTTCTATCGGGAATTATTCGCAAGCAAGCTGCGGTTAATCTAATTTTTGATATGCACTCGGAGTACGGGTGGGAAGCTGTTTCGGAAGGGAAACAGTTCAGCACTGTTAAAGGTTTGCGGCAGTTGTTTCCCGATAAAATTCAGATTTATACCCTCGATCCAGAATCGACCAAACGCCGGGGAGTCCGCGACGCTCAAGAGTTGTTTTTAAGTTTCGATCAAATTGAAGTCGAAGACATCGCGCTAGTGCAGCGCGAGTTAAATTTGTCGGAAGCTAGTATCGAAAATGCGATTATTTTGCGAAATGAGTTGGGAAGTGGTTGGATCAACAAGTTGTTGGAAATGACCAACGAAGATATCCAAATGTTTTGCGAAGAAAAGCGGGGAAATAAGTCTTCGATTATGGCTTTGCAGCGCAAGTTAGAGCGATTAAACGATTTGAAATACATTCGCAAACGCTGTCCGAAAAATTATGTAACTGAAGTTTTACAGTGTTTAGATGGTGGAAAAAATGTAGTAATTGAGTTCGGTTCGCACTCGGATTTGCTGTCCTATATGTTGGCGGCAAATGTGATTACTCGCCGCATTCACCAAGCTTACGTGCGGAAAGCGGAGAAGTTTTTGCAGAGCAAAAATCCGTGCGATCGCCCGCAGCCGTTGGTGATTACAATTGAAGAAGCTCACCGCTTTCTCGATCCGGCGATCGTGCGATCGACTATTTTCGGGACGATCGCCCGAGAAATGCGAAAATACTTCGTAACCCTGCTAATTGTAGACCAGCGCCCCTCAGGCATCGATGCCGAAGTCATGTCGCAAGTAGGCACCCGCATTACAGCTTTGCTAAACGACGATAAAGACATCGATGCTATTTTTACCGGCGTTTCAGGAGGGCAGAGTTTGCGTTCAGTTTTGGCAAAACTCGACTCCAAACAGCAAGCATTAGTTTTGGGGCACGCCGTACCGATGCCCGTAGTCGTGCAGACTCGTCCTTACGACGAGCAATTCTACAGGGAAATCGGGGATATTGACTGGCAAGAAATGCCCGATGAACAAGTATTTGCCGAGGCAGAAGCTGCTAAAATGGATTTGGGATTTTAGATTGACAAGGGCTAGATTAATTACATAACTTAGGCAAATGTTACTGTAAATTAATGCTTGCAAAAAATTGGCGATCGCTGGTAATGACGGAAATACCTGATTTTTGCCTTGGTTATAAAGGAAAAAGTGCATCCAACGTCAAAACAATTAGCCCCCAGCTTTGGGCCAGAAGCTTTTCCCCTTTCACCCCCTCACCCCTCATCCCTACCTTCAAAAAATTTGCCTAAGCTTAAATATGGTTGAGCATCGCGGCACAATTCAACTTAAACAGCCCAACAGCCAGCCTTGATAAACCTTTACTTACTCGCAGCCGAGTTGCAATAGCATATTCTCAGAAAAATGTCAATATATATTTTAAAGCGTAAGTCGTAGCTAATACGGCGATCGAGTTCGGTTATCTCGCATCGCACCATCTAGGCACCCAGAAAATTTCAAGCGATGATGGAATAGAGAGCAAAACAAAGCCCTCGAATTGCATGAGTCTGTTTGCATGAGTATTGTGAAGTTGAGTTGCAGTTAAAACTAGCAGGGAATTGAAAACCTTAAGGAAAAATGTAGAATCTTGACCTTAAGACAGAGGTTTTTACCCTTTACGATCCTCAAAATTTGGAATAATATTGAGCAAAGTAAACTTAAAATCACTTCGCATTGAACTAGCCGTTAAAGCTAGCGATCTACCGAAAATCGACGGGGATTACTGGAAAATCAAGCATAAAAGTAATCCCAAACAAAAAGCTTCTACCGATCGTCACCGATAAACAGGAGGGGAAACATCCCCCCTGTGGCAGTCTTTATCCCACTTGCAAAAGTGGGACAGGGTATCACCAACTTTTTATCTGTTGTTACAAGGAGTGCAATACTCACCCATGTCCACCACAACCCCCAAAAACAAAACAGTGAAAGCCGATCGCATGGGCAGCCGGCCATACTCCTCAACGGATACGGTTCGTACCTATCTGCACGAGATCGGTCGCGTACCCCTGTTAACCCGAGAAGAAGAAATTGTTTTCGGGAAGCAGGTGCAGCAAATGATGAAATTAATCGAAGCAAAACAAGAACTTGCCAAAGAATGGCAGCGGGAACCCAGTCAGCTTGAGTGGGCTGCCGAAATGGAGTTGACCGAAGCTGAACTGAACCGGATATTGCAGTTAGGGCGACGCGCCAAGCAAAAGATGATTGAAGCCAATTTGCGGCTAGTAGTGGCGATCGCCAAAAAATACCAGAAACGCAATATGGAATTCTTGGATTTAATTCAAGAAGGTACCCTAGGTTTAGAACGAGGAGTCGAAAAATTTGACCCGATGCGGGGATACAAATTTTCTACCTATGCCTATTGGTGGATTCGGCAAGCAATTACTCGTGCGATCGCCCAACACGCCCGCACAATTCGATTGCCAATTCACATCACCGAAAAACTCAACAAAATCAAAAAAGTGCAGCGGGAACTCACGCAGCAGTTGGGCCGGTCTCCCACACCTGCAGAAATTGCCGCCGCCTTGGAACTGCACCCTTCCCAAATTCGGGAATACCTGCTGATGGCAAGACATCCAGTTTCTTTGGACTTGCGGGTAGGAGACAACCAAGATACCGAACTGCAAGAACTCTTAGAAGACGAAACTGCATCTCCAGACAACTACATTACGTCGGAATTGCTGCGGCAAGACCTCGATACTTTGATATCAGAACTGACCCCCCAGCAGCGAGATGTGATAATTCTGCGCTTCGGCTTGGAAGACGGCACCGAAATGTCGCTGGCGAAAGTCGGAGAACGGCTCAATCTCAGCCGGGAACGGGTGCGGCAGCTAGAACATCAAGCCCTCGCCCACTTGCGGCGTCGCCAATCTCAAGTCCGAGAATACTTGGCTAGTTAGTCACTAAAAAAGTTGAGATTTTTCCCCACAATCTCAACTTTTTTTATGTGTTGGCGCGGCTGGGAAAAATACTTTTATACTCACAACTTGCACAATTCTCGCTTAAAAAGCCCGACGGCCTGTTTGACAAAGAGTAAATTTTCTAGTGGGGTGCGCCCCAGAACCCGGCGGTGCAAGCCTGATTAACAATGGTGCAAAATCTGAGTTTATACCTGTTTAAAAAAAGAATGCAACTGTAGACCTGCGATCCAAGCCCTTAAAGAATAGGTCATTCCCAATTGTTCAATTCTTTAATCTAAAATTTAAAATCTAGAATGGGATTATTTGAGGGGTCGATCGCACTTTTGGGGCGGACGCAAAATTTGTCAAAACAAATCTTAGATTTAAATTCAGGAACCGGGCGGGCGATCGTTGCTTCAAGTTAATAGCCAGCATTAAGCCAAATACCCGGTTTCTCTACGAGCTTTTTGAAACTGGTACAAGAGGCGCTTGGAACCAGCTATTTAAAATTTTGGGGTCTGGAGTGGTTTTGACTTATTTGATATTGACAGGAAGTTTAGAAGCGATCGCGATCGTGCTTGCTATCTCGCCCGCTAATTTTAGCATCGCATTCCCCGCACGCCCGGTTGGGAACTCGGACATCAAATCCGCCGTTTTAAGCTCGCCATCTCCCCCAAATCCTGCGCCAGATACAGCTAGCACAGGTTTAGCAGAGGGAATTTACCTCTACGGTCAGTCGAGGAACCCAGATGAAATTAAAACAGAATATTTTGTATTTGAAATGCGGCAGAGTAAGGTAATCGGCGCTTTTTACCTGCCTCGGTCTGCTTTTTACTGTTTTTACGGCACAAGCGATCGAACTCAGTTAAATTTAACAGTAGTGGACAGTTATGACGGCAGTCGCTCTCCCTACTCGGTAAACCTGCAACAATATTACCCAATTTCTACCATTAGCGAGAACGATCGGCGCATCTTGGGTATTTGCCAGGAAGCTCACAAACAGCAGGTTTGGGAAAATTAGCAGACAGGCGCAGCCCCAGCAGTCAATCGATTTTAGATTTTAGATTTTAGATTTTAGAATTGAAGAAAGCAACCCCACTAATACATCGGGAACCCCGAACCAAATTGCTTTCGGTCAGGGTTCAGGAAACAACAGTAAAATTAATCCTGAGTTGAGAATTTCGGACGGACACCACACACACGGCAAGATGAAACTGCGTCGGAAAACACTATCGATAGTTGGCATTACCATCGCTGGACTGACTGGCATTTTGTATGTCGCCTCATCAAGCATCCTCTTGGGCAGCCTGGTCAAAGCAGAAGAACAAGAAGCCACACAGGTTGTCAAGGGAGTGCTCAGCGTGTTCGGGCAAACCGCAGACGAATTCAACTCCCGCTTTGCCGACTGGTCGTCCTGGGACGACACCTACGCTTTCATCCAAAACCCCAACTCAGAATTCATTGCCTCCAATTTAATTCCAGAAGGGCTGGCTAATGTGAGAGTTGATATAGCCATATTTGTCAATACTTCTGGCAAAATAGTTTACGGTACGGGTTTGGACAGCCAAAAGCTGAAATTAACGCCTGTTCCAGAGGCATTAAAACGGCGCATTTCTCTCAGCGACCCGCTGTTGCAGCACCCCAACGCCAAAAGCAGCCTCGCTGGTATCATGCTGCTACCGTCAGGGCCGATACTGATTACTTCCCGACCAATTCTCACGACTAAAAGCACCGGCCCGATCCGAGGTACGGTGATATTCGGGCGCAATTTGGATGCCGCGGGCATTGCGAAGCTTTCTAAAATTACTCGGTTGCCGCTGATCGTACACAGCGTAAACGAGCGTCGGTTGCCGGCAGACTTTCTGAAAGCGCGGGATAGACTGTCGGAAAAAAAACCGATTTGGGTGCGTCCTGTAAGCGAAGAGTCGATCGCGGGTTACGCTCTGATCCGGGATATTTACAATCAACCGGCGCTGCTATTGCGGGTGGATATCCCCAGAGAAATATACCGGCAAGGTCAAATTAGTTTGCTGTACCTGCTGGTGTCTGTAGTGTTAGCGGGAGTTGGGTTTGTCGGCTGCACTCTGCTGCTGCTAGAGCGTCTGGTACTGTCTCGGTTGAGCGGTTTGGCCAAAGCAGTGAACCGCGTCAGCAGCAGCCAAGACCTCTCGGTGCGACTGCCTGTGACGGGCGAAGACGAGTTGTCCGACCTTGCCCATACTATCAACGGAATGCTCAGTGCGATCGCGATCGCCGAAAGCGAACAACTTGAGGAAAAAGCCCGTTACCGAGCCGTAGTCGAGCAAGCTACAGATTGCATTTTCCTGTGGGACGCTCAAACCAAACGCCTTTTGGAAGCCAATACAGCTTTTAGAAACTTGCTGGATTACAGTCTTGATGCGATTTCGCAACTGACTGTTTACGATATCACCGCTTACTCTAAAGACCTAATTGACATCAATATCGAGTTGCTGCTAACGGACAAACAATTCAGAATTGGCGAAGTTCTCTACCGCCGCCGAGATGGTTCCTGCGTGGATGTAGAAGTGAGCGGGAGCGTGATTTCCTACGGCGGCCGCGAGATTATTTGTACTGTTGTCCGCGACATTACCGAGCGCAAGCAAGCCGAAGCAGAACTGCGAGCCTCGGAAGAACGCTACAGACTTTTATTTAAAAATAACCCCCATCCGATGTGGGTTTACGATTTAGAAACTATGAAATTTATAGCCGTCAATCACGCTGCTATCCAACACTACGGCTACACTCGCGACGAATTTCTCAACATGACCGTTGCGGACATTCGTCCCCCCCAAGAGCTGCCGAGATTGCTAAAAAATATATCTCAAGTAGATGCCGGTATTGATTTTGCAGGTGTGTGCCAGCACCAGAAAAAAGACGGAACAATTATTGATGTAGAAATTACTTCTTATGCCCTGCTATTTGATAGCAGAAATGCTGAATTAGTGCTGGCTCACGACGTGACCGACCGCTTGCAAGCGGGGGCAGAACTCTACAAGGCAAAGGAAGCCGCAGAAGCCGCTAGTTTGGCTAAAAGTCAGTTTTTGGCTAACATGAGCCACGAACTGCGAACTCCTCTGAATGCGATTATCGGTTACAGCGAGATTTTACAAGAAGAGGCTTTAGATTTAGGCGAAAAAGATTTTATTTCTGATTTGGAAAGAATTCACAATGCAGGTCAGCTTTTACTAACCTTAATTAATGATATTCTCGACTTGTCCAAGATTGAAGCCGGTCACGCGGAACTTGAATTAGAAACTTTTGACGTGTCGGAGGCCGTTCAAGATGTAGTGACAACTGTTGAACCGCTATTTTTGCGAAACACCAATCGCCTGAATGTTGAGTGTCCTACTAATATTGGGGAATTGCATTCAGATCAAATTAAGTTGACTCAAATTTTGTTTAATTTACTGAGCAACGCAGCTAAGTTTACTCAGAAAGGGACAATTACACTCAGCGTTGAAAGAATTAAAAATGACTCCAATAGTAGGCATTCTGAACGGTTAATTTTTAAGTGTACTGATACGGGGATTGGGATGACTCTTGACCAGCTAGAAAAGTTATTTCAACCTTTTACGCAAGCTGATGCTTCGACTACCCGCAAGTACGGAGGTACGGGTTTGGGTTTGGCAATAGCGCAGAAATACTCTCAGATGCTGGGGGGAGAAATTACGGTGAATAGCGAGTTTGGCAAGGGGTCAACTTTTACTTTAACCTTGCCAGCGTAGGATATATTTAAGATTTTAGATGTGAGATTGGTGAAAAATTCCTGACTGCAAAAAACATTAATACTCAATACCTGGTTGAGCTTTAATACCTTGTTCTCGGAATGGATGCTTAACTAATGTCATTTCTGTCACCAAATCGGCTCGTTCAATCAGTGCATCCGGCGCGCCTCGGCCTGTTAAAATAATGTGGGTTTGTTCTGGTTTTTTTTCTAACCCGGACATCACTTGCTCTACTTGCAAATAACCTAGTTTTAATGCTATGTTGACTTCATCTAGAAGAATCAATTTAAAATCGGGATTGCAAATAAAAGTTAGGGCTTTGTCCCAGGCTTTTTGAGCTGTTTCGATATCTCGCTCGCGGTCTTGCGTGTCCCAGGTAAAACCTTCTCCCATTGCATGAAATTCTAGCTGTTTTTCCCACAGTTGAAAAACGGCTTTCTCTGCGGGTTCCCACGCGCCTTTGATAAATTGTACTATGGCGACGCGGTAGCCGTGACCGAGCGATCGCACAACCATTCCCAAAGCTGCCGTGGTTTTGCCTTTGCCGTTACCCGTATTGACTATAATTAAACCTTTTTCTTTTGAGGAGTTAGCGATTCGCTGTGATTGCACTTCTTGGCGGCGCTGCATTTTCTGTTTGTGTTGTTCCGCTGTTAAGCCAGTGGTTGCAGTGGTTTCTGTATTGGTTTCCATGAGATTTTTTTAACCGCAGATGAACGCAAATAAACGCTGATAGATGAAAGATGTCTAGTTATTGCCACAGTGTTTTCAAGTTTAGCACGAAACCGGGTAAAATATCTTCTCCTGAAAGTTCCGTTGGACATTCCAAAACTTCTTTTTCTTGTCCTTGGCGATAGATTTCAACTCGGCGGGTTTTGCGGTTAATTAACCAGCCTAGTTTTACTTGGTTATTCATGTATTCTTCCATTTTGTCTTGAGTGTCTTTTAGGCTGTCTGTCGGCGACATTAACTCTAAGACAAAATCTGGGGCAATAGGAGGAAATTTTTGTTTTTGTTCGGGACTTAGTGCCTCCCATCTTGATTTTTCAATCCAAGAGACATCGGGAGAACGATTCGCACCGCTGGGCAGTTGGAAGCAAGTTGAAGAATCGAAACAAACTCCTAGTTTACTTTGTCTGTTCCAAATCACAAAATCCGCATTAATTTCTGAATTGTAATTTCCGGTTTCTCCTCCTGTGGGTGACATAACGATTATTTCTCCTTGGGCGTTGCGTTCAAATTTGACATCGGGGTTTTCGCGGCACAGTTGATAAAATTGGTCGTCTGTTATTTGGGCGATTGAGTTGAAGTTGATGGTAACTGCTAGCATGGTATTTTATCAGGATGAGTGGGAATTTTTCAGCCACATAATGTAATTTGAATGCCGAGCAATGCAGATGCTATAAATATTATTCCGGTCGGCTAATTTTGGTTTTTTATTATGCCATTTTGAGATCATTATATCACCTACCGATCGCTAGCTATCAATAGTTTGATAAAAAGCTTTCTGGAGGAGACCTTGACAGACATACCAATAATAAAATGCAATGTTAATTTCGCTAAACAATTTAGGTACTCCCTCTAGTAAGCTGGAAAAAAGCTTGTTTTTTAAATGCAGGGAATCCACGCCGATCGCAAAAAACAACAAGCCCAAACCAGCTAACAGTATTGGGTAGGGAGTCAACTTTAGTTCTCGCCGAAAAAACCATCCGTAGGAGGACAAAACAACTGCGTATAAAAGACTTACTCCTAGCTTAGGAATTCCTAATGCTATCATATATATATGAATTCTGTAAATTTCATTCAGGAGAAATCCACCTGTTAATAAAGCCGAGAACAGAATAAATCGATTTTCTGAATGGCGCGGTAGAATAGTTTTAGCTAATCCATAGGTGAAAGTACAAACAATGACTGGTACAGAACATAAAATCTGGAATGTCCGAGTTAACAAGGCGACATTGGGTCTGGGTGAAAAATAAGGGGGCAAGAATAAATCGCTGACTTTTAAGCCGGAAATTTGAGTTAAAATTATCAGCAGCATCACCAGGAATAAGGATAAACAATTTAGTCTAACAACCAAACGAGAAATAGTCATAAGGAATTAATACCCAAAATTAGGTTTACTACCGAAATACAAAAAAATTATATCACCAAGATCTCGGGATATTTTGCTAAACTTAACCAGGAGTGTTATCAAAACAAGGAGACAGTCATGCTGTCAGTGAAAGAAGCAGAATCGATCGTTCTAAATTTGGCGCAACCCCTCGACAGTCAGCGGGATGTAGAAACTGTAGACTTGCTGGCAGCATCGGGGCGCATTTTGGCTGCAGCCGTCACTGGTTCCCTTGATTTTCCTTATTGGGACAATTCGGCAATGGATGGGTATGCGGTGCGGTTTGCGGATGTGGAAAATTGTAGCGCCGAAAAACCAGCGGTACTCGAAGTAGTTGAAGAGATTCCAGCCGGATATCAGCCTCAAAATACCGTCCTATCGGGGCAAGCGGCGCGAATTTTTACGGGTGGGGTGATGCCTGCCGGTGCTGATACGGTGGTAATGCAGGAAGAAACAAGGCGTGAGGGCGATCGTATTTTTATCTTAGTTTCTCCTGAAAAACCGCAAGCATTTGTCAGGCACAAAGGCGCTTTTTATCAAGCAGGAACAACTTTGCTAACTCCCGGTACAGTTATCAATGCCCCTGAAATAGCGGTGTTAGCAACTGCCCAGTGCATTCAAGTTCCAGTTTATCGGCGGCTGCGGGTGGCAATTTTTTCGACGGGTGACGAATTGGTATCGCCTGACCAACCTTTGGCACCGGGGAAACTGGTAGACTCGAATCAGTATGCTTTGACAGTTTTGTTGGCACAAATGGGATTTGAACCGATTCGATTGGGAATTGTTCCTGATCATGAAGATGCCTTAAACAAGGCGATATCCCGGGCTGTTGCGACGGCGGATGTGGTACTTTCTACGGGCGGAGTCTCAGTAGGAGACTACGATTATGTCGAGAAAATTTTGGCGGATTTGGGAGGAAAAGTTCACATTAGTTCTGTGGCGATTAAGCCGGGTAAACCTTTAACTGTTGCTGGGTTTAAACGAGGTGAAAAAAAGCAGGATTCGCCGAGTTTGAGTTCGGATTGTCTCTATTTTGGTTTGCCGGGAAATCCGGTTTCGGCTTTAGTCTGCTGTTGGCGGTTTGTTGTGCCTGCTTTGAGAAAAATTTCTGGGCTGGGCGCGGATGCTTGGGGACCGGAGTTTGTCAAAGCTAGGTGTAATGCTGAATTGCGATCGCCTGGCCGGCGCGAAACTTATGTTTGGGGTAAACTACATTTAGTTGCGGGAGTGTGGGAATTTGAACCTGCTAGCGGCAGCCAAAATTCAGCGAATTTAATTAACCTCGCCAATACAAGTGGTTTAGCAGTTTTGCCACCAGCGGAAACTGGGATTTTACCAGGCGAATTCCTGGAAGTTTTAAAAGTTAGTCATTAGTCATTAGTTATTTGTTATTGGTTCGGTATAAATTCATGTAAAATATTAACAACTAAGTAATCTTCCTTCTTCCTGACATCCTTTACATCCGTTACACAATCCGTTACACAATCCGTTGCCGAACTTCCTTCTTATTATGAGAATTTTAATTGTTGAAGACGATCCGATGATGCAACTGGGACTAGAGCAAGTTTTAGCCGATTCCCCAGAAATAGAAATAGTAGGACAAGCAGAAGACGGGTATTTAGGCGTAGCAGCCGCACTGAAACTCAAACCTGATATTATTGTGATGGATATCGGTTTGCCGCGGCTGGACGGCATAGCAGCGACGCAGCAAATTAAAGCACAACTGCCAGAAGTTCGAGTAGTAATGTTAACTTCTCACACAGCAGAAACTGAAATTATTGCTGCCCTTTCTAGCGGTGCTGATGCTTATTGTATTAAAGGTGCTTCTGTAGACAGGCTGTTAGCAGCGATTGCAGCCGCAGCAGAGGGCGCTACATATCTTGACCCTCAAATTGCGCGGACTGTCATCGAACACCTCAAACCCCCGATACCTGCCTCTACAACTACTTTTGGTCAGTTGTCGCAGCGGGAATTGGAGGTGTTAAGATTAATGGTGGAAGGTAACAGCAATCCCGAAATTGCAGCGGCGCTTTACTTGAGTCCAAATACTATTAAAACTCATGTTCGCGGTATTATGAATAAGTTGGCAGTGGATGACCGCGTGCAAGCAGCAGTTGTAGCGCTGAGAACTGGATTGGTGTAAAGAAGGAAGTTCGGCAACGGATTGTTTAACGGATTTAACGGATGTAGCGGATGGATGTTGATGGAAGAGGGAAGTTCGGCAACGGATTGTTTAACGGATTTAACGGAAATCGGGAATAGGTTCGAGGGAATAATTCCTAGTTACCAATTCCTAATTACCAATTACCAATTAGCAATTTCCAATTTCCAATTTCCTATTACCAATTATTCAATTACTAGCAATTAGAGTGATATAATCTATGTCTGAGTGGATAGAAATCGGTAAAATTGTAGCAGCTCAAGGTTTGGACGGGGAAGTGCGAGTCTATCCCGATTCTGATTTCCCGGAAAGGTTTATCGAACCGGGGAAGCGGTGGATTTTGCGCCCTAACAAAAGTGAACCGGAACCGATCGAGTTTTTGGGAGGTCGCTACATCCCGGGCAAAGGGCTGTATGCTGTAGAGGTAGAGGGTGTAGAAGACCGCGATGGTGCTGAGGCATTGCGGGGCTGCAAGTTGTTTGTTGAAAAGACCGATCGACCTTACCTCGAATCTGATGAGTTTTATGTGCAAGATTTGATCGGTATGGAAGTTTTTAACCAGTTAACCGGGGAAATTTTAGGCAAGGTAAGTGATATTATTCCCGCAGGTAACGACCTTTTAGAGGTAGAAACCAATCTAACGGCGTCAGAAACTGTCGTCGCAGAATTAGAACAGCCAAAACAGCCTGAAACTCCCAAAGCAAACGCTGACCCTAGAAATACCCGCAAACCCCGGAAAATTCGCGTTAAAGAGCCTAAATCAACAAAAATATTGATTCCTTTTGTGGAAGAGATTGTGCCAGTTGTTGACTTAGAACAAGGCAGAATTGAAATTGTGCCTCCTCCTGGTTTATTGGAATAATATCATGTCCGGTCGAGCGACCGGACATGATATTAGTTATTAACCATTCCCAATCCCTAATTCCCAATTCCCAATATTAATTATTATCTCTATTTGTGTACCGCACTATCAAGTAACTGATGGAAAGCGCGAAAATTGCAGTCGCCAAACCAATTAAGTCGGTTGCTGTTTTCTTTTCCAGATCGAGAATAATTATTTTTCGAGATACTGCTATCAAAGAAGTTACAATGACTAGCTCTACTTGAATTACGTGCTTTTTGAGATAAGCTGTAATATTTTCCAATATTTCCAGAGCAATTAAAATATTTAAAAATAATCCAAATATAGCAAACAACGAATCTCTTAACAAAGTCTGGGGGTCGTTTAGCAATTCTTGTGCTAAAAAAACCAGCAAATCGCAAACGCTGACGATAATTACCAAAATCATCGCCAGTGATAAAATTTTCGATATTATTACTTCTACACTTTCTGTAAAATGCAAAAATTGTAGATCGTTGCCTAACTTAGAAATTTGCCTAAATATTTTTTTCAGCATACCAGTGATTTAGTCATCATTCACTGATAATTCTGTCATTGTTCTGTACAGTTTGCAAGCGCCCAACTCTGCGAGTGCTTGGTTTCACTGCGCCACCAGGCTGTGGGGAAGGTGGCTGCGGAGGCTATGCCTGCCGATTATATTTTAGAGTTTTTCATGTCGGTCAGGAATCGATCGCACGCGAGCGAACTCCTAATTAATAAAATTTTGCCATTAAAAATCCTCAAACTATTGCCTAGCAATATTTTGAGGAATTTAATAAACGGTGCGATCGCAGAATCAACTATTCTCAACAGACAATAATTGTTGACTCCAGGCTCGCTCCGACCGAAAACACAAGAGAGCTAAAAATTTAGCTCGGGTGGTTTAGTAGCGACCGCGAGAATTGCCACGATCGTTGTTGCCCCAGTTACCGCTGTTAGAAGAACCACGTTCTTCGCGGGGTTTTGCCTTGTTGACCTTGAGGTCGCGACCCATCCACTCAGCACCGTCAAGAGCCTCAATGGCTGCGGCTTCTTCTGCTTCAGTAGACATTTCTACAAAAGCGAAGCCCCGCATCCGACCTGTTTCCCGGTCAGCAGGCAACTGAACGCGCTTTACTGTTCCGTACTCTCCAAAAGTTTGGTTGAGGTGTTCCTGCGTTACTTCGTAGGATAAATTGCCGACATAGATTGACATTGAACATTCTCCAGAATTAGAGGGTGTAGAGATTTAAATCCGGAGGAACGCCGATCGAACGAACTGTACTGCCGAAAATAAAGCCTTGTAAAAATATCGTAGCACATACAGGTGCAAACTGCAATTGTCTGACTCGATTAATTACAAAGAAGGCAGAAGTCATTCCTCAGAAGGAAAAACCCCGAATTAAAGAAGGAAAAACTCAGAATAATTTAATGTTCCTTGTTCCCAGTTTCTGCAGGGGAAACCTAGCTTTTAGGGTGCGTAATGGCTCAAAATTGCTCGCTCGACAGAGTTTTTGAGTCCAGTAGAGCACCCTGCGATCGTGCCTCAGCAACTGCTCAGAAACCAAGTTTTTTGACAAAAAACTTGGATTTTACGTGAGTCTTTACCAAGAAACCAAGGTCATGACCTTGGTGGCACTATGTGAGTTTTAACATCCCATAGTTGGACGGCAGCTCAAGAAGTGACGGCGAGGGTAGATTTTGCCCAATTAAATTCCCCAACTTCTGCGGCAACTTCTGCGACAACTTCCCCCGCACTGTCTGCCCCAACCAGCACCAACTGTACCGCACAAGCTTTTAACTCAGGCTGTTTGGAATCTGGACAGCTTGCAGAATGAGTCAGGGCATTGGCTTCAGCACTTTCGGCCCACAGATAACCCCAGTGCATCGGTACAAATAGAGTACCGGGCGCGATCGCCTTTGTGACTTTTGCCGGAAACTGCGCCTTGCCGCGGCGCGATCGAACTTCCAGCAAATCCCCCTCCTTAATCTGCAATCTCGCAGCATCGCGGGGGTGAATTTCCAAAAACGGATCGGGGTGCAATTGATTAATTTTCTCTGTTCTACCCGTGCGCGTCATCGTGTGCCAGTGTCCGTAAACTCTCCCTGTCGTCAACACAAACGGATAATTCGGATCGGGAGGTTCTGCCAGTCCCCGCGAGTGATAGGCCGAAAATCTCGCCCGCGCGTCAGGAGTGTGAAAACGCCTGTCAGTGTACAGCCGTTTCGCTTCTTGGGCTGGATGCACAGGCTCGTTTTCCCGGCAAGGCCACTGCTGGGGGCCTTGTTGGCGGATGTATTCGTGGCTCAGACCGGTCATGTCGCAAGGCTGGCCCCGCGTCAACTGCGCGTACTCTGTAAAAACCTCCGCACTGTTCTCGAAAGCAAAGTGTTCAGCAAAACCCAACCGCCGTCCCACCTCAGCGAAAATGCTCCAGTCGTCGCGGGCTTCCCCGGAGGGAGTGTCGAAACCGGGACAAAAGGTAACGCGGCGTTCGGAATTCGTCATTACTCCGGTTTTTTCGCTCCACTGCGTTGCCGGCAGCAGGATGTGAGCGTAGGCCGAGGTTTCAGTGGGATAGTAAGCTTCTTGATAAATAGTAAAGGGCGATCGCAGCAAAGCAGCTTTAGTGCGTTCCAAATCCGGCATACTCACCACCGGATTAGTAGCAGCAATCCACAGCAACTCGACATCGCCATTTTCCAAGCCCACAATCATGTCCCAAGCTGTGCGGCCTGGATTCGGGGAAATGCTTCCCGGTGCGATTCCCCAAAACTCCTCGACTTGGGTTCTGTGTTCAGCATTTTTCACAAAACGGTAGCCTGGGAGCAAATGAGACAGTCCTCCGGCTTCCCGCCCTCCCATCGCGTTTGGCTGCCCGGTGAGGGAAAACGGGCCGCATCCCGGTTTGCCGATTTGACCGGTCATCAAGTGCAAATTAATCAGCGATCGCACCTTTGCCGTGCCTTCCGACGACTGATTCATCCCCATCGACCACAGCGACAAAACCCGCTGCGACTGTTCCCAATAGTTTGCCGCCGTTTCTAAGTCGCTGACAGTAATGCCGCAGCGCGAGGCTACAAACTCCGGCGTGTAGCTGCTAATAACCTCAGCAAAAGCTGAAAAATTCGCCGTGCATTCTTGAATAAACTCTGAATCTATTGCTTGCCTGCCTAACAGCAAATAGGCAATTCCGTTAAGCAAATCTATATCCGTACCCGGTTTAATTGCTAAGTGCAAATCCGCCGCTTCAGCAGTCGGAGTTCGCCTTGGATCTACCACAATCATCTTGACATTTGGATGCTTTTTGTGGTATTTTGCTAATCGATTGAATACGATCGGATGGCATTCCGCTGTATTGCTGCCGATAATAAAAGCGCAATCTGTTAATTCTAAATCGTCGTAACAGCAAGGCGGCCCGTCCGAGCCAAAGCTTTGAACGTATCCAGAGACTGCTGAAGACATACACAAGCGAGAATTAGCATCAAAATTATTAGTACCCAGACAACCTTTCATTAGTTTCTGGGCAATATAATAATCTTCTGTTGCGAATTGACCCGAACCGTAAACGCACAAAGCATCGGGGCCGCTGGTGCTGCGAATTGTTTGGATGCGGTTAACAATTGCATCGAGAGCTTCGTCCCAGCTAGCGCGGCGGAAGGGTCGATCGAGAGCATCTCGCATCATCGGATAAAGTAGCCGATCGCTCCGAATGGACTCTGCTACGGTTGCTCCCTTAATACAAACCATGCCCTGACTTGATGGGTGATTGCGATCGCCCCGGACTTTCCAATTTTGTTTTGTGTCAGGAACAACTTCTAGACCGCAACCTACACCGCAGTATGGGCAAAGAGTTTTTATAGTTTCCATCTGGTGATTTTAGATGCTAATTTTTGAAAGCTAATGGGTAATTGGTAATTCGTCATTATAGTCGGAACTGAGGGCTCCTGCAAATAATGTATCAATAATTACTCAATTACCGCAAAAATGCTTTACAACAACGGACAATACCCTGATTTAAAATTAACCGCTCTCTTACTAAAACTCGCGATCCATATGGGTTGTAGTCAGCTTATCGCTGCTCCTCATTTCCTCTCAAATAGAGGTACTCCTGACCTAAATTTTGTCACCCCAAGGATGGGGGGCTAGGAGGAATCTTTGCAGGAATCAAACAGCGGGCAGATACTACTTTTGACTTGGTTGTTGATACCAATCAGAGATTTAGTGCGGCAGCATTATGTCGGCTTACTTCCCTGTTTTAACTTCTAATACGCCGCCGCTGTTGGGGCTAAAAGTTACTTGGAATTCAGCAGTTTTTTCAGCGCCTGCGGCGGCACCGGCAGGAGTTTGCAAAACCGGCAGAGGAGTTTCTGTGAGGAAATCTTTAGCTGCTTTATTTGTGGGATCGAACTGTAGGATATCGCCGTTTTGTTTCACTTTGACCCGATAAGTCAAACTTTCGGTAAATGTCGGAATTGTTCTCCACTTTTGGTCGATTTGTGCATACAACTTCTGTCCGATCGCATCGAGTTCGGCTTGGTCAGAAATCTCTGATGTGGCACTGGTTGCTGCATTGGGCGAGGCAGCCGTCGCGGCAGCAGCGATGGGTGCAGGACTTGTAGCATCGATGGGTGCAGGGCTAGCATTCGGTGCGATGGGTGCAGGACTTGTAGCATCGATGGGTGCAGGGCTAGCATTCGGTGCGATGGGTGCAGGGCTAGCATTCGGTGCGATGGGTGCAGGGCTAGCATTCGGTGCGATGGGTGCAGGACTGGCAGCAGCGATGGGTGCAGGGCTAGCATTCGGCGCGATCGAACTTGCTGCGATTTGCGGGCTGGCGGGAGAACTCACAACCGCCGCCGCAGTCGTCGCCTGCGGTGCAGTTTCTTCTAGTTTCGCTTGCTTTAGCTGGCTGGAAATAGCAGACATATTGACGGCAGCTAAAGTAACCATTGCTGCGAACCACGAGGCAGCCAGGATGCCGCGTTTGATCGGCGAGGCTTCTGGGGCAACGGCTGCGTGAGACACAAAAGGTGCAGGTGCGATCGGCCTGTTAGCAGTCTCCGCAAGCGCAGGCTTTTTGCTAGCAGGTAAGGGCATCGGTAGCGCGACGGCTTCTGTCTCCGAGTCCGTTGCTTCACCTTCTTCGTGGTGGGCATAGCGAGAAAACAAGAACTCCAAAGCAAAGTTGCGAAGTTCGTAGTATTTCGGGTCTTCCATAATCCGCGCCCGGTTGCGGGGACGGCTGAACGGAACGTGCATATCTTCGCCGATGGAAGCTGCTGGCCCGTTGGTCATCATCACGATGCGATCGGCCAAAAATAAAGCCTCATCAATATCGTGAGTAATCATAATGACGGTAATTTTTTCCTTCCGCCAAATTTTCAGCAATTCTTCCTGCAACTCTTCTCGGGTAATCGGGTCTAGAGCTCCGAAAGGTTCGTCCAAAATCAACAGTTTGGGGCGAGTTGCCAGAGCTCGGGCGATCGCAACTCTTTGTTTCATCCCCCCGGACAATTGGCCCGGTCTTTTGTTACAAGCTTCGGTCAGCCCCACTAATTCCAAGTGTTCCTTGACGATCGTATTGTGTTCGTCTGCGGACTTTTCCGGGTAAACATTTTCAACGCCGAGGTGAATATTTTCAGTAGCAGTCAGCCACGGTAGCAGTGAGTAGTTTTGAAATACCACCATGCGATCGGGGCCTGGTTCAGTAATCTGCGAACCTTCCAGGGCTACTTCTCCGTTTGTCGGCCCGTTGAATCCCGCAATCATATTCAGCAAAGTTGATTTGCCGCAGCCAGAGTGACCGATCAAACAAATAAATTCGCCTTCATTAATAGTCAGGTTTACACCGTCGAGAACGACGTAAGGGCCTTTAGGAGTTTCGTAGACTTTCGATACGTCTTTAATAGTAAGAAAGTCTTGCTTGGGCGTTTGAATTTGGGTTTTTTGGGGGGTTTTTAGAGTTTGCATATTTTCAGGATTGGGATTTTGGATCGGGGAATTAGACATGACAACTTTCGATTGAGAATTTGAAATTATGGAGTTAGGAAGCGGAAAATGTGGAGTCTTGTTTCCTGATTTCTTGCTCCTCATTCCCTCTTCCTATTTGCTGATTATGCTGGCAGTTTGATGGAACATTGACTGCCTATTTGTTCAATTAAAATTTCTTCAATGCGGAGGCCGCGTTTGATTTTGACATTCTGAAGATAGTCGATCGGGTCGTCGAGATTAAACACAGTGCCGTCAAATAGCTCGATCGTCCGGCGATCTCTGGCGATATCCGGCAAACCCAATTCGCGCACGGCTTGACCAAAAACATCGGGCCGCAAAACTCGATCGACCACTTCCACCCAGTTTTTCGGGAACGGAATCAGTCCCCAGCGAGCCATCTGCGCCATCACCCACACCATTTCTAGGCGGTCTGGACAATTGGTTTTGTCAACGTAGAACTGGTTGAAGTTGTAAAGCATTTCTGGTTCTGCCTCCGTACCGGAGTTGTACGGGTCGAGGAACCCCGGACGGATGTCTTTTGGATCGGCGCCGATGTATTGTCCTTGGCTAATCAATTCAAGGACTTCTTCGCGGTTGCGGCGGTCGTCGCAGTAGTCGCAGGCTTCCAAAAGCGCTTTGACGAGAGCGAGGTGGGTTTGAGGATATTTTTGAGCCCAATCTTCGGTAACACCGAGAACTTTTTCGATGTGTCCGGGCAGAATATCGAGGGAACGCGCCATGACAAAACCCGTACCGCTGTTGACTGCGTGGGAGTTCCAGGGGTCGCCCGAACAGTAGCCGTCAATGTTGCCTGCTTTTAAATTCGATACCATCTGCGGGGGCGGAATCACGGTCAAGCCCACGTCGAGGTCGGGGTCGATGCCGCCGGCGGCCAGCCAGTAGCGGAACAGCAGGTTGTGCATGGAGGCGGAGTGTACCGTGCCCAAGGTGTGAACTTTATCGGGACTCTTGGCGATCGCAGCTTTGAAATCCTCTAATGTCCGAATGCCTTGTCTGTAGAGGTCTTTGCTGAAAACAATCGAATTGCCGTTGCGAGACAGCGTGAGGGCGCTGCAGACGGGTACAGGGGCTTCGCCGTCCAGGCCCAACAGCATGGCGATCGGCATTCCTGCAACCATTTGCGCGGCGTCCAGCCGTCCTTCGGCGACTCCTTTGGCGATCGCTTTCCAGCTAGGTTCGCGGCTGAGAGTAACTTCTTCCAAGCCGTGGGCTTGAAAAAATCCTTTTTCTTTGGCTACCACTAAGGGGGCGCAGTCGGTGAGGGGAATAAAGCCGATGTCGAGGTTGATTTTTTCCAGGCCGTTGCGGGCGATCGCAGGCGGTTGTTGTTTTGCCCGGCGCTGTTTGACCCGCTTTTGCTGGTTGAGGAAGTAAACCATTTCGTTACGCAGCGCGTAGTAACTCGGATGGTTGACAACTTCCATGCGCTTGCGGGGGCGGGGAATCTTCACTTCGAGAATTTGTCCGATTTGCGCTTCCGGGCCGTTGGTGAGCATCACAATGCGATCGCTCAGTAATAAAGCCTCATCCACGTCGTGAGTTACCATCACGCTGGTGACTTTGCTTTCCTCGCAAATTTTCATCAACTGGTCTTGCAAACCGCCGCGAGTTAAAGCATCAAGAGCTCCGAAGGGTTCGTCTAGCAGCAGCAATTTCGGGCGAATTGCCAGGGCGCGGGCGATCGCAACTCTTTGTTTCATCCCCCCAGAAATTTCGCCTGGTCGTTTGTCGGCCGCGTGTCCGAGTCCGACCAATTTAATGTGGTGTTCGATCACCAACTCGCGATCTTCTTGAGAGTTACCGCTGTAAATTTCATTTACTGCTAGGGCAATATTTTCGCGCACCGTCAGCCAAGGTAGCAGCGAGTAATTTTGAAACACCACCATTCTGTCCGGGCCTGGATCGCGGACTTCGCGCCCTTCTAAAGTAATCCCCCCCTGACTTGCGTTGTCGAGGCCGGCGATGATATTTAGCAGCGTAGATTTGCCACAGCCCGAGTGCCCAATTAAGGTGATGAATTCTCCTTTTTTAATTTTCAGTTCGATATTTTTAAGAGCTATGTATTGCTCTCCATTGGGCAAGTTAAATACGCGATCAACGTGGTCTACTTCAACAAATACTGACATGGTAATTTTAGGTTAGTTTGTAATTTGTATGATGCTGATTATTAATTGGGCATTGGGCATTGGGCATTGGCCCGCGCAGGGCATTGGGTATTGGGCATGAATTTACAACTAATTTCTAGCAGTTTGTAGTTGGCAACCATTCCCCATTCCCCATTCGCCATGCCCTATGCCCTATGCCCTATGCCCAAATTCTATTTCTGTTCTTCGGGAACAACTTTGGAAGCGATGAAACCAACGATTCTGTCTAAAATCAAACCGACGATTCCTACATAAAGCACTGCCAAAATCACGTGGCTGAGTCTAGAACTGTTGTAAGCGTCCCAGATGAAGAAGCCGATGCCGACGCCGCCGACTAACATTTCCGCAGCTACGATCGCCAGCCAAGACAAACCGATACCAATTCTCAAGCCAGTGAAGATGTAAGGAACTGAAGAGGGCAGCAGGATTTTCCAGAAGTATTTTTGGTTGGGGAGGCGCAATACGCGGGCGACGTTTCTGTAGTCTTGGGGTATTTGTTGAACGCCTACTGTGGTGTTAATTAGAATCGGCCATATTGCTGTAATTAAGATTACGAAAAGAGCTGAAACTTCGTTAGCTTTCATCCCCAGACCTTCAAAGGGATTGAACTGTTGAAATACAGCCAGGGCGATCGGCAGCCAAGCCAGGGGCGGGATAGTTCTGAATACTTGAAACAGCGGGTCTAAAGCATCGAACATTAGAGAGTTTGTGCCGATCAATATTCCTAAACTAATGCCGAGAGCTGCTGCCAAACTAAAGCCGATGGCCACCCGCTGCAAGCTTGCAGCCAGTTGCCAAAATAAGCCTTTGTCGGTGCCACCTCTGTCAAAGAAGGGGTTGATAATCAGCTCCCAGCTTTCTTGGACAGCTTTGATTGGCCCCGGCAAGCTGGACTCTGGACTGTGGCAGAGGATTTGCCAGATTATGAGCAGAACAGTGATCGCAACTAGCGGGCGGATGATTTTTCGGCGGTTTTTTTGAACCTGATCCAGAACGAAATTTACTGGATTTTTGCTTTTAGTAACAGCGAGGTTTGTTGCCATTTTTGTTTTTGCAGTATTGTGAATAATCGATTATTTGTAGATACTTTGAACAGAGTTCAGCAGGTTTGGCCCGTCGAACGCACCCTCCGTTTCACTCTGTCCAACACCATCACTTTTAGGGGTTTGTTAACTGTCAGCAGTCAACAGTCAACAGTCAACAAACTAATTATGCTTTTTTGATTGCCAGACTCTTCAGATATTCTTCTGGTTTTTCTGGGTCAAACTTTACGCCGTCAAAGAAGGTTTCGACACCGCGAGAACTGGTAGTAGGAATTTGGGCTGCGGGAACGCCAAGTGCTGTCGCTGCTGCTTTCCAAATATCTTCGCGGTTAACTTTATCAACCGTTGCTTTGATGTCGGTAGTTGCCGGGATATAACCCCAGCGAATATTTTCAGCTAAGAACCAAGCATCGTGACTCTTGTAGGGATAGGAAGCATTGTCAGCCCAGAATTTCATGGCCACTGGGCTGGCAGCTTCAATGCGGCCGGTACCGTAGTCAATTTGACCTTTAGAGCGACCGATAATATCTGCTACGGGTACTTTTAACCACTTATCTTGAGAGATAATTTGGCACATCTCATCCTGATTTTCTGCCTTATCGCACCACTGCTGGGCTTCCAGTACGGCCATTGTAATTGCTTTAGCAGCTTTGGGGTTTTTCTCAACCCAATCTCCTCTTAAAGCTAAAGCTTTTTCTGGGTGGTCTTTCCAAAGTTCTCCGGTTACTAAGGCGGTGTATCCTACCTTTTGAGTAACTAGCTGAGCATTCCAAGGTTCGCCTACGCAAAAGGCTTCCATGCTGCCAGATTTCATGTTCGCTACCATTTGGGGCGGCGGTATGGGAATCACGGAAACATCTGTATCTGGATTAATACCGCCGGCTGCTAGCCAGTAGCGCATCCACAAGTCGTGGGTACCGCCGGGAAAAGTTATAGCAACAGGAACGTTTTGGCCAAAAGCTGCTTTCAGGGGTGCGCTGTCTGTACCTACTTTTAAATCTAGGTATTTTTTGCTGATCGAAATTGCCTGACCGTTAGTATTTAACCGCGCCACAAGGTTCATCGGCACTGGCTGATTGCCTTTGGTAATAGTGCCTAATGTCATGTGGTAAGGCATCGGGGATAAAATGTGGGCCCCGTCAATGCCGCCTTTGTCGGAACCGAGTTCTAAGTTGTCGCGAGTAACTGGCCAAGATGCTTGTTTGGTAACTTGTACGTCTTTCATGCCGTACTTGGCAAATAGCCCTTTTTCTTGGGCAATGATTAAGGGTGCTGCGTCGGTGAGGGCGATGAATCCGAGTTTGGCTGCGGTAACTTCTGGGGCGTCGGCAGGGTTGATGTTGACTGCTGGGGTGGCGCTGGGTGTGGCGCCGCTGGGAGTTGCGTTAGATGTGGTGGAACTGGAACTGCAACCGTGGGCTAGGAGGGTGCCGGCTGCTGTTGCTCCAGCGGTGATGATGAATTTTCTTCTGGAAAGGTTGCTCATTTGTCTTGAATTGTTGTTGTACTTTGAGATCGTGGAAATGTGAGATGTGAGATTGATTCGCGACCTCGGCATCGCATCTCACATTGTGAGATTAGGCGTCGATCGACACTTTGCCGATCGCCCGCGCGCTGCAAGCTAAAATGAACCCTGGTTCTAAGTCTCGGGCCGCGTCGGGTTGGCTGTCGTAGACTGTTTGGCCTTCTAGGAGTTTCTGCTGGCAAGTGCCGCAGCTTCCCGACCGGCAATTGCTGTCAAGTTCGACTCCGGCCCGTTCGGCAACATCGAGAATGAACTCATCTTCGCTGCAAGGAACTTCTTTGCCCGATCGAGCGAAAATGACAGTAGATGTCTGAGGTTTGGCTGCCGAGACTGCCGTTTCGTCCCTGTCAACCGTCAGTTGCAGTTGCCGGTTGAGCGAAACTACATTTTCTTGAGATGGATTGGGAACGGCCCCGAAGTTATCGACTAACAGTTGGCGCAGCACTGGTTTGAGGTCTTCGCAAGGGATGCTTTTTTGGACGCAAGTACCCAAATGAGCGTCTTTTCCGACTGTGCCTCCCATGTAAATGTCTACACCTTCGAGGGTTTTGCCGTTCTTGCGAACTTTTGTTCCCATCAAACCAATGTCTGCTACTTGGGGTTGACCGCAGGAATTGGGGCAACCCGTCCAGTGAATTCTGACCGGTTTGGGAACTGACAGTTCGACTTCGAGTTCCTCAATCATTGCCACGGATCGGCTTTTGGTTTCGATGAGGGCGAAGTTGCAAAACTTAGCGCCGGTGCAGGAAACCAATGCTCGCGTCAGGGGTGCGGGGTCGATCGAAAAACGCTGCAACAGCGGTTCTTTGACCAGCGATTCAATCCGCGAGTCGGGAACGTTAGGAACAATCACGTTTTCTTCGACGGTGAGCCTGAGCTCGCCGCTGCCGTAAACCTCGGCAATTCTGGCCAAATC
The DNA here is from genome assembly GCF_036702515.1 of Microcoleus sp. BROC3. Lineage (NCBI taxonomy): Bacteria > Bacillati > Cyanobacteriota > Cyanophyceae > Oscillatoriales > Microcoleaceae > Microcoleus > Microcoleus sp. BROC3. Next base: position 29,262 of record NZ_JAUBTQ010000029.1, read on the forward strand.
GAACAAATCCGATGCCTGCAGCCGTCCGACGGGAACGTGCAACCCTACATAGTTGAGCCCTGATTGTTTTTGGGGGTAGATGCCGATGTGGTCGCGTTTGTCCCAGAGGATTTCATCTTTGAGGGCGGCGGCGGGCAAAGTGCGACCTAATTCTTGTTCGACTTCGGATCGGAATTGTTCGATTCCCAGTTCGTCAATCAGCCACATCAGTCGCGATTTTTGGCGGTTTACTCTCGGGCCTCGATCGCGAAACACAGTTAAAATTGCTTTGCACAAATCTACAACGTCGCTGGGACTTGCCCAGGCGTTGAGGGGAACTGCTGCCTCGCAGCGTTTGGCGGAGAAGAAACCGCCGACTAAAACGTTAAAGCCGATGTTGCCGTCTTTGTAGGCTGGTACGAAGGCGATGTCGTTGATTTCTGCGTGGACTGAGTTGTCGCGACAGCCTGCGATCGCAATATTAAACTTTCTCGGCAAATTTGAAAACGCGGGGTTGCCTTCGCCGTGGTTCGTAATCAAATCTTGGACTTGGTTCGCCAGTTCCCGCGTATCTATCAGTTCGTCCGCGTCCAAGCCCGCGACTGGGGAACCCGTGATGTTGCGCACGTTGTCCATGCCCGACTGGATGCTGGTCATGCCCGCTTCTTTGAGGCGGCGGAAGATGTCGGGCAAGTCTTCGATGCGAATTCCGCGCAGTTGCAGGTTTTGTCTGGTGGTGATGTCGGCACTGCCGTCGTCCCCGTAGCGCTGTAGGATTTCTCCTAGCGTTCTGGTTTGATTGCTAGTAATGATGCCGTTGGGCAAGCGCAGCCGCATCATAAATTTGCCCGGAGTTACTGGCCGAAAGAAGATGCCGAGCCATTTGAGGCGGTGCTCGCGATCGATTTCGTCCATTGCTTCCCAGCCGATCTCGGCGAAGTGGTCGAGTTCGGCTGTTAATGCTAAGCCATCTTTTTCGGCTTTGAGTTTTTCAAACTTGTTCAGGCTCGCTTGGGCTTTGGGTTCTACTGTTTGGGTCATCGGTTTACCCTCGCTGCTGGCTTGTTGGGGAGAAGTATTGACTTGGAGCATAAAGTGTGTGATTCCTGCTAACCTTAGTGAGTGTATGGATTTAAAACTGTATATTTAGTTACTCGATTGAATTTCTTTTAAGCATGGTTAGTCTTCTGTATATTTGAGCTTTACTAGGCGCTGCCTCGAACTGCGCCAAACTATGTATAGTTATAGTTGCTACCGATGGTTCGGTCGATCGCTGCGTTTCGATGCACCTTTGTTATGAGCTAATGTAAAGCCCACGATTGTAAATATTCGTAGCTATTTTTACAAAATATTGAGTTTTATGAATATTTCGCATACGGCCGATGCGTTTTATACATGGGAAATGGGTAAAGACGCCCGCAAAACCGAAAAAGCTCTCTAAATCTTTAGAATTGGAAGGGGAGAGGGGGAATTTGGAATATCTAAGATTAATGTTGTGAGCGCGATCGCACAATTAAAATGCAGCTCGTCACACAATAAGATGGGTTCCTGTCACATAATTTGTCTCAAAACATCACCTTCTCTGCTGTGCCAGCGTCACTCTTGATTTTCCAAGAACGAGAGATGATACAAGTATCGAATTCAGGGAATGTCTCATGTTTTTAGTTCAACTTATCCCCGGCGCTATTTCCGAAATGCTTGCCTCTGTTAGCGATACGGGTTGTTTGACTTTAGCCGATCGCTACGGTTTGATGGCCGCTGTTTTGGACGACTCTCTCGACGATGAACACAGACTTTCAATTAACCGCCTGCTGCGTTCTGTAGTGAAGGGAAGAGTCAAGATAGTCAACGAACTGTCGGTGATATGTTAACAGCATTTAAAAAATGACAATGCCAAATAGTTGCTTGCAACTAGGTGGGAAATTTTATTGATTTATGCAGCGCTTCAAGTGTTGAAACCACCGCTCGAGTTAGAAGGAAACCGCGATGCCTGCACCAAATGTATTGCAGGAACTTTGTTGACTGTTGTAAAAACGTGCGATCGCTCCTCGCCGTCTGATTTTTTTTATTTTCCAATTCTCACTTTGTGCGACACTTACAGAAAAATTGCTGATTCACAGTTTGCCGAGCCGTGTAGAGCCGATTGGGTCGAGCGCTTATGGTAAATTTAGTAAAATTGTAGGCGATCGGCCTTTTAGGAGTTTGAGGACTGAAGTCATCACAACAAACGTAATTATAATTATTTAACAGGGTTGGAGATGACACACAATTTATGAAAATTATTAATCCAACAGTCGAAATATTAACAGAATCCGGCATCGGCATCTACAACATCATATCAAATCCGATAGCATCGGAATTAATATTACCCACAGTTTTCGAGACGGCAGTGCCGTGTCCCTACCGCCATTAATTGTAGGGACACGGCACTGCCGTATCCTCTATATAATTCCGGTGCAACCGGAAACAATATCACACACTTTCAAAATTTATTGGTAATTTATCAAAAATTAATTAAATATATCGGCAGGAAAAAACAATAATATCTTTTAGGGGCCGGTAAAGCCTGGATCTAGAATAGCAGGCAGTTTATTGCTGCACTCAACAGCCTAAACCCGGTAGTCGGTTTATTTGCACCGATACAGGACTTATATCAAATCCGGTAACATCGGAATTAATATTACCCAAAGCTTTCGACACGACAGTGCCGTGTCGTTAAAATTAATGCGGGTAGAGACTTAGGCACTCGCGGTGTCCTCTACATCATGTATGAGTGCTGGCATTGGTTCGTTTTTTTAACTAATATAATTGATATAATGCGATCGCCTGACCAAATCTTTACCGAAACTTAATAAATTCGGTCGGAATTTATGATTTACTGAAAATTAAAAACAGTCGAGCGAGCAGACTTGATACTTTTACACTCATTTCCCCGGGAGATTTTTATGACTTTCATTACTAGAAACAGCATCCACTGCACTTACTCAGTGGCTGTTTTAGCAATTATCGCACTACAGCCACAAACAGCTACAGCAGCAACGCTATCTAACGGTTGGAATTATGCGATCGATTCCTTCAGCGACGGCGTGACAGGGGATAAAATCGGCGGTGGCGAATTTGAATTTTACGGCATCGCCATCAAAGAAACATCAGATACAGCTTTCATCGCGATTAACTCCAATCTGAGTTTAGCAGGATACGCCGACCCGCTAGCTCAAAGAGGCAACATTAACTACGGCGATTTGTTCTTCAATTTTTCAGGTCAAAACTTCAAGACAGCTAACGCAAACGGCAGCTTGTTTGGTATCCGCTTTGCCGGAGGAAATGACTCCAGCGTAGCCACAACGGGCGTTTACAGTAACGTTACTGCTAAAAACGTTAGCCAAATTAACTCTGGATTTACAAATATCAGTCAATTCAACGATCGCGTTCTATCAGCAGGTGGAACGCCGTCTATGGGAGATTTAGCTGCCACCGACCCCTATTTTGAACAAACAGGTAACTTGACGGTTCTCAACTCAATAGCTACGGGTACAAAAGTAGGAGAAATCAATCTTTTAACGCCAGCTACTTTGAGCGTCCTCGGTCTTAATTTCGCTCAGTTTAATGCAGTAGGTTCTCAAACAATCGGATTCAGTTTCAATAAATCCTCAATGCCTTCGGGGAACTATATTGCTAACTTTTTTGCTGAGTGCGCTAACGATGCGATCGCCATTAAAGGCTCTTTTGAACAAGGCTCTGCTGAACCAGTACCAGAACCTGCTACTATCTTCGGTACTTTAGCCGGATTTGGGATTCTAGGCATTGGTGGAGCGAAACGCAAAATTAAGCGCAAGATTGCCTGAGTTATGTAGGGTGCGCACGGAGTACCTTACAAATAGCTGTCATGCGCACCTTAGGAATAGTTGCAGTGCCTAACACTACTGGCAAACCGCAGAGCAGATTAGCGCGAGATAAAATGCGCCCAAACATTCCCATCTGGTCCAGCAACTTGATTGACGTAACTGTAGGGATACATCAACTTTCTCCCCTCAGTATCGCTGTAACCAGTGAGTGCATCTCCCCAAGGATCTTGCACGATATAACCCTGAGAATTGTAGCCAATTACAGTAAGAATGTGACCGGCAGCAGTAAAATCTCCGGCTAAAACTACTGGCCGCCGATTCAGCAATTCCGATCGCACATCGGCCCATTGGCGAGTCGTACTAAAACTCGTCTTAAACCCGTAAGCTTGAATCAGCGCCGAAAGCACACTGTGATCCGTTTGAGAACCCTGGCCGGCATAATCGAAACACCACTGCAACAACTCATCCTCCAACTGTCCCCCCCACTCAGAACGAAGGCCATAATAATAAAGCACCATGGCGATCGAAGTTACGTTGCAAGTAGACCAGTCAAAACGCGGATTGTCCCGCTGCGAAAAATAGGGCACGTTCAATTCCACATTGTTCGGAACCGGATCGAAAATCTTATCTCCCCGCTTGAACTGAACAAAACTAGAAAAAACATAACCTGTATTGCCAAAATTCGGCAGTTCTTCAGTCAGGGAAACTTTCAGGTGAGATCCTTCGGCACCGTAGCTGTTCACGCCGTAAACTCGACCTAAAGGCAGCGTAGTTTTCTCGGTACTGCTCAGGCTAGCAGCATCTAGCGGCCGTTTTTTAAAGACAGTTGCTTGCAGGATTGTCATCGTCAAAGCATCCGGGTCAAAGGGAACTTCTTTGCCGTCTTTTTTAATTTTAACGTCCTGCCAATAAATAAATCCGATATTGCCGAAACCGGGAATAGATTCGGCAAGAGTTACTCGGAAATGCCCCAAAATGCAGGCATAACCAGTAATGGCATAGGTAGTGCCTAAAAGTAGGTCAGCCATTTGATCGGCCGGCAGTTTCGATGAATCTTCGGGTTTAGCTTTAATCTGAGTTGTTTGAGTTACCAACAGTTGAGCGCTGACGTTGCTATTCGGTACGTCAGCCAGGTTAAATTTTAGGATTTGAGTACCTTTGGCAAGCTGAACGTCGGGTTCATAAAAATAGCCAAAAGTGCCGACAGGCCAAATTGCTAAATCCACAACCACCTTGAGATGCCCGTCAATAAATCCGTATTTGCTAACGGCCAAAGTCTGGCCTGCTTTAACAAAAACTTTTTGCTGATTGTTGAGCCGGGAAGAATCAAGGGGAGCTACCTTAAACAAAGTGTCAGAAACTATCTTTAAGGTCAAACCTCGTCCGACAGTTAGCGGATCGGAAGTTACGGCAATGTAAATTATTTGGCTGCCAGTAACGTTGCCTTTGCTGTCAGTGGCCCGCAACCTGAGCCACCGAGCTCCCGCTACGCTAAATCCTTTAGACAAATTAACTTGCCAAGTGCTGGTCTCTAGGTTTAGAGTGACGGTTAGGGGAAATGTATCCTCAGCTATCACCTCAATTTTTGCTGCTTGTTGCCGGTCAAAAGTACCCCGAAGGACGATGGGCTGATTTACTAAAACTTCTGACGGCCCTTGATAACTTAAATTCACAGCGGGATTAAAAGATTTGCCACCGCGGCTGAATTGCACAAAATCGGGATAAATGAAACCCGTATTGCCAAATTGCGGCAAATTCTCGGTCAGCGAGACTTTTATGTGGCTTTGTTCGATCGAGAATCCGGCAATTCCGTAAATCATTCCCGCCGGCAAAGTAAATTTTTCTTGCGGTTGCAGGTTAGCCGCATTTACAGGCCGCTTTTTGATCGCAGTAGTTTTGATAACAGTCATCGTAACTGCATTTGTATCAAACGGAATTCCCCTGCCATCTCGCAAAATTTGGACGTGCTGCGAGTACAGAAATCCAGAAGTTCCCAAGTTAGGAACGGCCCGAGCAAAAGCGACTCGGAAATGGTTTTCCACGCAAGCGTAGCCGAGAATATTAAACGTTTCTCCCGGGTTAAATTGTAATTTCTGAGTTTGTCCTAAAGTAGCAGAATCTGCGGGGTTGAGCTTTAACCAGGTCTTTTTGATCGCCCACAGTAACTGCATTCCCGGCGGCGGGGCGGGCAACTCGGCGCGATCGAATATGAGAATTTTTGCGCCTTTGGTGATGAGTACGTGTTTTTCGTAGAAAAAGCCGGACTTTCCTACCGGATTAATTGGATTATTTAGTTGAACATTCAGATGTCCGTCTTCTAACTCGTAGTCAGTAACTTGATAAATTTTCCCTGCTGGTATGTCCGCTTTTTGCAGCTCGTTGAGATTGCTGGCGGGCAGTGTTCCGGCTTTAAATTTGGTATCTGTGAGAGTAATTAACGTGAAAAATTGAGCGGGTGACTGAGAAGCAGGATTAACTTTGATGTTAATTGTTTGTTGGCCGATAACTTTGCCTGTCTTATCACTTGCCCTCACCTGCAGTGTGCGAGTTCCTGCGCTATCGAATCCTTTTTCTAAACTGATGTTCCAAATGCCTCTAGAGGGATTTATCCCTACATTCAAGGCATTGGAGCCTTCTGTTGCTGAAATCGCTGCCACTAGATTTTTGTCAAAACTGCCAACTAAGACCGCGGCTCTATTGACCTCAATTTCTCGCGGGCCTAAGTAACTTAAAATAATGTTGCTGTTTGTCATTATATATCCCCCTACCTACTTAATTATTCAGCTAAAGCAAGGATAACTTCTGATTTTATCAAACACAATGACCTGAACCAGGACAAAATCGCCCCTAGATTCAGCCTACGGGCGGTTAATGCCTTTTACAGCATAAGTTTTTAATTATTGGCGGGAGTTGCGCCACAAATCTCACTTTAGGCGTACAATAAGCACCTTAACCGAATATATGCCTGGTTGAGAGAATTTGTGGTGCAAGTTTTGAGGGAAGGAATTTAGTTCGAGTAAGGAATGAGAATTAAATAACTTACAATGCGTGATGTTCTTGTGGGATGGGCGTCCCGCCCGTCCAGAAAGGGCGGGCTACGAGAGCCCACCCCACTTTCAAGAGTGTAAATTATTTAATTGGCGATCCTAAGTTGCTTCCCCCTGTACCCTTGACCCCTCACTTTCTGACTCAGGACTTACGAAAAAAACCCGGTTCCTAGCACAATATTGCCTATAGCAACGAGGCATCTAGGAAGAAACCGGGTTTTTAGCCGTTTGGTGCGTGTAAGAGTGTTAGTGCGATCGGCTAAACTTCGACTAAACTATGGTGACAAGAATATCTTGAGCGTGAGTGTCAACTTTCATGGTTTCGCCCTCATAAACTTGAATGATTTTGCCAGTACCGTCGATGACGAAAGTAACGCGCTTGGCATAATCGCCTTTCTCGACATCGTAAGCTTTGGTAATCGTGCCATCAACATCTGCTAATAGCTGAAAAGGTAAACCGTATTTCTCTGTGAACTTTTGGTGCGACTCTTCGTTGTCTCGGCTGACACCGAGAACTACAAGATCTTTGCCCTTGTATTCTTCATAAGCTGCTTTAAAGCTTTGGGCTTGTCTTGTGCAACCGGGGGTGTCATCTTTCGGGTAGAAATACAAGATTACGGTTTTACCTGCGAATTGGGACAGGGAGACTGTGTTGCCATTAGTGTCTTTGGCGGTAAATTGAGGGGCAGCGCACCCAACTGGTAATGTCATAGTTTTGTTTCCCTTGTTTGGTTTTTCTTGCAGTTCCTCAACTTATTTTAGTTGGTTCTGTCGCTTTGCAAGAGACCTTTGTAAAAAATCACGATCGCCCCCAACTCCATGACGTTAAGCTTTACTGCATTTAACTTGCACCTCAGACGCGGGCTAAGAGTGCCTATTACACGCATAGTTTCAATACTGAGATCTTGGCACTATTGTCAATAATCCTTTTTTGAACAGGCAAGATGCCTGTTCCACAAAGAGTAGATTTTCTCGCTTCACAGGCCGGAAAGCCTGTTCAGCGAGAATACTGCAAGATGTGAGAATAGACATCTGCTAAAAAGCAGATGTCTAATTGAATGTTCGCGGGTTCTACACACCAACCGGTTGAGCAGCAGCGGGCATCATAGACGGATCGATCGCAATTCCTAAGCCTTCTGCGACTTGGCGGCCGTAATTCGGATCGGCGCGGAAAAAATGGCACAGTTGGCGCATCTGAATCTCTGGTTTTGCTGCACTCAAACTTTCCACAATGTTAGCGATAAGCCGCTGCTGTGCGTCGGGTTTCATCAAGCGATAGAGGTCTCCTGCTTGGGTGTAATCGTCATTTCCCTGACGGTGATCGTAGCGATCGACTTTGACATTTCCTAAGTCCCAAGCTGGGTCAGCATAAACACAGTTTTGCTTCGGCGCATCCTCGTGGCTGTTGGGTTCGTAGTTCGGCCCGCTACCACCGTTGTTACCCGGTGCCATTGCGCCATCCCGTTGATAGTGCATCACCGGACACTTGGGTTGATTGACAGGCAATTGCTGATAGTTTGCACCGAGACGGTAGCGTTGAGCATCTGGATAAGACATGATGCGAGATTGCAGCACTTTGTCTGGAGAGAAGCTAATACCTGGAACGACATTAGAAGGAGAAAATGCCGCCTGTTCCACTTCAGCAAAAAAGTTTTGTGGATTGCGATTGAGATCAAGAATTCCCACGTCAATTAACGGAAACTCTGAGTGCTTCCACACTTTTGTCAAGTCAAAAGGGTTTTCGCGATACTCTGCGGCTTGGGCCTCGGTCATTACTTGAATGCAAAACCGCCATTTGGGATAATTACCTTGGTCGATCGCCTCAAACAAGTCGCGAGTCGCATGATCTGGGTCTTCGCCTTTGATCTGGGTCGCTTCTTCGGCGGTGAAATTCTCAATACCTTGCATGGTTTTGCAGTGGAATTTGCACCAAACCCGTTCTCCTTGAGCATTAATTAGGCTGAAGGTATGGCTGCCAAAACCGTCCATGTGGCGGTGGTTTTTCGGCGTACCGCGATCGGAAAACAGAATAGTTATTTGATGCAAAGCTTCTGGACTCAGCGACCAGAAATCCCATTTCGCGTCAGCATCTTTGAGATGCGTTTGGGGATGGCGCTTTTGGGTGTGGATCAAATCAGGGAATTTGAGCGGATCGCGGATGAAGAAAACAGGGGTGTTATTGCCTACTAAATCCCAGTTGCCTTCTTCGGTGTAGAACTTGATCGAAAAACCTCTGGGGTCACGTTCGGCATCCGCTGAACCTTGTTCGCCGCCTACGGTAGAGAAACGGAGGAGAACTTGAGTTTGTTTGCCAACTTCTGAGAATAGCTGAGCTTTGGTGTAGCGAGTAATGTCATGGGTGACGGTGAACGTGCCAAATGCAGCGGCTCCTTTTGCATGGACAACGCGCTCAGGAATGCGTTCCCGGTTGAAGTGAGCCAGTTTTTCCATCAGGTGAAAATCCTGCATGAGGATAGGCCCGCGTTCTCCCGCAGTCAAGGAATTCTGGTTATCTGCAACCGGAATTCCGCTAGCGGTTGTCAATGTTTTGTCTTCTGTCATAGTGGGTAAATTGATTGCTATATCCTAAGTATTCTATACCTTTCTGGGGTTCTGGTGTTTCTGCGGAGGTAATTCTCAGATGGGCGATTTTGTGTTAAATTATTAGTGTGTTTTCAAAATTTGCTGATTCAAATAAACTTAATTAACCAATAAAATATGATTGATTTCTACACTGTGATTCTCAGGAAAAGTGCTGATTATTGGGTTTATTTGTGTTTAGAAAATGGCTTGGTGGGACAAGGCAATACTCCTGAACAATCTATTGATAAACTCAAACAAGCTATTGAGTCATTTTCCGAAGTCTATGAATCAGAGTCTGATGTTTATCTCTGCCCTCTTTCTATTAATGAATTACACGAATTTCTGACTTTAGAAGATGCAGAAGCCTCAGACACTTATGAACTTAGGAAAGTTTATGCCTAAAAACCTTCCATCTTTAAAACCTAAAGCATTAATTAAGATTTTAGAACAAAACGGATGTCAGTTTTACCGAGAGGGGAAAGGGGAGCATCGTTTGTATATGCGTGAAATTGAAGGCGGAAAAAGGATTGTTCCGATTGATATGGGTGCTGGGGAAATGTCACCAGCTTATGTGTTGCGGATTTTCAGGCAATTTGGGTTTACCGATCCAGAAATTGAGGGGATGATTAGTTAAGTCAGCCTTCATTAGTCAGCGATTGAATCAGCAATTTTAATGTACAGCAATTGCCTAATCAATACCCCAATCTTTCAGTTGTTTTGTAACTGATGGGATCGGAAAAGCAAGAGCAGAACCATATCCATCTGGCTGTTGATTCTGTGTTTGAATGGTAGAACTAGATCCCCACACAAGGCCAACAACGCGATTTTGCTGGTCTAATACGGGACTCCCAGAATTACCGTGGGCTGAAATTGCAGACATTCGTAACTCTTTGTCAGTCTGGTTAATGACTTCTCCTGTTGCAACTGTCCAATCATCGGTGGTGTAGGGATACCCAATAATGCGGATAGGTTCATTGAGGGCAACAGGCGTTGAGGATCTGGCTAAAGGCTGAATATCTTTCGGAATGTCAGTGACTTCCAGTAAAGCTAAATCCAGCTTGTCAGAGGCAGCAGTAATTTTAACAATCTTAGCGGATTTCCGCTTGCGTAATTCACCAGAATGCGGTTCGCTGTAAAATTCTACTTCAATTTTTTGCTCGCTCTGGGGCGTATTTTTGTCAGCCGTTGCCACATGGCGATTAGTAACAACCCACGCTTTATTTCCCTGCCGTTTTACCACCCAGCCAGTACCAGAATCTAATTCGGAAGAACTTTTAACAATAACTCGGACAACAGACCGCTTGAATAAAACTAAAGGTTCATCTTTAAAACTGGGCAATCGCTCTGGACTGGCCAACAATTGCGGATTTTTCCGCATAGTTAAAAGTCGCTCTGTCTCTTTGAGCAATAATTTAACGATCATAGAGTTTGGCTCTAATGCAATTGCCTTATTGCAGACTTCAATTGCTTGCTCAAACTTCCCTTGTTGCTGTAAAGTCCAAGCTAAATTTTTGTGAGATTGGGCATTTTTTTGGTTGAGTTGAATCGCTTGTAAATAGGCTGCAGTCGCCTTCTCTAGTTTCCCCTGCTTGTGCAAACTCACGCCCAGGTAGTTATAGGCAGCATCACTTTTAGGATTGAGTTGAATCGCTTTTTGATAGGTTGCGATCGCCTTGTCTGGTTTCCCTAAATCGTCCAGCGCAGATCCTAGATACATATAACCATTGATATTTTTATCCTCCTCTGGTTCGAGTTCAATCACCTTTTCATAAGCGATTCGTGCTTCATCTAGCTTGTTTAGCTTGCTCAGAATATAGCCTATTCTTCTATATAAAAAAGCACGATCTTTTTGAGATGGTTCGATTTCAATGGCCTTTCGGTAAGTGGTGACAGCTTCATTTAATTTGTTCTGCTCATTCAACAAATTAGCTAGATTTGCATAACCAGCGGCGGCGGGATCTTTATCACCGATTTCTATCGCTTTTTGCCATGCAGCGATCGCTTCTTGCGGTTTTCCCACATCTTTCAGCGCATTGCCCAAATTAACGTAAACTCTAGCATATTTAGGGTAGATTTTTACTGCTTGGCGATAGGCTACGATCGCTTCGTCTAATCTCCCCTGCTGCTGTAAATCCCAACCTAAATCGCTGTAACCTTTGGCATCATTGGGATCTATCTGGATGGCTTGGCGATAAGCTGCGATCGCTTCCTCTTGTTTGCCTTGGTTGAACAGCGCATTACCCAGATTTTTATAAGCTTCGGCATAGTTTGGATATATTTGGATAGCTTTGCGGTAAGCTGCGATCGCCTCATCTAATTTCCCCTGTTGCTCTAAAGCCCAACCTAAACTGCTGTAAGCTTCGCCATAATTGGGATATATTTGGATGGCTTGGCGGTAAGCTGCGATCGCTTCCTTTTGCTTGCCTTGGTAGATTAGGGTATTACCCAAATTGTAGTAAGCTTCGGCATACTTCGGATCTATCTGGATGGCTTGGCGATAAGCTGCGATCGCTTCATCGAAGTTCCACTTATAATAGAGCCTATTGCCAAGTTCGTTGTAAGCCCAACTCCACTGAGGGAAAACTTTGATGGCTTGGCGGTAAGTTGCGATCGCTTCATCATATTTCCCCTGCTTAATCAGCGCTTTACCTAAATCTTGATAAATATAGTAATTTTTGGGGTCAAGTCGGATAGCTTGGCGGTAAGCTGGGATCGCCTCCTCAACTGTACCTTGCTGACTCAATTGCAAGCCGAGAATGTAGTAAAGGGTCGCCTCCCAAGGATTAGGTTGAATCGCTTCCCTCAAACTCTCTGTCGCTTCACCTTGTGCGTTTTGGCCACTCTGCACAATCCCTTGAACAATATAAGCAAAGGACGTGAGACGATTGGTAAGCAATGGCAGTGTCGCCGCCACGTATAACAATAAGAAAACTGAGGTTAACTTGGGCAAGAATTTTTTAGGCACTTTTGGTAAAGGCATAATCTTTCTTCATCTTTAACTTCGTTAAGCCTAGTCTACTTCCTCTCTCAAGCTACCTGCAAGGATTTCTCTCAACCGGGCGATTGGAAATGCAGAAGCCTCACACAGTTATGAACTCAGAAAAGTTGATGCCTAAAAATATTTATTTCAGTTCAACGCCTGTCTGAATTTTTGTATACTTTTCACAACTTCACTTTGACTCTAAATCTGTAACAATTAAAAATATAGTACCTATTCAAAAGTTCTCGCAATGACTTTTATCCCATCCGAAGCGTTTAAATCTATTAGTTATCCCAGCCGCACCGTAAAAAGAGCCGATCGCGCCGTCCGCTGTTCCCCTTTTCAATTACACTTCTTCCAGACCATCCGCGATAACAGTGTTTTCCTAAGTGCGATCGCCTCAAACGCGGGTGTCGAAAGCGGCTACACCCGATCGCCCGTATCCGAACTCGTAGCCGAAAACTCCCTACTCTGGCTGATCCAAGTCGGCGTTTTGCGGCGGGAAGTAGACGGACAAGGGATTACCGACAGTTTTCGCCTCACGCCCCTGGGCCGCCAACTCGTGGAAAAATGGGAACAGGAGGGACAGGGAGTGCCGGCCGCGTCATTGTGCGATCGTATCGGAAATGCCGTTAGCCGCGGGTTGGGAGTATTTCTATAACCGGAATGACGGCTAATAAGTGGTTGAACCTTAAAATTTAAGCTTTTGGGCGGGCAAGATGCCCACCCCACAAGAGTTTGAAGAAATCCACCCCAAAAGCAAATTTACTCTTTGTGGAACAGGCATCTTGCCTGTTCTTGAGAGATGTGAGTATAAATTAAATGCGCGATCGCTTAACTAATACAAATTAAATTTAAATCGACTAAAAACAATGGTTCAAACCGCTTCTAAACCTTTGAGTCTTGATGAATTTCTCCAACTGTCGGAAACCAAACCCGCCAGCGAATTCCTTGATGGTCAAATTATCCAGAAACCTATGCCCCAAGGAAAACACAGCACAATTCAAAGCGATTTGGGTGCTGACATCAACCGGGTACTCAAACCCCAACGCATCGCCCGCGCCTATTCAGAATTGCGCTGTACCTTTGGCGGTCGATCGACTGTACCCGATCTTGCAGTCTTTACCTGGGAACGCATTCCCCGCGACGAAAACGGCGAAGTAGCCAACACTTTCGCCATCGCCCCCGACTGGACAATCGAAATTCTTTCCCCCGACCAAAGTCAAACTAAAGTCGTCCGCAACATTCTCCACAGTCTCGGCCACGGAACCCAGATGGGCTGGTTGATTGACCCGGAAGAAGAACTGGTATTTGTCTATTTTGCCGATCGCACCATAGCAGTTTTTGAAGAACCGGGCGATCGCATCCCCCTTCCAACCTTTGCCGAATCCTTTAATCTCACCGTCGGTGAAATGTTCAGTTGGCTGACTCAGTAGCGCCACCTCGGTTTATGAATGATTTAACCGCAGAGGGCGCAGAGGGCGCGGAGGAGGGAGAAGAGAGATCGCCCTACGGATTTGCTCCGATCGAATGTGCAGTCGATCGCTTATACTAAAATATCTGGTTGTCAGCTCTTCAATGACGAGAGATGACTAAAGTTGTCACTACAAACTTAATTATGATTATTTAACCGGACTTGATATCATCTTTGAAATAACCGCTAACTACTAACAACTAACTACATAAAACGTTTCTCAAAAATGGAAGCTAAATCTTACAAAGACACCGTAAATCTGCCCAAAACCAAGTTTGATATGCGCGCCAACGCCGCCAAACGGGAACCAGAACTGCAACAATTTTGGGCAGATGGAGAAATCTACGATCGCCTTTCGGAAAATAACCCAGGCGATTTGTTCATCCTGCACGACGGGCCCCCCTACGCCAACGGACAACTCCACATCGGCCACGCCCTCAACAAAATCCTCAAAGACTTTATCAACCGCTACCAAATGCTGCGCGGCAAAAAAGTCCGCTACGTGCCCGGTTGGGATTGTCACGGATTGCCGATCGAACTTCAAGTATTGCAGAAGATGAAATCGGAGGAGCGGCTAAATCTTACCCCGATCGAACTCCGCCGCAAAGCCGCCGCCTTCGCGCAGCAAACAATGGAACAGCAGCGCGAATCCTTCCAGCGCTACGGCGTTTGGGGCGACTGGAAACACCCGTATTTAACCATGAAACCCGAATACGAAGCGGCTCAAATCGGCGTTTTCGGTCAAATGGTACTCAAAGGCTACATCTACCGCGGCTTCAAACCTGTTCACTGGAGCCCGAGCTCGAAAACAGCCCTCGCCGAAGCGGAATTGGAATATCCCGAAGGCCACACGTCGCGCAGCATCTACGTGGGCTTTCACGTGAAAAAATTGTCAAAATCCCTGCAAACGAAGCTCAAGCGCTATATGCCGAGCCTCTGGGCGGCGATTTGGACGACTACTCCCTGGACAATTCCGGCAAACTTGGCGATCGCAGTTAATCCCGAACTGACTTATGCGGTGGTGGAACCGCCGGCAAATTCCCACATCGCACAACAATTTATGTTAGTAGCTGTCGATGCGGTCGATCGGCTGTCGGCAACTTTTAACACTGAATTAAAAATACTTGCTACCTTCAAAGGCAAAGAATTAGAAGGTTGCATCTACAAACACCCGCTGTTCGATCGCGAAAGTCCAATTGTTGCCGGCGGTGACTACATTACCGCCGATTCAGGAACCGGATTGGTGCACACCGCACCCGGCCACGGACAAGAAGACTTTATCGTCGGAAAACGCTGCGGTTTGCCCGTTTTAACGCCCGTAGATGAAAACGGAAATTTCACCGCAGAAGCCGGACAGTTTGCAGGTTTAGATGTCCTCGGAAACGGCAATGCCGCAGTCATTGATGCCCTTGCGGCCGCAAATTGTTTGATTAAAGAGGAAAGTTACGCTCACTCTTATCCTTACGATTGGCGCACCGGAAAGCCGACAATTTTTCGGGCGACGGAACAGTGGTTTGCCTCCGTTGAAGGGTTCCGAGATGAAGCTTTAAAAGCGATCGCCGATGTGAATTGGATTCCCGCCCAAGGGGAAAATCGGATTACTGCAATGGTGGGCGATCGATCGGATTGGTGCATCTCTCGCCAGCGGACTTGGGGCGTTCCCATTCCCGTATTCTACGACGAAGAAACCAACGAACCGCTGCTGAATCAAGAAACGATAGCCTATGTGCAAGCCATCTTTGCCGAGAAGGGTTCCGATGCTTGGTGGGAATTGTCGATCGATGAATTGCTGCCGGAATCTTACCGCAACAACGGCCGCACTTACCGCAAGGGAACCGACACAATGGATGTGTGGTTTGACTCGGGTTCTTCCTGGGCCGCAGTTGCACAAGGTCGATCGGAATTAAACTATCCTGCTGATATCTATTTGGAAGGTTCAGACCAACACCGCGGCTGGTTTCAATCCAGCTTACTTACCAGCGTAGCAACTAACGGCGTCGCTCCTTACAAAACAGTTTTGACTCACGGTTTTGTGCTGGATGAAAAAGGCTACAAAATGAGCAAATCTAAAAAAAATGTCGTCGATCCGGCAGTCGTAATTAATGAATATGGAGCCGATGTTTTGCGGCTGTGGGTGTCTTCGGTAGACTACTCGGCAGACGTGCCTTTAGGCAAAAACATTCTCAAACAGCAGTCGGATGTTTACCGCAAAATTCGCAATACAGCTAAGTTTTTGCTGGGAAATTTGCACGACTTCGACCCGGCAAAAGATGCCGTTGCTTACGAGGAATTGCCGGAACTCGATCGCTATATGCTGCACAGAATGGGCGAAGTTTTTGCGGAAGTTCAAGATGCTTTTGAAAGCTTCCAATTTTCCCGATTTTTCCAAACTGTGCAGAATTTTTGCACGGTGGATTTGTCGAATTTTTACTTGGATATTGCCAAAGACAGACTTTACATCAGCGCGACAGATACCCTTCGCCGCCGCAGTTGTCAGACGGTGATTGCAATTGCTGTGGAGAATTTAGCAAGGGCGATCGCACCTGTTTTGTGTCACATGGCTGAGGATATTTGGCAGTACCTTCCCTATCCGACTCCTTACAAGTCCGTGTTTGAAGCCGGTTGGGTGCAAATTGATGCTTCATGGCACAATCCAGAATTGGCTACTCGCTGGCAGTATTTGCGGCAAGTGCGGGGCGAAGTTAACAAGGTTTTGGAAAAAGCCCGGATTGAAAAGGCGATCGGTTCTTCTTTGGAAGCTAAGGTTTTATTGTACGTTCCCGATGTTGACAAAAGACAGCAATTGGAAGCTTTGAATCCCAGCAGCGAAGAATTGGTGGATTATGTGCGATCGCAAAATTCAGTCATCGAGTTAGCAGCAGAGGAGAAGGCAAAAGCAGCACAAGATCGACAGGAAGAACAAGCAGCAAAAGTTGCAAAAGTCTTGACAGAAAAGACAATTTATGTTGAGGAGGAAACGATAGAAAAGGGCGATCGATCTTCTGAGATCGTACAGTATTCCGCCCCTGAACCGTCGGCTTCAGATTGGCAGCAAATGTTAGATCAAAGCGCCCAGTTTGTGGCTAATTTGCCTGAATACGCGGGCAACTTTTTGACAGAATACCAACAAGTTTTGGTAACACTTGGGCTGTTAGCCTCTGTGTTAGTAACGGGCAGAGTAACGCTGGCGATTTTGGATACGATGAATCAGATTCCGGTGTTGGGAGGTCTCTTTGAAGTCATCGGCATCTTATTTACAATCTGGTTTGCTTTCCGTCACTTGTTGTTTGCCGCCAACCGTCAAGAAATTGCACAACAAATTGATTTCCTGACAGCAGATGTGGTGGGCCGGAGTACAGCGCTTGTACTTGCAGAAACAAAGGCGATCGTTCTCGCACCGGCATTAGATACAGCGCTTGTGCTTGTAGAAACACAGGCGATCGCACAAACAGCCCCAGCCGAAAAAGTGTTTGTAGAAACACCCCAAATCCGGCAAGCAGAAGTAATTGCGATCGAACCCAAACCTGAAATTCCTGCTTCCATAGCTGTAACGCACGATTCTACAATGAACGGCAACGGTGTAGACGAACTGCGGTATTTGTTCATTACTTCGGAAGTGGAACTGGTAGAATCGAATGCAATCCTGCAAGAATTGCCGTACAGTTATCAGTCTCCAGAGTTGGCGATTGGTGTAGTGAAAGCAGACGGGGAAAAGTGCGATCGTTGCTGGAATTACTCGACTCACGTCAGCGAGTCGATCGAACATCCGCTAATTTGCGAACGCTGCGTTTCAGCAGTAGACCACAAATTCTAACCTAGGCTGTGTACCGCGCACCTTACATATTAATGTAGGGTGCGTTACTATCTCAAAAGTTTTTTTTTGCAACCTTGTTTCCGGTTATATCGGAACTATAAAATCAATGGGTTATATGGTTTCCGGTTGCATCACAATAATAAAATCGAGTCAACAGTTAACAGTTAACAGTCAACAGTCAACAGTCAACAGTCAACAGTCAACAATCATTCAGCGACACACCTTTCAAAATCTCAGGTCACTGAGTATATTGGTCGTCCAAAAAATATCTCTCAATTTCGATCGCCTTTTCGGTGAGATCGAGTTCTTGATAGAGTTGGCGGCTTTCTAGGAAGAATTGGGCGGCGGTGGCAGTGGCATCGGGTTGATGCGGGAGGCGATGTTTGTAGATTTCGCCGAGGAGTTTGAGGGCATCGGCTTGGAGTCGGCGGCGGTTGAAGTCCTCGAAGGTTTGCAGGGATTGGCGGGTGAGGGATTCGGCAAGGTTGAGGTTTTCTAAAGCAGGGATTTCTAGATATGCCCGGGCGATGTCTAGGGTTTCTTCAGCGAGATTGACGGTTTGCCCGAGGGCCGTCAAGTGACTGAAACCCATCGGATAGGTGTTCTCGAATTGGGCGATGCGGATGGCTTGGGCGGGGTCGCCGGCGGGGATGTGACGCAGGAAATCGCTACAGACGAGGCTGAGGGCGATGTAGTCGTAGGCGAGGTTTTCTCGATATTCACGATCGATATTTAGCTGTATTGCCTGTTCTAGGTGTTGTTCTGCTTGGGTTAGAAGGGAAATTGCGGCAGTACGATCGGGGGTTTCGCGGGCGAGTTGGCGCTGGCTGTGGGCAATGCGTCTGAGTTGTCGGGCAAGGCTGTCAGTTTTGCCCAACTGCTGATAGATTTCTCGGCTTTGTTGGTGATGGGCGATCGCTTCTTCATATTTCCCCCAATCTAGATAGATGCGTCCCAATTGATAGTAGGCAGCGGCAATGTTGGGTCGATCGTCAAGTTGCTGACGCAGGGCTAAATCCTGTTGTGCAGCATCTAGTGCCCCTTCGTATTTACCCCACTGCCGATAGCAATCTGCAATCCAGTACCATTGGTTTGCGACATTTTTTTCCTTACCCAATTGCTGATAGAGTTCTCGGCTTTGTTGGTGATGGGCGATCGCTTCTTCATATTTACCCCAAACTTGATAGATTCCTCCCAATTGAAAGTAGCCATCCGCAATGTTGGATAGATCGTCTAGTTGCTGACGCAGGGCTAAATTCTGTTGTGCTGCATCGAGTGCCTGTTCGTATTTACCCCACAGCCAATAGCAAAGTGCCATCCAGTACCAAGACTTAGCAACATCTTTTTCCTTGCCCAATTGCTGATAGAGTTCTCGGCTTTGTTGGTAATGGGCGATCGCTTCTTCATATTTACCCCAATCTTGATAGATTCGTCCCAATTGATAGTAGGCTAGGGCAATTCTGGGTCGATCGTTTAGTTGCTGACACAGGGCTAAATTCTGTTGTGCTGCATCGAGTGCCTGTTCGTATTTACCCCACAGCCGATAGCAATCTGCCATCCAGTACCAAGAGTAAGTAACCTCTTTTTCCTTACCCAATTGCTGATAGATTTTTTGGCTTTGTTGGTAATGGGCGATCGCTTCTTCATATTTACCCCAATCTTGATAGATTCCTCCCAATTGCTCGTAGGCTAGAGCAGTTCTGGGTCGATCGTCGAGTTGCTGATGCAGGGCTAAATCCTGTTGTGCTGCATCGAGTGCCTGTTCGTATTTACCCCACAGCCAATAGCAATTTGCCATCCTGAACCAAGACTTAGCAACATCTTCTTTCTTACCCAATTGCTGATAGAGTTCTCGGCTTTGTTGGCGATGGACGATCGCCTCTTCGTATTTCCCCCAATCTCTAGAGATTCGTCCCAATTGCTCGTAGGCTAGGGCAATTTTGGGTCGATCGTCGAGTTGCTGACGTAAAGCTAAATCTTGTTGTGCGGCATCGATCGCCTGTTCATATTTACCCCACTGCCGATAGCAATCTGCCAAGTTGTACCACTGGTTAGCAACATCTTTTTCCTTACCCAATTGCTGATAGAGTTCTCGGCTTTGTTGGTAATGGGCAGTCGCCTCTTCGTATTTGCTCCAATCTTTATAGATTCGTCCTAATTGAGAGAGAGATAGCGCAACTCTCCTCCCATCGTCCTCTAGTTGTCTTAGATTTAAACACAGTTGTAGAAATTCAATGGCTTGCTTGTATTTACCTTGTGCTTGGTAGCAATTTCCTATCCAGTACCATTGGTTGGCGACATTAATTTGCTTGCCCACCTGCTCATATATTTCTCGGCTTTGTTGGTGATAGTCGATCGCCTCCTCATACTTCTCCCAACTTTGATAACTTCTGCCAATATTCCAAAGAATGTCAGCTTCTCTTTTCCGGTTGTTAGATTGTCTAGCAATTCCCAATGCTTCCTGGAAGCAATTTAACGAGTAATCGTATTTTTGATGCGCTCGATAACAGGTTCCCCAATATTCCCACAGGATAAATATATCGGCAGCACGGGAAGATAGCAGCTTATCCGAACATTGCTGATAGTAATTCAAACTCCGATTGTAATCTTCTTTTTTCTCGCAGGCAATGGCGATCGCCCACTCGACAAAACCCCCTAGATCGCAATCCCCTCGCTCTTCTAGAGTGTGTAACAGGGAAATTGCCCGATCGTAGTTTTCCGCTCGCAAATAAGACAATCCGGTCATAAATTCTAAGGCTTGTCGGCGATCGGAATCGCAGATTGCATCTTCCAAACCGCGTTCCAAAGCAGGAGTCATCTCTACTCCCAATTTGGAGACTAAATTGAGAATTCCTTCAAACAACGATGGCGTTAACTGTTGTACGATGCTCGTCACGCCTGCAATTAAACCTTCTCCCGCTTCCCCACAAACGACATACAGCATCGCCACCCGCGCCTTGTTTTGCAGCTCTTGAGACAGTCGCTCATCTTCTGCTGCTTGTTGCAATCGGTCTAAAACCTGCTGATTAAAGACCTCAATTCCCCGCAGCAGCCGCAACAAATTCTGAGTTGGCTCATTTGGAAAATCATCTTCATCCAATCCCAAATAAGTCACTACTAGCCTCTCCACCTGTTGCCGACAGAATTTGGGCGTAACTTTGATTTCTGCTAATACCTGCCCCACAAACAGCAAATCCTGCCACAGCGAATTGGACTCCTGCGGGGCTGCCTCTGCCGATGGATACCACACCAGCACTCGATTAGCGCCCGCCTCTTTCAATCGCATCTCCTTCCCAGCAATATCGGGTTGATAGTCGGCTAAATTACCAAACAACTGTTCCAACAACCGATTCACTCGTTGCCTATCCGCACTCAAATAGCCCAATGCCAGCAAAATCGGCTCGTTCCACCGTGCCTGATAGCGATAGGTGTTGATAATTTTCAAAATGTCGGGAATTTCGTTGTCGGCAATGTACCGCGCCGCATAATATTCCTCAAACGTCAGGTGCATAAACCCATACACCGCCGGAGCGCGTTCTACAAATAGCCCCGTCGTCTCCCGCACCTTCCGCAAAAACTGTCGCACCAGTTCCAGTGCCTCCGGTTCCTCCACCCCCTGTAGCTCTGCCATTTTGGGCGTTAACCAGGCTTCCACCTCCGCCTGCGTCACCAACCCAGAGGGCTTCTCCTCGTGCATCTGGAACGCCAGAGGAGCCAGCAGTGCCGTCACTTCCTCTTCCACCAGCGAAAGTTGCCTCTGCTGTACCCCATAGGAAATGTTACGCCCAAACTGCCAATCCTCAATCAGCGTCTTGGTTGCCAACTGATACAATTCCACCCGTCGCTGGGGCATTTGAGTGCCGTTGCGATGAATCAGCGCCAAAATCGTCAGCAGCAGCGGATTGGTGGCAAATCGATTCACTCCCGGCTTAGTTTCGATCGCCTGGAAAATGCCCCGCGCTTCTCGTTGAGCCTCTCTTTCGTTCAAACTAACATCGGCTTCGGGACGTTGCGCCTCTTCGATCGCGAAACACCAACGTTCCAAAAACTGCTCGATCTGGGCATTGCCCATCGGCGTAATCGTGAGCTCTCGAAACCGGCTGCCCAGCGAGGCTTCCTGATATCCGGCAATCCGGCTGGTGATGACAAACTTATTCTCGCCGTAGTCCTTCACCAATCGATCAATCTGCTGCACCACCTGGACTCGATTTGCTCGATCGAAAACCTCATCCAACCCATCCATCAGCACCAAACAATCCCCCGCGGCCATCTTTGCCAGCAACAAGTCGGCAACCGCATCGCCCTTGGCTCGATCGCGATCGCCCTCCCAGTGGCGATAAAACTGCTTCAAGTACTCCACCAAACTCAAATCAGGCTGCTGGGCAAGGCGTTCGGCAAAATCGGCAATCCGAAACAAAATCGGCAACCGAATTTCTCCTAAATCCTCATCCATGCCTCCCCGCACCCTCAAATTGGGCGACCCCTCGCCAACCCTCAGAGGAGAGGGGCTTTCCTCCCCAGAAGACTGAGTGGTTGGCTCATCTTTAGCTTGAAGGCCGCAATAGGCGATCGCAAAATGTCGCGCCAGATAGCGCAGCAACGTCGTTTTCCCGGCTCCAGGGTCCCCTAAAATCGCACTATAGGTGTGTTTCCGCAACCCCTCCGCAAGATCTACGATTTTAGTCACGCGCTGGCGGCTGCTAGCTTCAGCAGTCACAGCCAGCATCGGCTCATCTGTAAACTCGAAATCTGGGAAATCCGGTTCTCCCAGTTTGTTAGGGTGACTCAGTTTGACTCGCCCTTCGCCCCTAGTAACTCGTTCTCGAAACGATTGACTCTGTTCCTCGACCCATTCTGCCTGAAGCGATACATAAATGCGATCGAGGAGAATATCCACCTGGCGGTTGACTTGCATCACCCCAGCAATTTTCAGGTAAGAGTTTTCAGCAATCAGCCACTGCAGATACGGATACAGCAACGGATTCGACGGGGGGCGCGTCGCAAAATAGGCCACGTTCCCCCGCCAGTCCCAAAAATCCGCAGCCTGCTGGCGAAACTCATTGAGAAACGTCTCCCGACTCAGCCAAAACACCAGCACGATATTGCGATCGAAAATGCGTTCTCGCCCCAAATTCAACTGCTGCATTTCCTGTACCAATCGAGGTCTGGGCAGGTACTCCAGCCCAAATGCCATTACTACCCTGCGCCCCGATGCCGCCTCTCCATCAAGACGGTGGAGGCAATCGAACAGCGAATCGTCACTGTACAAGAGGGTGCGGAACTCAAACGGCTCATCCAAGTCCTGCAACTGCGCTTTAAACTGTTCTACCACCGGATGATTCGGGGCGCTATCCGGCGCGATCGCAAATAAGCTGAGGCTGCGATCGCTCAACGCCACTGCATTGACCAGTTTCGTTAATTCGACTCGATCGGCCGGTTTTAGTTCCTGCATCACCTACTCCTTAGCTTACTGCCAGCGTTCCAAATCAACCCACAACATCGGATTCACATCAAACCAACGCCCATATTTCTTGTCGTTGTACCCTAACACCAACTTGTAGTGCAGTAACTCATTACAAATGACAATTCTGCCGTGCTTTGGCGAGTCAAACTCATTGCTGGTCAACTTGCCCGTGCGATGCACCGCCTCCAGTTCGGGAAAATGATAATCCTCGATCGTGTACGTTTGATGTTCTAATCGAACCGCTTCCTCGGCAATGGCGCGATCGATCTTGCTCGCTTGCTTGTTCAATGCCACTTCGCAAGCCATCCGCGCCAACCGCACCAACTCCCGCATCACGCCCCCACTCTTCTCGCCCAGCAAATCCAGCGCATCCGGTTCGACTAAATTCGCGTAGGCATCGCCCAATTTTGCCAACCGTTTCTGAACCACGTCCTTCAAAATATGCCGTCCCACATTATCGGGAATTTTAGTCGGACGAGCCTTGTCATTGCATTTAAAAACACCAATATTCGATAAATCTAGACATCTGGTAAAACTCTCCATCGGCTGCTTAAAAGATGGAGAATAGCGCAAGGCGATCGGAATGGCATAAACAATATGGCACTGAATATCCGTCAACAACGAACTAGAAAACATCTCCAGGGCGATCGAATATTCCTTTCGATCCAAACCATCCACAATAACTAATAACTTCCGTGTTTGTCCTTGAGCAGCAGCAATAATCTCATTCACCTTGTTGATAATTTCACCCAGAACTGGTTTCACTTCCAGCGTCCGCGTCGTTTCTCGCTGAAACCCCACTTTGAGCTGTGCCCCCAAATCTTGAAACAGCTTCGGTAACTGAAGTTCGCCCCCACCCGTAACTTTATCTTGGTAAGTTATTTTTTTGAGACTTTCCAAAAGTTCCTTTTCCAACTTTTTGGGCAACTTCCAACCCACATCTGCCAGTCGCTGCACGACTTGTATCCCAATCAGCACAGCCACTTCCGCATGACCGATATTAAACTTGTCCAGCGCCGTATCCGTATCCACCCAAACAACCGTGTAATCATGCGCGCATTTTCGTTCTAGTCGTCTCAGTTCGGTGGTTTTACCGCCCCCGCGATGTCCGGCGACCAGATACTTAGCTGGGTCATCGTCCATTGCCAACAAATTTACCAAAGTATCGACCGGACTATCTTCCCGGCGCACGTAGAACTCTTCTAACTCCTTATTCATTAACGGCTCATCATGTCGGAATAGTTGATAAGCTGGTTTCCAAAATTTGATGTTACTCATTCGCCGCTCATTTAATTTCTTTTTCAATTGCAGGTATTATACCAGTTAATTAAGGAGGGAGAACAGGGAACGGGAATATTTTTTAATAATTAAGCTGTTCAGTTTTTGATTTTGTAACAGCTTTTAATAAAATTAATTAAGACAGGACTTAGGCAGGCACACTATATCAGGACTTACGCACTAACTACCTAATTCTGTCATTGGCAAGTATAATTAATCTGACAATTTTAACAATCTTGAACCTTGTATGGTGCGTTTGTTGTACACCTCGCCGCTCAAGCCGGCGTCCGCTACTCCCTGCAAAATCCCCAGGCTTACGCAGACAGCAACCTCACGGGATTTATTAACATTTTAGAAGGCTGCCACCACAGCAAAATCGAGCATTTAGTCTTTGTTTCTTCCAGTTCCGTTTACGGTACTAACACCAAAGTTCCCTTTGCTGTTAGCGATAAAGTCAATCATCCTATTTCCCTTTACGCAGCCACCAAAAAAGCTAAGGAACTGATGGCTCATTCCTACAGCCATTTGTACAACTTGTCAATCACCGGATGGCGCTTTGTTACAGTCTACGGTCTTGGGGGCGGCCGGATATGGCTGATTTCAAGTTGGTAAATTTGTCGGTATCCTTTCCTACTAATTTATGACTCTTTTTAGGAAAAACTATCCGATAGGTATTAAACTTAAGCTCGCTTATAAGAGGACGAGATAAATTGAATTGCCAAAACTATTTCTGATTAAAAAAACCGCAGACGATTTCACCAGGGTTGTTTTGTCCAAACGCCAAAACAGTTCCATCTTTCTTAACTGTAGTGCGATCGCGGCAATTGTAGACTTCCAGAGGCTGTTTCACTCCATCAACGCTAAGAATTACCCTGTATTCCCAATAGTTTTTCGCACTGCGTTTGATATCGACAATGCAAATCTCGCTTCCTCGATCATTGCGGCATACAGATGCCTCAGCAGGAAGTGCCCAGAAAAAAGATATCAATAACAACAAGCAGCAAACACATTTTCTCATCTGCGATCGCCTTTTCCTTTACGCTACTCCGAACCCAGTATGCGGACGCTTGTAAGGTGGATGCAACCCCAACACAATATCATCCTCCGACACTCCCATCTCGACAAATTCCCGTGCAATATCCACTTCTGTCATATTGCGCTGAATCCAAATTTTGCCATCCTTAATATCCAAATGAATGAAACAGTTGTATATCCGCTTTAGTCCCTCCCAGCCAACATCTAGTAACTGATAGTGGTCGTGTTCCCAATCAAAAACAAGCTGGCATTCAACGTCTGAATTAGGCTTTTCTAGCGTGGCTTGTTGAGTTAGCAATTTGCGGATACACTGGCGGTAATGCTCTACTCTTTCCATTCCACAACTACCTCCTTTTGCGGATCGTAAACGACGAGTTTAAGTTGATACACATTGACCGCTTCTTGTATAAATGGCTCTTGAAAAA
Source organism: Microcoleus sp. BROC3 (assembly GCF_036702515.1). Taxonomy (NCBI): domain Bacteria; kingdom Bacillati; phylum Cyanobacteriota; class Cyanophyceae; order Oscillatoriales; family Microcoleaceae; genus Microcoleus; species Microcoleus sp. BROC3. The sequence goes on from NZ_JAUBTQ010000029.1 coordinate 55,186, forward strand.
ACGAGTCAAAAGTATCAAATGGTACTGCTAGATACAGTGTTCTGTCCGGTTCTTTGATTTGTAAGGCAAGCCGATAATTCAAAAATTGACCCAAGGCGAGATGAAAGTCAGTAATTGCAGAGTTGTTGAGAAAGCTTTTAATTTCAACAGCAATTTTTTGCCCTAATTTTTCCGCCGCCAAAATCTTCTCTGCGGCTAAATCAATCTCAAACTTAACACCCTGAATTTTGACGATCAGCGGATCTGCGGTGATTTCCCACTCCTCCTTCTGAAGCGCTTTTTTTACAGCATCGTGAAATAAATCTCTAGCAGCCATTTTTCTCTCATACAGCTTTTATATCTATTATTTATTCTACTGCATAACCCGTATACTTCCGCATAAACGGCGGCTGAAATCCCCAAACAATATCCTCTTTGGGAACTCCGGCTATTACTAAATCTTCAGCAATATCATCTTCAGTGGCATTCCATTGAAGCCAAATTTTCCCGCCCTTGATATCTATGTGAATGCTACAGTGATGCACCCTAGTCTGCTTGTCCCAGCCAACATAAAAGATTTGGTAGTGATCTCGTTCTGTATCAAGAATTGTCTCGACTTCAATGTCTCCGTGAGCAGGTTTGCGCTTGCCGTACTCCAGTAACATTTGCTGCACAATTTGCCGATATTTGCTTAATTTTTCCATTCTACAATAACCTCCGCTGCTGTATCATAAACAATCATTTTTACCTGGTTTTCCTCGATCCTTGCTTTCGGGAAATCTAGTTGAAAGAATTCTTCATAAATTATTAACGGAACAGCCAAGTACAAAATGCGATCTGGTGCTTTTTCTTTGAGTGCGGCTCGATAATTAATGAACTGCCCCAAGGCTCTGTGAAATTCCGAGATTGGCGACGATTTTGCCAAAAAACTTTTGACCTCAACGGCAATTTTTTCGCCTTGCCTTTCTGCGGCAATCAGCCTTTCTGCTCCCAGATCGATCGACATATCTACACCGCCCACACTAATGGGAAACGGATCGTGGGTAATATGCCAGCCTTCTTTTTGCAAAGCTGTTTTGACAACTTCATGAAAAACATCTCTGGCAGACATAATATATCGATAACTAACTTACTAAGTCCTATCTTACCTTTTTTGATAACCAACTGGCTCTATTTTTGCCAGCCACTTAGCAATTGGGCGCGCCCTCAAGTCGCGACATCATAAGATAGCTGAACCATACCCGAACTATATGTCTGACATCCAGTTAACTGCAAAGCTGTAGTATTTATGGGATTAACAAATAAAGGAATTCCCTCGCCTAAAATAAGCGGATGAACCGAGAGAATCACTTCGTTGACAAAGTTTTGATTCAGGAAATCGCGAATCAGCAGAGCACCTCCCACCAACCAAATATTCTTGCCGTCAAGCAATCGCAAATCATTGACAAAAATCTCTAAATCTGTTACCACTTCGACATCAGAAGTGCCTTGAAAATCTAGATTTTTCGTAAAAACATAACTCTTTTTTTCCTGGTACGGATACTCGCCAAAAGTTAGAACTTGTTCGTAAGTTTTTCGACCCATGAGAACCGTATCGATGCTATCTAAGAATTTAGTATAACCGTAATTTTGGTCTGTAAACAGCCAGTCAATATCGCCATTCGATCGCGCGATATAACCGTCCAAACTAGATGCAATGTATAGTACAATTTTTCGCATGGCAACACCGAGGTTTTTGGGGCTATCGGGGCGATCGTCGCCCCAGTCACCTTAATTTTAAATGATTTAGCGTCCTGACGGTAACTTGAGTTCGATACCCAGCTTTTGACCGACATCGATCGCCGTATTAGCAAAATCAGTCATGCCTGCGATGCCAACTCCGATCGCAGTACCTGCCGCTACAAGAGCTGTTAAGCTTTTCTTTAATCGACTTTTATTCCATTGGTTTTCCGGTTTCTTGATTTCGGTTTCAACATCTTCAATATCGATAATTATCCCCTCGCGGATGTCTTCGGGAAACTGATCGGCGGTTTCACGCATTGAGGAAATCAGTTTTAAAAGTTCGGCGGTATTGGTGTTATTGTTTTGCACGGATTGATTGCCAGCAACTTCGGCACTGTTCGACGAACCGCCGATATTGCCGGAAAAGTTAGCACCTTGAAAAGCACCTTGAAAGTTGTGGGTGTCTGAAGAATTGTGAGTCATTTTTGCTGAGGCTTTATTAATAATTGGTCTACTAACAGCTAGTTTAGCGATATCTACAAGGTCGTCATATTCTCTTCCGTATTTTTCCATTTCTCGATCGCCCATTTGGTTTCTGCGCCGAAGTTCGATCGACTCATACCCATCCAGCAACTGCCGCAAATCGAGTTTGAGTTTAAGTTTGCCGACACGCACTGTATTCTCGCCCATATCCTCCAGCCCTAGCAATTCATCATAATCCAGCGGATCGGCATCGGGATAACCGGGAACCGGCACCCATTGACTGATTTCCAGATTGGCAAAAGATTTGTGGATTTTGGTAAACGTATCGCGAATCATGCTGAGGAAAGAACGCCGCGTCGATTCCCGCCCGCTAACGGCAATAAAGATTTTCTTATCTTCCGGGTCAGATTTGATCCGGGCGATGTTGTACACCTCAGCGCCTTCGGTGTACTCCAGCATAACCCCCGTGCGCCAGTGGGTGCGGTTGTGGATTTTCTCGTGCATGAGGACGATGAAGCGCGAGAGGATGCTGTCGGGGAGGATGCGGTAGTGATATTGAAATTCCAGGGTGTCGCCTTGGAGTTCGGTGTTTTGCGGTTCCTCTTTGGGCAAAATGCCGGGGATGAGGAAAGTCGGCGGGCAATTGCTGACGGGGAAGCAGAGTTCAAATTCCTCCATCAACCCGGTGAGGCAGTGGTAACGCTGGCTGGGATATTTATTTGAGTCGAGGATGCGGCTGAGGTCGGCGTAGGTGAGAATGCCTTTGGTTTTGACTTTGAGTGCGTCGTCGCTGAGAAGGGCATAGATGCCTTCAGTCACCCAGTGGGGATTGAGGATGTTGGTGGATTGCAGGATGGGGTGTTCGCGGAAGTTGAGGACAATGCCCAGGTTGTGCAGCAGTCCGATCAGTTGGGTTTGGTCGGTTTCTGCCAGGATATTTTCTGTGGCGCAGATGGTGGCGTATTCGCTGATGCTGATGATGTCTTTGTCCAGGTTTTCCAGGCGCTGCTTGACTTGGAACCAGCTTAGCGGCAAAAGATCGTAGACTTCTTTGAGTTGGGAGATTTCCGTGTGGATGGCGCTGCGGAGTTCGTCGATTCCGGTTCCGCTTTCGCAGGAGGTTTCGACAATCGCTTTGATGTTGGGATATTTGTCGCGCAAGGCTTTGCGGTTGAGATCCAGGGGTTGTTCGTCGCACTTGTTGCCGACGAGGATGACGGGGGAAGCGTCGCCGAAGCTTTCGATCAGTTTCAGCCAGTATTCGAGGCGGTTTTCGTCTTCGCTGGTGCGGCAGTTGCACACGAGGAGGTAGAGGCTGCGTTTGGTAAGGAAAAATTGGTGGGTGGCGTGGTAGATTTCTTGTCCGCCGAAGTCCCAGACGTTGAGTTTGACGGGTTTGGTGTTGACTGTAATTTTCCAGTCTGTGATGTTGAGTCCGTCTGTTTGGGGCTCGTTGGGGTTGTATTTGTTGTGGATGAGGCGGTTGATCAGGCAGGTTTTGCCGACGCTGCCTTGCCCGACGAGGAGGACTTTGGCTTCATTGAGGGGGCGGACTTCGCCGCTGCGGAGTTGGCGCAGGTAGTTGAAGATGGCGGCGGGAGTACCGGGGGCTTCTTTGTCGCCGAGAACTTCTGGAGAAATGGGCAGGGGATTGCGGCGGAGGTCGAGTTTTTCAAGTTTTGGCAGTGTTTCTAAGCATTCAGAAATCTTTTCAATCTGATTGTCACTGAGGCGAAGGTCTGTCAGATTGGACAGTTGGGCGATCGCATCTGGGATTTCTGTAATCTGATTCTCATTGAGGTCAAGCATTTTCAGATTGGACAGTTGGCCGATCGCTTCTGGGATTTGGGTAATCTGATTATTAATGAGTTGAAGCCATGTCAGATTGGATAGTTGGCCGATCGCCTCTGGGATGACGGTAATCTGATTTTTACCGAGGTGAAGCCGTGTCAGATTGGATAATTGAGCGATCGCCTCTGGGATTTCTGTAATCTGATTGTTACTGAGGATAAGTTCTGTCAGATTCGAGAGTTGGGCGATCGCCTCTGGGATTTCAGTAATCTGATTGTTCCAGAGCAAAAGCAGTCTCAGATTGGAGAGTTGGGTGATCGCCTCTGGGATGAAGGTAATCTGATTGCCACGGAGGTTAAGCTCTCTCAAATTCGACAGTTGCCCGAACGCGTCTGGGATGAAGGTAATCTGATTGATACGGAGGTAAAGCCCTGTCAGATTAGACAGTTGGCAGATCGCATCTGGGATGAAGGTAATCTGATTTTGATTGAGGTTAAGCTCTCTCAAATTCGACAGTTGTCCGATCGCCTCTGGGATGACGGTAATCTGATTGTTACTGAGGTAAAGCTCTGTCAGATTGGAGAGTGGGGCGATCGCCTCTGGAATTTGAGTAATCTGATTGTCACTGAGGTCAAGTTTTGTCAGATTCGACAGTTGGACGATCGCATCTGGAATTTCTGTTAAACCAATACTGGTTAAATTTAAACTCTCTAATTGCTTTATTTCCAGTAGCAATTCTGGAATCTTTCCGAATGGATTGCCGCTGAGGTCGATCGATCGCAAATTTTCCAGCGATCGCAATTCCTCCGGCAGTGCGCTTAATTGATTGGTGATTAATTTCGGAGTAAGTTTGCCATCAACCGATTCCCAGTCTTCCACCTTCCCCAACACCAACGTCTCAAGCGGAGTGCACTTGCCAATCTCCGGCGGCAATTCCTCCAAGTCGAGTCCCGACAAATCCAGTGCCGTCAATTTTTCCTCTGCTGCCCGGTGAATTCGCCGCACTGCTTCCTCTCGCGTCATGCCCTTTGTCTCTCGGTAGGATTCATTTTATTGTGACAGGAATTTTCGCTTGGTGGGGAGTTTCCCGCGCGTCACAATCAAAGAAACCGGGTTTTTTTTTGTTTCTACACTGTCATGCGTCTTCTGGGCAAAAACCCGGTTTCTGAGCGAGACATCACAACTATAATAAAATAACGGTAACAAGAGGAAAGCCAATGGTGACGAGCCTGAATGTGGATACGGCACTGCTGCAAGAGGCGATCGAACTTGAGGGAGAAATTGAGTTCGAGACTCTAGTTGAAATCGCCTTGCGCGAATACATTCAACGCCGCAAACAGCCACAGAATCTCGAACTTAGCTTTGGAGAATCTCTCAGTGCATTTCGTGAAAAATATCAACTGCACGAACTCGGTTTAAATCCTGATGAAATTTGGGGAGAAGTTCGCGATCGAACTTTTGCAGGACGCGAGGTCAATCGATTTTAGATTTTAGATTTTAGATTTTAGATTGAAGCATTGACCCCACGGATAAATTCGGGGGGCAAATTTCATCGGATACAGGTTTTTTATTTCTGGACGGATGAATCCGGGGGCTTGTATCCTGGATGCTTTCGGTCATCTTTGAATGACGCTGCGTTATTTACTCGATACCAACATTATCTCCGAACCTGTTCGTCCTGTTCCGAATGCGAATGTGATGGCTAAACTAATTGAGGCAAAATCCACAGTTGCGATCGCCTCGATCGTTTGGCATGAAGTTCTGCTGGGCTGTTATCGAATGCCAGATTCTAAGCGTCGCAGTGCGATCGAAGCTTATCTTCAGGAAGAAGTGAAAGTAAAATTACCGATTTTGCCCTACACTCAAGAAGCGGCTGAGTGGTTCGCTAAAGAACGAGCAAGACTCATCCCGATCGGGCTTACACCGTCTTATGCTGACGGGCAAATTGCAGCGATCGCTAAAGTCAATAATCTGATTCTGGTGACACGAAATGTTGCTGATTATGCAAACTTTCAAGACTTGGCAATCGAAAACTGGTTTTCTTAAACTTAATCCATTTAATCATCTGTATGAGGAGAAACAATAATGCGATCGATTTGTTCCCGGTGGCGATCGTAATAACGCCAAGCATTCTCTAAATCGCGATCCGACAAACCTGGATAATTCCGAAGTAACTCAGCCTCATGGGCCCCCTGTTGGTGAAGCGAAACCAGTGTCCAAACAGGAATGCGGGTGTTGCGAATCCGGGCATTTCCTCCACAGACTCCAGGCGTACTCTGAATCGCCCTAGCCGAGAGTTTTTCTTGAAACAGCAAACTCTCTTCAGGTGTCAGCGACTCAATGACTTGAATTAAGGAGTCAACCAACTGAATGTTCATAGCTGGTAATTTACAGAATATATAATAGTGCGATCGCTCAAACTATCATAGCAAATTTCCCCAACACCAACCTCTCAAGCGGAGGGCACTTGCCAATCTGTGGCAACAATTCCTCCAACCCCGCCAAATCCAATTCTGTCTGGCCCTCATCCGCAGCTTTGTCGATCAACTGCAACAAATCCTCTGGCGTCATATCCTTTATCTCTCGGTAGTCTTCATTTTATTGTGACAAGACCAGATAAACTGGGTTTCCAAGGTCTGCGTGTGCTACCTACTTACTTAAACTTTAGCTAATCTAAATATAAACACTTAATCAACCTCAATCTGATGTTTTTTACCAACAGATGACAAAGGGTGCTAAGCTGGGGATAGGAACTTATTTGTCTATGAACAAAATTAAACGTGTTGCCATAGTGGGAGGAACCCACGGAAACGAACTCACAGGAATTTACCTCGTGAAGAAATTCGATCGCGCGCCAGAGTTAATTCGGCGATCGACTTTTGAAACTATCACCCTGCTAGCCAATCCCAAAGCTTGCGAAATCGGGACACGCTACATCGATATTGACCTCAACCGCTGCTTTCGACAGGAAGATTTAGAAAATCCCGATCTCTCCAGCTATGAAGCGCAGCGGGCGAAAGAAATCTACGGCATTTTTAGCTCAAAAAACACTCATCTGCCCAACTTAATTATCGATTTGCACAGCACCACGTCCAACATGGGGCTAACTTTTATTCTCGCCAGCCATCATCCATTTAACCTGCAACTAGCAGCTTATTTAACCTCTGTGCATCCCCACCTCAAGCTACTCTCTTCTACAACCAACAATCATGATAGTCCTTTGCTGCGATCGCTTTCCGAATTAGGCGGTACGCTGGAAGTTGGTGCAGTGCCGCAAGGTGTCTTGGATGCGTCTTTATTTCAGCAAACTGAGCAAGTTGTCGGCAGCATATTAGACTGCGTAGAAGCCTACAATCAAGGCACAATGCCTGCTGCAAAGAATCCCCTGACTATTTATCACACCATTGGGGCGATCGACTATCCCAGAAACGAGAACAGAGAAATTCAGGCAATGATTCATCCTCATCTGCAATCCAGAGATTATCAAGCCCTAAATCCCGGCGATCCGATGTTTTTGACCTTGGATGGCGAGTCGGTATTGTATGAAGGTAAATCGACCGTATATCCCATTTTTATTAACGAGGCAGCTTACTACGAAAAAGGAATTGCCATGTGTTTTACCCAAAAGCAAATAGTCAGTCTTGAGTAGAAAATTAAAAATTATTCTTGAGAATTTTCCGGTGACAAAAACTCCTCTTTAGAAGCCGTAGTCAAAGAACGCAATTCCTTCCATATTTCCAAACTGAGAATACAGGTAATCAGCCACACCAAACCCGCCGTATAACCGGCAATAACATCGGTAGGCCAGTGAACTCCTAGGTAAAGCCGGCTCAAACCAATAGCAGCAATTAATACAACTGTCAAGCTGTAAATCAACCAGCGCTGCTTGGGAAAGCGGGAACCCAAGAAATATCCTAGCAAACCGTAAATAACCATTGAAATCATCGCGTGTCCGCTGGGAAAACTGTAAAAGCGAACGTCAACTACGCGCTCCCAAAGTTGAGGTCGAGCGCGGGCAAAAAGTTTTTTTAATAGTAAATTTAAACCGATCGCTCCCCCACCCGTGAGCGCAATAGTTGCGGCTTCCGATCGGTGATTGCGCGCTAGCAAAACAATACCCAAGCTCAGACAAATCACTAGCAGCAACTTCGGCTCGCCCAAAAAGGTAAAGCCCAGCATTATTTGATCGCGCAGCGGAGTGTGCAATTTCCTCAGAGCTAGTAAAATAGAGGTATCGAAAGCGTAACTTTCTTTTTCCAACACCTCTTCGGCAATAGTGGCAAATCCCCACATCGCCAAAGCCGCCACAGCAAGCCCGGCCAGCCGAATTATGGAAATGAGCGATCGAATTTTAGAACGCATTCTTGAATTAATTAAAAATTTTAAATTTCCAACTCAAAATAATACAACAAATATAGGAAACGAAAACGCCTTACCCATCGTCTAGATGCTTGAGCAACTATATTCTGAATGATTAATTGACTTTTCACTACCTACCTCAGCTTTTACCTCCAACCCGCGAATGACTATACTATCAAAAAAACACATTTCTGCAATTTTGTTGGCCGTGGGGTTGACAAGCCTGTCTAGTTGTGCTAATAACAGCGGAGTAAGTGCCCCGATCGCCGAAGCCAACACGATCGCCCAGCGTCTCGTCTCTTCCGCAGTCGCGCAAAAGCCGAACAACCCGCAATTCGGTCAGCCGATCGGCTGTACCCTAGGAAAAGACTGTTTTGTATTGCTGTATTTCGATCGAGAACCCGGCCCCACCGCCGTCGATTTTGGCTGCGGGCGCCAAACCTACGACGGCCACGACGGCACAGACTTTGCGATTCCCGACGCCAAAGCAATGGCAAAAGGAGTGCCAGTTATTGCCTCCGCTGCAGGCAAAGTTTTGCGAGCACGAGATGGTGTGGTCGATCGGCGTTTACAGAACGATACAGACAAAGCCAACATCGCAGGCACAGAATGCGGCAACGGCATGGTAATCGACCACGGCGCAGGCTGGGAAGCCCAATACTGCCACCTCCGCAAAGGCAGCGTTGCCGTCAAACCCGGGACGCAGGTACAAAAAGGCACAGTTTTGGGCATGGTGGGAAACTCTGGGATGGCTTCTTTCCCCCACGTACACGTAACTTTTCGCTATCAAGGCAAACCCGTAGATCCCTTTGTCGGCCCCGACGCGAAGGTAGGCTGCAACATCGCCCGCAATCCAATTTGGGACAAGCCTCTAGACTATATTTCCACAGGTTTAATTCGGGCAGGTTTTGCTAATAAGCCACCCGATATCAACGCTGTCTGGGAAGGACAATTTTCCGAGACTCAACTCCCTGCAAACAGTCCAGCTTTGTTGTTTTGGGTGCAAAGTTACGGAGTGCTCAAGGGCGATCGCGAACAATACAAATTATTTGCACCCAACGGCACAACCATCGCCGATCAAACCAATGAAATTAAAGCCCCCAGCCGCACTTGGTTAGGCTATGTCGGCAAAAGAAACAGTACGAATTCTCCTCTGATTCCCGGAGTTTGGCGGGCCGAATACCGGTTGACGCGGGGCGATCGAGTTTTGGCAGAAGTCAAGCGAGAAGTTGAGTTGCGTTAGTCCGTTGACCGTTGACTGTTGACTGTTGTCAGTAGGGAAAAGTAAAAAATATTAAAAATAGGACACTCTTCCGAAGATTATTTCAGCAGCCAGCCAAATAATTCTCCGACACTCAACCGCAGTTCGCTAGCGAAGGACGGCACAGGTAGCAGCATTTCTGGTTCATCAAATACTGCTGTCTGTTGCTGGGGAACATAAACAAAAACGCATTGTTCGTCGGGATCGATCAGCCAGCCCATTTGAGTTTGATGATTTAAACAGTACAGAATATTTTTAGTAACTTTAGTTTGACTTTGTTCGGGCGACAAAATCTCTATTGTCCAATCAGGAGCTATGGGAAAGACATTAGCAATTTCACCGTTATCATCGGTGGGAATTCTGTTCCAGACAAATACTGAAACATCAGGGACTGTTGACCTTCCGCCAAATGTACACCGGAGTTCTGGAAAAGCTCGTGCAACTTTTTTGGGTTTTAATATAGCGTTAATCAAAATAATTAATTCACATTGAGTCGCACTGTGTTTTCCTTGTGGCATTGGCTTCTGAATAATTTGACGGTCAATGTATTCGCTTGCAGGTTTAGTTTCTGGTAGTTGCAGAAACTCTTCTAAAGTTAAGGATTTTAATGTTGTTTGTACCATTTTAAATTCACGTTTAATTAGATAGATCTTTTAGCCGCAGTCTAGTCTAAGGCAAATTTTCCCAAGCTTGAGCCACAATCTCGCTCAGCCATAGCCTTTGAGGCAAATCGAGCAGATTGTCGTCGGCGAGCACCTCAGCCTTTAACTCATCCAAAGACTGAGATCGCGATCGAGCTATCTGAATCACACCCGCGATCGCCGACGCCACCAATTCTTCATTCAGTGGCTGCTGTCGCAAAGCAATCATTTCTTGAGGATTCGTAGGAATGGGATAATTCATAGGAGTGCATACCGAAGGGAGTAGATATTCAGCCGCTGTGGGGCTTCCGGCTAATCAGCTAAAAATCTGAGAACACTGTAAACTTATTTAAAACTAAATAAGTATTCGGGAGTATAACTTACTTTGCTCCCTTGTCAACTCCCTCATCTTTATTAATTTATTCAGAATAGAGACCCTAATCATGCAAGAAATTCTTTATCTAGAAGTCCCGACACCGGATACAGCAGCCGTCTGCACTTGGTTGCAGCACGAATTCGATCCCGGAATCGGAGAAAAAATTATTACTCCTGACGGTTTTCGCCTGCTGTCAACCGCAACAGCAGCCGAGGTTGTGTTGTCGGGAACTCAAAATGCCAATCCAAAACCCGCCTTCGCTAACACCAATTCAGAAAACGACAATTCCCGATCGACAGAACTTTCCCTCTTTGTCTGGTCAGTACAACGCACAACTTATTTAAAAGTTTTTCGTCTAGAAGACGCGCCCCTTGGAGAAAGAAAGTTCCTGCAAGCTCTGAATCTTGCTGTGAGAAACAAGTTTCCCGATCGCTACCCGGAACCCCCTGTCATAGACCTCTCCAAACAGTCAATTTTTGACGCTCTTGCCCCCTATTACCCCCTGACAGTCAAATACTTCCAAAAAATGCCTGAAGGCGAATACGACCTCAAGCGCGTCTACTGGTGGGAGCAGCGTTGGCGCGAAGGCAGTCGCAATCCTCAAACGCCAAAACAAGTAGTGTTTTTGAAGGAACAGGGAACAGGGAAGAGGGAAGAAGGCCAAATTTCGGTGTCCGATTCTGGCGATACTTTTTACGACTTAATCTATATTGGCGGGGCATTGGGAGTGATTCACGCCGCAGTCATGGCGAGATTGGGCTACCGAGTGCTGCTAGTTGAGCGAATGCCTTTCGGGCGGATGAATCGCGAGTGGAATATTTCGCGCGACGAAATTCAAAGCTTAATTGATTTGGGTTTATTTACTGCGGCGGAAATCGAAACTTTGATTGCCCGAGAATACAAAGATGGCTACAACAAGTTTTTTGATGCTAACAATCCGCCCGTTGCTCAAGCACCTGTTCTGCACACGCCGAAGGTGCTAAATGTAGCTTTGGACAGCGAAAAACTTCTCTATTTGGCGGGAGTCAAGCTAACAGAAGCTGGCGGAGAAATATGGGATGAAACTGAGTTTATTAGAGCTGATGTTGAAGCGGAAAAAGTAGTAGTTCAGGGCCGCCACTTGCCCACCCAAGCCGATCGCACAGCATTAGGACGGCTGCTGGTAGATGCCATGGGTTCGGCTTCTCCCATCGCTTGGCAATTGAACGGAGGGCGGGCTTTTGAGAGCGTTTGTCCGACGGTGGGAGCAGTCATAGACGGAGGATTTGAGCCTGGGGTTTGGGATTCTGAGTACGGGGATGTGCTCTACAGTCACGGCGACATTTCCCGCGGCCGCCAGCTCATTTGGGAGTTATTTCCCGGCGCTGGCGGAGAACTTACAGTTTATCTATTTCACTACCACCAAGTACATCCCGAGAATCCCGGTTCTTTGCTGGAAATGTACGAGGATTTTTTCGCAATTTTACCGGAATACCGCCGCTGCGATGTCGATAAATTGGTGTGGAAAAAGCCGACTTTTGGTTATATTCCCGGGCATTTTAGCACCAACAGCAGCGATCGGGCCGTGGCGATCGATCGCCTAATCTCGATCGGCGACGCAGCATCCCTGCAATCTCCCCTCGTTTTCACCGGCTTCGGCTCCCTAGTCCGCAATCTTTTCCGCTTAACAGACCTTTTGGATACAGCTTTAAAACACAATTTGTTGACGGCCAATCACTTAAACCAAATTCGCGCCTACCAGAGCAATGTTTCAGTAACTTGGCTGTTTTCTAAAGGCATGATGGTTCCCACGGGTCTTAGTTTGCCACCCCAAAGAATTAATTCAATTCTCAATACCTTTTTTGGTATTTTGGCAGGGCAAAAACTCGCCGTAGCCGAAACTTTTATCAAAGACAGAACCGACTGGCTAACTTTCAATCGACTGGCGATCGAAGCAGCCGGAAAAAACCCTTCTCTCCTGCTGTGGATTTTAGATTTTGTCAGCTTGGGGGATATTTGGCGCTGGCTGGGAAGTTACGTGAATTTTACTCTGCTGGCTGTGGCCAGTTTGCTGTTCGGATGGCTTCCCAGCTTCGCCCGCAGGGTACAGCCTTGGTTGGAACCCCGGTATCCGGCTGTTTGGCTGTGGCTGTTGGCTACCAGCTACGCTCTCACCTACGGCATGGGAAAGGGGAGAAAAGAGTGTTGAGTGTTGAGTTTTGAGTTTTAACTCAAAACTAGCAACTTCAGTTCGCTATCGAAAACTCGGCAATTCAATTTCAGCTAGCGATCGGCGTTTTTTAGAAGCCCGCAGCGGACTGGCAATCAAGGTCAGCCAGTCGGGTTGGGCGACTGCTGTAGCTTTGGTCACACTCGATCGCACTTCTTGAATGCCAAAGGTTTCAACGGAGTTCAAAATTTGAAAAGCCCTGGCTAATTCTTGCGTGTCCACTTTGGTAGCAGTTTCGGGTTCAGACTCCGCCACCGGCATTTCAGGTTCCGCAACCGCAGGGGCCGAGTCAGTTGCCGGCTCATGAGGCTGGTAGGTTTCGCTCTCCTGCAATTGAATGCCGGATACTTGGGCTAATTTGTTGAGTTCCACATTGACTGGGGATTCAGGCTCGATCGCCTCGGCAGCAGCCGCTACCTCTGGATGCTCTTCGGGTTCCGACCAAGGTTGGACAGGGGAAGCGTTGAAGGCTGGCGGCAGGGGAACTTGAGAGCTTTTAACCGCCGCTAGCAATGATTCTAATTGCGCGCTGGCGGTATCGGGAACATTGTCAGGCGGCTCGATAATCGGCGACTTCACCTGTGGCCTCTCCAAACTTCTTTCCAAGGCAGCTTTGAATTGCAGGGTGTGGCGCTGCTGGCGGTGCAAGCGGGATCGCAATTCCCTGCAAATATTTTCTGTGGCTACTAACTGGTGTAACTGTTCGTTGTAGCGCTGCACAGTAGACGCACATTCTCGCTCAACAGTCGCTAGCCTGACTTGGCTGGTTGCCAACTGACTTCTTAAACTTTCGACTAAAATTTCTTGACTTTGGAGGGTTTGATGGGAAACTTCCACTTTCCCAAAAAGCCGCGTCAATTGTTCTTGAGTATTTTCGAGTTCTGCAGTCCGCTGTTCTAGCAAAGTTTCGCGATTCTGCAATGTTTTTTGGGACTCTTCAAGAGCTGTTTCTAGCTGCGCGATCCGCTGCAAAAGGTCGCGGTTGCATTCGTGCAGCGCTTGCATGAGGGTGACTGGGGTCGATCCTTTGCCCTTGGCCTGTTCGGCATTCCCAAGCATATTTTTTAGATTGTCTGAAATCGGGGGCGAGCCCGCCTCGGTCGGCTGTGTCTGAGATTGCGAATTTTTTGTTTCAGGTTGTGTGGGAATTGCATCTACGCCGATGGCGTTGGGAAAATCTACTGTTTGCCAGTCTTCTTCTGGCTGTTGGGGAACGGTTGCGGGAGTGTCTGTCGGATGGGGGGCGATCGGCTCAAAACCCCCAGCATCAGAAATATTTGACTGCAATGGTTCGGTATCGGATGGAACAGCAGGGTACGGTTGGTGCTGATGGGCTCGAAGATCAGCTTCTGACATGGCTTTTTATCCCAATAGTCACAGGGTCTCAGATACAGTCTATCCTTACATATTCTCCAGAAGGAAGCCCCTAAGTGATAGTTGTTGTCATTTTTCCTGTTTTTTCGGACAATAGCCTCTGAATCGATGCGCGCGATCGAACTACAACCCCAACTCAAATTCAGGCGTAAGATGCGCCTGTGAGTACCCTACAGACGTGAGTTTTTGGCCTGCGAGTCCTATCAAAATAATTTTTCCCGATCTCTAACGCACTGTTTCGGTATCTGGGCGATCGCCTAAGCTTTAACAACTGCAAAATGTTTGTCAATGATTGCTGGAACTTCTGCCGGTGCAATGCGGCTGTAGCGAGTTTTGTCCGGCATCACAACTATATTTGGGCCTGCTTTACACTGTTTGAGACATCCGGTTCCCTGTACTGTCACTTGGTGTTCTAAACCGCGCGCATTCAAAGAATTTTCTAAAGCTTTACAGACTCCTCCAGCGCCCCGCTTCAGGCAGTCTGATTTTTGACATACTAATATTTTGGTTTGGGTTTTTGCCGGAGCTTTTACAGTTTGAGCTGCTGTGGGAGAGGTGACTTGGGTTTTGCCGATCGCGCGATCGTCGGATGTCAATACCCCAACAGGCACATTGGTGGAGTCGAGGTGTTCGTGCGATCGATCGTCGTTGCCCTGAGCCAGCTTGAGGCTGCGAGCTTTAAGTTTTATTTTACCGTTTTTCAAGTTGAGTTCTTTCTCACCTGCAACTTGAACTTTCAACCCGGGCGTCAAAATAGGTAACAGAAATGACCGCAATTCCTTGCAAAGTTTAACAAGATATTCTACTCCGCGATCGCTGCTAATTCGCAAATATTTAAGTTTACAGCCATCTTCAATAATCAGGCCGAGGATTTCTCCCTCTAAGTTGAATTCGGAAACTTGCTTGCCAGATTTATACATTGTTATAACTCCTTTAAATCCGTTACATCCGTTACATCTTGTACGCTGCTCTTTCCCTAACTTCCTGCTTCCTTTAGCCCCTTTGCCAGCAGCACTCCAGCCACTGCACGAGTTCGCCCCTCGGGGCACTGACTTGCCTCAACACGCTCTTTAACTGAGCCGCTTGTTTGACAGTGTTGACTTTTGCCCGCAAAGGTTGGTCAACCGCACACCAGCAGGGAATTTCTAGTTCTTGCAAGCGTTTGTAAACTTGCCACCTATCTAGCCAACTAACTTGCACAATGTCACAAACTTCTAATTCTGGATCTGCTGGATTCATTTTTTAACAACAGTAATAATTTGCATTAATTTTTACCCTGACTGGTAGCGGGTAGAAGTTAAAAGCCAGATTTCAGCAGAACATCAAAGATGATCGAAAGCCCTTCCTGAAAAATTCTGCCTTTTACCTTCTGCCTTCTGCCTTCAGAAGGTTCGCCCCACTTTCAGGAAGCGTTCAGAACGAGCATCTTTCTAAAGCATAACCCAACTGCTAATTATTCTCAATAGGTTTACCAAAAAAATTTCCTACTCTACAAAATCTTCTACTATCGAGGCCGACCCTGCTTGACGGGTAAATCTAGGGTGCTAGACTGACTCTATTGGCAACAAAACTGCCTATTGAGAGGAGAACACACATGGCTGAGACTCAGAGTGCATTGAGACCGTTTGGCCACATAGCCGAAAATCCTGTTCTACTGGAACATTCAGTCACAGCACCGATTTGTGAAGGGATGAACGCGCTGCTGGCCAGTTTTCAGGCTCTATACCTGCAATATCAAAAACATCATTTTGTGGTGGAAGGGGCAGAATTCTACTCCTTGCACAAATTCTTTGAAGAAAGCTACGGAGAAGCTCAAGATAGCGTCCACGAGTTGGGCGAACGGTTAAACGGGTTGGGCGGCATACCGGCAGCTAGCTTTAGCAAGTTAGCCGAGCTGTGCTGTTTTGAGCCGGAAGCCGACGGCGTGTATTCCTGCCGCCAAATGCTAGAACACGATTTGACGGCAGAACAAGCTATTATAGGTTTGCTGCGCCGTCAAGCAGGACAAGCAGAAAGTTTGGGCGATCGAGCTACGCGCTACCTTTACGAAAAAATCCTGCTGAAAACCGAGGAACGGGCTTATCACATTTCCCACTTCCTCGCCCCCGATACCTTAGTGCAATTGAACTTGAACTAACAATTCTTCTTCTCCCTCTTCCTTAGCACACGTGGCACAGGCGTCTCGCCTGTGAATTTTGACAGTTCATTATCTTAGATCGAAAAAAAAGCGAGCAGTTTTCTAACTGCCCGCTTTTTTATACAAAGTGCGCTTACCCGCAGGGAATTAAGGCGCTAAAGCATTCCCGCGCAACAAACTACCAATGGTTTTCGCAGTAATCTTCATTTGGATGAAAGGATTCGCCGGTACTACTGTCTTATACAAATAGCTATCGAATGTGAGTTTCTGCACATCGCGATCGGCACACATTTCCACAAAAGCTTCGCGAGTAGCGTCGGAACGGTAAAACACGCGCTGCAAAATGTCCAGAACTTTGTAAGTAATGCCGTAGGCTTTATCCCACCGCTTCAGGTAAATCTTAATTTCCTCTTCAGTCGGAATGCGCGCGCCTTTATTGGAAATCTCCACAATAGTTTCGGCACACATCCGGCCAGACTTGGCGGCAAAATAGATACCTTCGCCGGAAGACTTGGTAACGTAGCCGGCGGCGTCGCCTACGAGAGCAACTCGGCCGACAACCCGGCGGGGACGCGGATGTTCCGGGATGGGGTGAGCTTCCACTTTAATGATTTCACCGCCGAGGAGTTTTTTGGCAGCGCGGGCGCGGACTCCTGCTTGCAGCTTTTTGATGCTGGCTTGATTGACTTTCATCGTGCCGGTACCGACGGCTACGTGGTCGTATTTGGGGAATACCCAAGCGTAGAAGTCGGTAGATACGTCGTCGCCGACGTACATTTCGGCTAAGTCTTGGTAGTAAGCCATTTTATCTTCCGGCAGGCGGATGCGCTCTTGGAAGGCGATCGCATAATTGTAGTCGCCAGCGTCGATCGCCTTTGCTACGCGGGAGTTAGCGCCGTCAGCCCCGATTACCAAATCCACTTTCAGAGTTTTCTGAATTCCCATTGCGCTGCCGTCGGAGTGGTCGGCATAGTGGAGAGTATAGGGGTCTGTATTGTTGCCGGGAATTTCTAATTTGTGAACGGTGCCGTTAATTAGTTTTGCACCCAACGAAGCGGCCCGATCGCGCATGAAGCCGTCGAGCACTTCGCGGCGGCACATACCGATGTATTCATGTGCGTTTTCAATATTGATGTCCACCTCGACGTTGGAGGGGGAGATCATTTTCATTTTTCTGACTTGGCGGTCAATAATACTTTGCGGCAAGTCAAATTCGCTGACCATGCACAGGGGAATCGCCCCACCGCAGGGTTTGGCGTTGTCTAATTTACGCTCGAATAGGTATGTTTCGATGCCTGCTTTTACCAATGTTTCGGCGGCGGAAGAACCCGCAGGGCCTGAACCTACTACTGCAACCCTTAGTGTCAAAGCTTTTCTCTCCAGTTTTTTTCTATAGGCATTACTCAGGTGTGATGGTATCACGGAGTTTGGATGCGGTGGCGTGAAGCAGGGGAGATTTCAATGAAATGAAACAGAGCTTAACAGTTCGATACGAAAATCGGGTCTGGGGCAGTAGGTGCGATCGAATATCTTAAATCTTTAACGGCAGATGAACGCAGATGTGCCTTGATGTGCGCTGGTGTGCCCTGGTGTGCGATCGAACATTTTGCACTATTTTCTAAGAACAGGCAAGATGCCTGTTCCACAAAGAATGAATTTTCTGCTTGTGGGGTGGGCTTCTAGCCCGCCCGGACATGAACAGGCTTTCGGGCCTGTTCCACAAAGAGTGCATTTGGTTTTTGTGGGCCGTTGCTCCTAGCCCGCCCGGAAATAGGTTAGAACCAGTCCAATAAGTTACATTAAAGTTACTTGCACTTATATCTAAAATTCTTATGCTCGGTAATTTTCAACAAAGCAACCTGCGGATTGAGCTTGAAGCTTCCGAAACAGCGATTAGGGACAGCTTGTTGCGTCCGAGTCAATTGCAGCAGTGGTTGTGGCCGCAGCAGTTGTCTAGCGGTTTGCCGGAAGAATTTTCTCAAGGTTTGACCTTTACGAGTTGGTTGGGCCCCGTCGCAGTTCAGCATCAGGTTGATATTGCTGAGCACAATTGTCTGCGGCTGTTATTGAGTCAGGGAATTGACGGATTTCACGAGTGGTATTGGGGCGACGGTTGGGTGCAGTCTCGGTTGGAGGGAGTGTCGCTGCTGCCGCTGAATTTGGGGCAAACGGCTAGTTTACTCCGGCTGCGGGAGTTTGTGGTCCGCAAGGGTAAGGGGAAGTAGATAAATGACTCTCCAAAATCATTAGAACAAACCCTGGTACTCCTGCATAGCAACGAAAAATTCTCAACCCTTTTAGGGGTAAAGAAGCGTTGTAATGATGAATAAAGTACCACAAGGCTCCCACACGATGCGAGAGCTTTTTAGATTAGGAAAGACTCTTTCTTACAACAATAGCGAGATCTCCTGTACATCAGGGAGTTCTTGCATTTTTTGATATCAGAAGTTTTGCCCGTATCTTTCCCGACAGATTTGTGTCGCTGGCGAGGCAAAACTTTTTTATAGGCGGAAAAAAAATCTGTATATCTGTATAATAGACGGCACATTGTCTGTCAACTACTGGGAGGGAATCCGACAAACCTTTAGCACCCATTTCAACTCGACTTCCTATATATAGCCATCCTCGCATCATTGATGAATTTCTTACTCCCTCCCCGCGAGTTCGGGGAGGGTTGGGGTGGGGTAAAAAATTTACGACTCATGTAGGATTGCTATCAACCGCTAGCATTTCATTGGTAAAGGCATCAATTGCCAGCTTTTTCCACTGCTTGTTACCCTTATCGTCTACGAAAAACTACATTTCATCACCTTGAATTATTAACTTGCCTTTTTTTTACTTTACTTGAACTTGCCGGAGGACTGATGCTAATTGTTGAAAAAGACAGAGTATTGCAAGCAGCGCGGGTACACCCCGTGACTTTGACAATCCCGGCTCAAGATATTTTTGACAATAAAAGCCGATCGCTCAATTATTTGGTTTCTTCTGAAATCCTTTGATGTCTGGGGTTTTCAACAAACTGCCTGTGACAATATATACATTTAAAATTTTGCTTAGCGCTGGAGGTGGGACAAGTTTTAACGATGTTTGGAGAACCGAAACGGAGACAATTCATGGAGTTGAAAATTAACAAGGCTTAGATTCGTCGCATGATAACTCCTTACCCTTACTCTCTCAGACCACCTGAAAGCCACTTCCCTGCCGAAAAACTAAGAGTGTGTTATAAAAACATAATTTGTTCCTTTCTAAAGCGCTATTCTTGACACAACGAACCGGGTGTGTTTTGACTTCGCGTTAATTTTTACCAGAAAAATAAATATGCTGTCCATTCCAGGCATTGCCGTCCAGAAGCTGCTTTACGAAAGTGCCAACTCTCTGGTTTACCGGGCCCTTCGGGAAGCGGATCGCCAACCGCTCATCCTCAAACTTCTCAAAGAGAGCTACCCCACACCTCAAGAATTGCTGCGCTACCGCACCGAATACCGCATCACCCGAGAGCTGAAAGAGGCGGGAGTCGTGCGAGTCTATGACTTGCAAAAATACCAAAACAGCCTCGTGATTTTTGTGGAGGACTTTGGCGGGGAATCCTTGAAAATATGGATGCAGCAGCGAAAGTTTAGCCTCAACGAGTTTCTGCTCCTGGCTATTGCTGCCACTGAAACTTTAGGGCAAATTCACAGCGCCAATATTATCCACAAGGATATTAACCCTTCTAATATAGTATTTAATCCAGCCACCGGCCAGCTCAAAATTATCGACTTTGGCATTTCTACTCAGTTAAAAAGAGAAACGCCGACCCTGAAAAACCCCAACATTTTAGAAGGAACCTTAGCTTATATTTCACCAGAACAAACCGGCAGGATGAATCGCACTCTCGATTATCGCACAGATTTTTACTCTCTCGGCGTCACCTTCTACGAATTGCTGACAGGAAAACTACCTTTTGAGACAGAAGATGCTTTAGAGTTGGTTCACTGCCACATTGCCAGACAACCAGTTCCTCCGCACGAAAATGCTCCAAAAATTCCCCTAATTATCTCGAAAATTGTCAGTAAATTGATGGCAAAAAATGCCGAAAACAGGTATCAAACTGCCTTGGGGCTAAAGCACGATCTAGAAATGTGTCTGGTTCAATTACAAAAAACGCATAGCATAGAAGAATTTGAATTGGGAAAGCGGGATATTACAGACCGTTTCCTGATTCCTGAAAAGTTATACGGTAGAGAAACTGAAGTCGATCATCTATTAGCAGCATTTGAAAGAGTCAGTACGGCTAGTGCCGAAATGATGCTAGTAGCTGGCTTTTCTGGGATTGGTAAAACCGCCGTAGTGAACGAAGTCCACAAGCCGATCGCCAGACAGCGCGGCTATTTTATTCAAGGCAAATACGACCAATTTGGGCGCAATATTCCTTTCAGTGCATTTGTGCAAGCATTTCGAGAATTGATGGGACAATTATTATCAGAAAGTGACGCTCAATTACAAACATGGAAAACCAATATTCTGACAGCAGTGGGTGATAGCGGGCAAGTGCTGATTGAGGTGATTCCTGAATTAGAACGAATCATTGGCGCTCAAAGTCCTGCACTAGAACTGTCGGGGAGTGCAGCACAAAATCGGTTTAATTTGCTGATGCAAAAGTTTGTACAAGTATTTACTACTGCCGAACATCCCTTAGTGATTTTTTTGGACGATTTGCAGTGGGCAGATTCAGCATCGCTCAACTTGCTACAACTGTTAATGCAGGATACGGGGCATCTGTTAGTATTGGGTGCTTATCGGGATAATGAAGTCTCCCCTGTTCATCCGTTTATGTTGACGGTGGATGAGATTGTGAAGTCTGGGGCAGCGGTGAATACTATTACGCTGCAACCGTTGAGTTTAGCAGATATGAATCAGTTGGTAGCAGATACGCTGATTTGCGATTTATCCTTTGCCAAGCCTTTGACAGAATTGGTTTATCAAAAAACCAAAGGTAATCCCTTTTTCTCTACTCAATTCCTCAAGTCGTTGTATGAAGATGGTCACATTATATTTGCTCCCCCTGGGTCCCTCACCCCCCTTTCATCCCCCCTTACCAAGGGGGGACAGAGGGGGGTACAAGGAGGGTGGCAGTGCAATATCGATCGAGTTAAATTTGCCGACGCTTCGGATGTGGTTGAGTTTATGGCGGCGCAATTGCAGAAGTTGCCTGCGGAAACTCAGGATGTTCTTAAACTTGCCGCGTGTATTGGGGCGCAGTTTGATTTAGAGACATTGGCAGTCGTTACCGAAGAACTACCAGAACAAACGGCATCAGCGCTGTGGCAAGCCTTGCAAGAAGGACTTATTTTACAGATTGCAGAAGGCTATGATTTAATTCAAACAGATGCTGAATCTCGGAATTATTCTGTTGCTAATCCAACTTATAAGTTCCTGCACGATCGCGTCCAGCAAGCGGCTTATTCATTGATTCCCGACGATCGAAAACAAGCCACTCATCTGAAAATAGGACAGTTACTGCTACAAAGTTCTTCCGAGATAGAAACAGAAGAGAAACTGTTTGATATTGTGGGGCATTTAAATCAAGGAATTGAGTTAATCAATCAATTAAGTGAACGCTCAGCTTTAGCCCAACTCAACTTAGAAGCAGGACGTAAAGCCAGAAGTTCTACCGCCTACGCTGCGGCAAATATCTATCTACAAACGGGAATTGAGCTGCTGACACCTCAATGCTGGCAAACTCAATATGAACTGGCGCTAAATCTCTATGTTGCTGCTGCTGAAATTGCCTATTTGAATGGTGACTTTGATGGTATGGAACAGATGGCAGGACGGGTTTTGCAAGAAGCCCAGACGATTTTAGATCGAGTTAAAATTTACGAAATTAAAATTGCGGCTCAAACAGCCCAGAGCAAGGTTTTAGAAACGATCGCAGTAGCCAGAGACGCACTCTTACAATTGGGGATTGAACTTCCTGCCGAACCCGATCAAGCCAACATTGGCAAAGCGCTACAAGCCCTTGCGGGCCCCCTCGGCTGCAGAAAGATTGAGGAACTGGTTGACTTACCTGTGATGACAAATCCACAGACTCAGGCAGCTATGCAACTGTCTGGTATGTTGTTTCCACCCATTTTCCAGGGAATGCCCGGTTTGCTGCCCCTGCTGAGCTCCACGATGGTGAGTTTATCGCTCTCCTTTGGGAATGCACCCGCATCGACGGTTGGTTATGCGATGCACGGGATGGTGTTCTGTGCCTTTTTACAAGAGGTGGAAACGGGCTATGACTTTGGGCAATTGGCACTTTCATTGCTGGATAGGTTGAATGTGCCCGAATTCAAGTCCACAGTTCTACTTTTGTTTGGTGGTTGGATTCAGCATCGCCAAGAAGCTCTTTTGGCAACGATACCGACGCTGAAAGAGGGCTATAGGTTTGGTATGGAAACAGGCGACTTTGTAGACGCTGGCTACAACATATATATTTGCTTTTATACTCATTTATTCGCTGGTGTAGAACTAGACACTTGGGAACCAGAAATAGCAAGTTACAGGGCTGTCATGGCGCAGTTGAAACAATCTTCTGCTCGGGTTTATTTGGATATGATTCAGCAGACGGTGGAAAACTTGAGGGAAACCCATACTCGGCCGGATTTGTTAATAGGCTCTGCCTACGATGAAACGGTGATGATTCCCAAGCACTATCAGGATAATGAATTCACGGCGATCGCCTGTGCCTGCATCTTCAAACTGCTGCTTGCTTACTGCTATGGCAATTACACGGCTGCCCTAGACCACATTACCCAAGTCAAACAGTATTTGATGGGAGTATCTGGATCGGCTTTTGTTCCAATTTTTCATTTTTATGCCGCCCTGACGCACCTGGCACTTTTTCCCGCACAGCCAGCAATTGAGCAAACTGACATTATTGCCTTAGTGGAAACCCACCAAAGCACGGTGCAACAGTGGGCGCAAAATGCTCCGATGAATTATCTGCATAAATGGTATTTAGTGGAAGCAGAACGGCAACGGGTGTTGGGCAATAAAGCCGAGGCGATTGAAATGTACGATCGCGCCATTTCTGGAGCCAAAGAAAACAAATATGTTAATGACGAAGCCCTGGCAAACGAATTAGCAGCCAAATTCTACGGGGAATGGGGCAAAACAAAAGTTGCTCAAGCCTACATATTTGAGGCGTATTATTGTTATGTTGAATGGGGAGCGACTGCTAAGGTAACGGATTTAGAAACGCGATATCCCCAATTATTCGCGGTAAATCAACCGGGAAGAAAAAACACTCAAACTACCGTAGCAATGACAACCACTGGTTCGGGGAATCACCTAGATATCACCGCAGTCATGAAGGCTTCTCAGGCGATTTCTGGAGAAATTATGCTAGATAAGCTACTGTCTAGCTTGATGAAAATTTTGATGGAAAATGCAGGGGCGCAACGAGGCTATCTGATTTTGTTAAGCCAGGGACAACTGTTCATTGAAGCTGAAGGAACAATCGAGGACGAACTCGTCACCGTGTTGCAGTCAATTCCCGTTGAAACCTGTCAAGAACTTTCTACCGCGATTGTCAATTATGTGAGCCGCACTCAAGAAAGCGTGGTACTGGATGATGCTGCCCGATCGGGACAATTTACCAAAGACCGCCACATCCGAAAGCATCAGCCCAAATCAATTTTATGTGTGCCGCTGATTAATCAATCTCAAATCATTAGTATTGTTTACCTAGAAAATAATTTGACAGCGGGAGCTTTTACCCCAGAAAGAGTGGAAATATTAAAAGTTTTATCTGGACAAGCGGCGATCTCGATTCAAAATTCTAAGCTTTATACAGAAGTACGCGAAAATGAAAGGAGGCTGGCTCAACTCAACAAAGCTTACGAGCGATTTGTTCCCCATCAATTCCTCCAGTTTTTAGAGAAATCAAGCATCATTGATGTGGAATTGGGCGACCAAGTGCAGTTAGAAATGTCGGTGCTGTTTTCAGATATTCGCAATTTTACGACGCTTTCGGAAACTATGACGCCGGAGGATAATTTCAAATTTATCAATTCTTATCTTTCTCGCATGGAACCCGTCATTAATGAAAATAAGGGGTTTATCGACAAATATATTGGCGATGCGATTATGGCGCTGTTTAGCGGTGAGGCGGATCATGCGGTGAAAGCGGGAATTGCTATGCTGTACCGTCTCGCTGAATACAATGAATACTGCGCTAACTCTGGCTGTGCGCCGATTCAGATTGGGATTGGCATTAATACTGGCACGTTGATGCTGGGAACTGTGGGAGGACCAAATCGGATGGACGGGACGGTAATCAGCGATGCGGTGAATTTAGCCTCAAGGGTAGAAAGTTTGACAAAAAATTATGGGGTGTCGCTGTTAATTACCCAGCCAACTTATTCGCGCCTAAAAAATCCATCCCAGTACGCAATCCGCACTCTCGACACGGTAAAAGTCAAGGGAAAATCCGAAGCTGTGACGGTTTATGAGGTGTTTGATGCAGATCCGCTACAAATTAAAGAGGGCAAGTTAGCTACGCTGGAATTGTTTGCAAAAGCTTTGGCTATTTACTCAGAAGGAAATGTGGCTGAAGCGGCGTGGCTGTTTTCAGAGTGTTGGCGTCAGAATCAGGGCGATCGCATTGCTAAAATTTATTGGGAACGCTGTCAGTCTGCATTGGGGACTCGCACAAAAATCAAAGACCGGCTACACAATTTAAATTAAGCGGTTGCTATACCTGACAATCACAGCAAAAGTGCGATCGACTGCTGAGGCAACATACAAACTAGGCGATCGAAATCGGGTAGGTATGTTGTTGCGCTAAAGCGCTTTAGCGCAACAACATACCAAGTCTAAAAAGTTAGTAGCTGAACTATACTGCTGGCAGTCACTCCCTTCAAAACAGCTAAATATTCCCCTGTTACCTGATACTGAATTATAGTATCGCTAACAAAAGCGCCGGTTCCTTGAAAAATATTTAACTCGCTAAAAGCCAGGGGGCTAATTAAATCAATTTTGTCTTGATTTAGGGTAAAATCAGCGATCGCATCGGCAGTAGCTAAGTCTATTCCACCAGTGCCGATCGCGATCGCAAACACATCAAAACCCAATCCGCCTGTGAGAGTGTCGGCACCCATTTCTCCAAATAAGTAGTCATTGCCCCCGTCGCCAAATACTATATCGTCGCCATCGCCGCTGTAAATGCGATCGTTTTCCTTACCTCCGTAAATCAAGTCAATGTCGCCGTCACCCCGAATAAATTCAATGCCTTGGCCGCCAAAAATAATGTCATTGCCATCGCCGCCGCTAATACCGTCATCACCTTTTTGTCCGTAAAGCAAGTCATCCCCTGCTTTGCCATCAAGATAATCGTTGCCGGGGCGTGCGTGGATCATGTCGTTTAATGCCGATCCTGTGACGCGATCGTCCTTGTCTGTCAAACCGATTACTGACTTTTGGGACAGGGTTTTGACATCGCCTAAGTTGTCATTATCGCTGATATTGACCGTGAGAGGGGCGGCGAGATTATTATACAATGTGTCATTGCTGGTAGTGGCGTGGCTAATTGTGCTTACACGATCGCCCTCAACAACCGCATCGTCAACCGCAGTCACCGTTACCGTTTGAGCCACATTCCAGTTTGCCGGAGTAAAAGTAAGGGTAGGTAGGCTGACAGTAACTTGGCTTCCAGGGGTAATGGCGACGGTGACATTAGCAGTTGGCTGAGTATTTAGCCGCACTTTGTATATATCGCTGCCCAAGCTTTCGAGTACGTCGGTACTCGAAAGTGGTTCAAGGAAAATGACAGCGGGAGTACCTAGAGTCGGCGTTGGAGTCGGAGTCGGTGTTGGCGTTGGAATCGGCAGGGGAATCGGAGTCGGTGTTGGCGTGGGAGTCGGCGTGGGAATCGGAGTCGGCGTGGGAATCGGAGTCGGCGTGGGAGTCGGAGTCGAAGTTGGAGTCGGTATTGGAGTTGGCGTTGGAGTCGGCGTTGGAGTCGGTATTGGAGTTATTGTCGGAGTTATTGTCGGAGTTGGAGTTATTGTCGGAGTTGGAGTTGGAGTTGGAGTCGGAGTCGGAGGCGGAGTCGGAGGCGGAGTCGGAGTCGGAGTCGGAGTCGGAGTCGGTGTTGGCGTGGCAATGTTAACAGTAAAACTGCCTAAATTGCTAGCTACAACTTGATTGCCAAAAGTATCTTTTACTTGCGATGCTTGCAAATTAACAGCATAACTCCCATTATCTGTATCATCCCAACTTCCCCCAGGCGGAGTTAGAGAATAAGTGGCCGTGCGAGGTGTGCCATTATTATTAGTATCGACGCTGACAAATGTAGCGGTAATTGTACCACCTGACCAATTTACTACCAGGTCAGAATTATCTAAACTGCTAACATCAACTCCACTGCTATCACTGAAAGTAACTGTCAATGTCTGACTTGTACCACCCGAATTAGTAATGTTAGAAACTCCACCCAAGCTAGCAGTAGGTGCGGTAATATCGGCAGTACGAGTCAGTTGAGGGGCAGCGATATTGTTATTACTAGCAGTATCCGTAGCAATAGCCGCAAGTACATCAACGGTGACAGGGCCATCAGCCTTCGGGGTGACATCAAAGGTGTAGGTTTTGGCATTAACTGTGACAAAGTTCCCGACAGTCGCATTGGCGACGGTGATATCAGTAAAATCAAAGCCGTTGACATTTTTACTAAAGGTAGCAGTGACGCTAAATAAACCATTTACTAAAGTTGTTGTTGGTGATGCGGGTGTTAAGGCAACTATTGGTGCAATGCCATCAATAACTATTGCTTTGGAAGCACCCAAAGAATTGGGTGCACCCGGAGTTACTAAAGTTAAGATGGCATCACCATTGGTCGCATTCTTAATAGTACCCCCACTCAGGGATAAAGCTGTTGTGGAAACATAGTCTAAGTCTGGGCTGATATCGCCTGCAGCTACTGCATACCGGAATGTCAAGGTGTTGCTGCCGCTGCCTGAAAGATAACTGGCGAAAGGAGTTACCCCTGCTAAGCTAAGTTGTGGCGTGCCTGTGACATAGACGCTTTGAGAGAAGTTAACTGTAATGTCGATCGATCTACCAATACCGTAAGTGCCGTCTGCTGTGGTGGCACTAACACTCGTAACAGTGGGAAGGGGATTAATTGCAATATCGGCAGTTTCAGTATCGCTACTGAAAACACTGGATGTAGTGTTATTCGTTCGGTCTGTGGTGTAGTCGGCTACGTCGCCGTTAGTGCCAGTAATTCGATCCCAGGCGGCAAAGGCGATCGCGTCGGTGACAGTGCCGTTATAACCTGCATCGGGAACAAATCGGAGGCTGGTGTTGGTATCACTCGCTAATAGTAAGGCGCTGGTGGCAGAAACGGCTGGGGCGTTATTCCAGGTGGTGCCGTCGGTGGTGTATTGCCAACTGCCGTTAGTGGTGTCGAGGTTGGTGATGGCAATACCTTGTAAGGCGCTGGCGTTGGGATCGGCGATTTTTGTACCGCCGAGGTTGGCGATGATGGTACTAATTAATGTACCTGTGCTGGCACTGTCGTTTTGGTTTTGGGCGTTGAGAGTGGGTGTGCCGGTGTTATCTAGTGCGGGGGAGTCGTTGACTAAGACGGTGACAGTGGTGGGAGTGGAGGCGGTGCCGTCGGTGGCGGTGTATTGAAAGGTGTCTACACCGTTGAATCCGGCGTTGGGGGTGTAGAGGATGCTGCTTGAGGGGTAAATGGCGATCGCATTGACAGGGGCATTCATGCCGCTACTGGGATTGAAAGCAGTATCCAGGCTGCCGTCGGCATTCATTCTGGCGATATAGTTGCGAGCTGTGCCGTTGACTGTGGTGAATACGCCGCCTGCGTAAAGTTTGCCACTGCTGTCGAGGGGGATCGCTCTGACATCGCTATCCATGCCGCCAGTGGGGTTGAAAGCATTATCCAGGCTGCCGTCGGCGTTCATTCTGGCGATTCTGTTGCGAGCTGTGCCGTTGACTGTGGTGAATACGCCGCCTGCGTAGGGCTTGCCGCTGCTGTCGACGGCGAGCTCATAGACAACGCTATCCATGCCGCCAGTGGGGTTGAAAGCAGTATCCAGGCTGCCGTCGGCGTTCATTCTGGCGATTCTGTTGCGAGCTGTGCCGTTGACTGTGGTGAAACCGCCCCCTGCGTAAATCCAATCGTTGATGGTGGCGGTACCATTAGTAGGCGCAGTAGTGATGCTTTGCACTGAAACGCGACTGCTGCCCGTGTCGTTGGCGAGGGTGTCTATGCTAATTGGGGGCGAGTTGACGGGGATAGTTTTGTTATCGGGCTTAGCGGTGGCTAGGATGTGGCTGTAGCCTAAAGCCTTAATGGGTGTTGCTTCGATTGAGCCGATTTGTACTTCCAGTTCCCAGTCTCCACCCAGTGCGGCATTGCCTGTAAGGTTGGCCGAGGCGGCGATGTCGGCACCCGTTAATTCACTCAGGCGTTCGAGGAATTGGTGAGGTTTTGTGGGATTAACACCAGACTGGCCGGGGGCTTTAACCCCCGTCTGATAGCGAAAGTCATCGACAGATGACCCAATAAGTGAATTGTCTTGATTGTCTTGAGTCGCTTTTAACCGACTTAAGCTTAAAGACAGGGGTTTTAACCCCTGGCTGATGTGGCGGATGTAGTCGATGTCAGTTGTCACCGATACATCGGCGGCGACATTACACCCGTAGAGGAGAATATCGGCACCGGGAATTAATGCTTTGCGCCACTGTTTGAGTTGACGGCTGAAACTTTCTATGTTGCTGCTGTTGAGTGTATTTGCACCGAGTTGTACTGCCCCTGGACTGCCGTGAGAGATGATGTGGATTGCTTCTATATTTTGTTTAGTTGCTAGCCTTTCGGTGATTTGCTCAATGCCATTGAGGGTTTCATCTAGGATAATTACTTCAGCCTTTGGGGAAATGCCACTAATTAAACTCTGGTAATCTTCAACATTTGAGTCAATAAAAACTAGAGTTAAAACCAACTTTTGCTGTATCATTTGCATCTATTTAATTTTAACTTTTTAGGTTTTTCATTCAAATAGCATTTAGAGAATTACTAGCAATCAGATGTTAGTGATTCCATCATTCCTGGCGATTGCTTCGCTTCGTTCGCAATGATATTGTTAGTCTTGATGCACTTACTACTATGTCATTACGAATAACACAGCAATTTTATGTCGCGATTCAAGAAGCAATTGCAATCACCTTTATACCTTACCAAGGACTTCCAATCATTGTAAAACCCGACCAATAATAAGGATGGTAAAGGTTTCGATCACCTAGTTTAGCTAATTCTGGTGGCAATTCTAACTCCTTATTTAAGTTAGACAAAATTAAACGGCCATTTTCAATGCGAACTTGACCTTTGAGCATGGCGATTTGAGCCTGCCGCAAGGCTTCCGCTTTAATAGGCGCGACTTTTAACTCATGGTAAAATTCAGCCATTAACCCTAAAGTACCTTCATCGCTGACGTACCAAAGACTCGCCAAAACTGACTTCACGCCCGCTTGCACAGCTAGCCCCGCAAAGCCTAATTCAGCGTCATTATCACCCACAGCAGTTTTACAAGCGCTCAACACCAATAGCTCAACTTTAGGCGGCTGATTCCACCCTAGTTCGCGCACGCGATCGAGTGTTAGTCTGGTGTCTGATAACTGGATGTAAGAATTGCTCGGTGCTCCTGACTTAAACTCTCCGTGAGTGGCGAGGTGAATAATCCGATAGGGTCTGTCATTGCGCTGCGATTGAAGATTATTGAGAGTAAAGGTTTGATTGAGGAAAGATTCGCCTTTCCATTCTGAGGCAATAGCGTTAAGTTCTGCAGGCACTGCTGGCAAGGGTTGGTTATTGGTAAATTGCGAGGCTCCCATTGCTAAAACTTCAGCATTTTTAACGCTTTCATAGTTAGTATCGGTCAAGTTGACGCTGGGAATAAGTCCGATGCTGTATTTTTCTACTAGAAATTGAGAACCGTCATGGAGGGCGGCTAAGGGGAGCGATCGCAACCCCGCATCCATACTAAAAACTAGCGTATCGATGCCCTGAGCTTTCAAATCAGCTTCCAAGGGTGCAATTATCCACTGGTAAAGTTGCTGGGATGCTGGCAAATAGCTCTGAGTATTGATTTTGCTGGGACTAAGGAGTTCAGACCTGAAGCTGGCGACGACTTGCATCAAAGTTTCGCGCTTAGCTGGGGGGATGCTTTTATGAATTGGGATGCCTGTAGGGGGAACGATGATCAGGTCTAATTGTTCAGGGCGGGCTAAGGCGTAAATAATGGCTGGTTTCTTACCAGTTTGGTTGGCGATCGTTCTCATTCTTTGCTGTATGGCCGTAAAAGATTGCAAGTCCCGCCTGATTTCCTGGTAGACGTATGACCCCACTTGTTCGCTATAGAAGATATCGATAAAGAAACTGGCTTGAGGGATATCGCCTCTATCGATCAGTCGTGTGATATCGCTAAGGCTAACTCTACTTAGAGGCGATGCCGTTTGGACAACTTCGCTTACCCAATCGGATCTGTAGTTAAAAAGAGATTCAATTCTATTAATCATATTTAGGTTGTCAGATTGGGCGATCGCATTGGTAATTGAAATATCCGGTAATGTCGTTTGTTCTGATATTGGAGATGGCGCGGGTTCCGGTGTGGGTGGTATTGGAGATGGTGTTGGTTGTGGTATTGGAGATGGTGTTGGTTGTGGTATTGGAGATGGTGTTGGAGATGGTGTTGGTTGTGGTGTCGGTTGTGGTATTGGAGATGGTGTTGGAGATGGTGTTGGTTGTGGTGTCGGTTGTGGTGTCGGTTGTGGTGTCGGTTCCGGTGTTGGTTCCGGTGTTGGAGATGGTGTCGGTTCCGGTGTTGGAGATGGTGTCGGTTCCGGTGTTGGAGATGGTGTCGATTCCGGTGTTGGAGATGGTGTCGGTTCCGGTGTCGGTTGTGGTGTCGGTTCCGGTGTTGGAGATGGTGTCGGTTCCGGCGTTGGAGATGGCGCGGAAGTAACGATCGCAATATTGCCCTGAGTGTAAGTGCTTGGCGGCACCGGCACCGGGAATTGTGGCGAAATAGTCTCAGAACCTGATGTAATGGCTCCCGCCGTCCCATTCGTTGTCGCATCGCCGACAATAAAAGGTGTAGTAGTGCTCCCCGCGTGGCGAATAGTAATCGCGCCGCCACTTGTGCCATTAGCGCTGGAAATGCTCGCATTTACACCGTTACTATCTGTAAAAGTGCCGCTGACTGTGAGAAGATTGCCAGCCGTGAGGTCAATACTGCCGCCAGTAGAGTGAAGAGTGCCTGTAACGGCGATGTCGCTACCAGCTTTGAGAGTAATATTACCCCCAGAAGTGGCGATCGCATCCAGCGCAATGTCTCCTGCTGATTCCAAAATCACAGGCCCGCCTGCTGTCGAAATCGCTCCCACTCCGATGCTATTGCCCGAAGCAACACCCCCAGAAGCAAAAAATGTCTCCCCTGCTGTCGTATTCGGCGGCACATTCGCAGCATTCGCCAGAGTCGAAACGCCCGATCGCAGAATTAAAGCTGCACTACCTGAAAGCACGGCCGCATCTGGATCGGCGGAACCCGACAAAGTAGTATCTGGCCCTGTGATGGTAATATCTCCCGCCGCGATCGCGCCTTTTGCTTCTACCTTAAGTGAGGTTCCAGTATAATCACCAAATCTCACATCTCCCTCGGAGCTAATAATCGGGTCGTACAAACTCAAAAAACTGCCACCGTTGCCAGACAATGTGAGAATACTTACATTACCTCCCGCAGCGAAGTGAGCATCACCGGAAACATTGCCATTGCTCAATAATGTGATATCCCCTGCGGATTGGAATGCAGGGTTAGGGTAATTTAGCGCGAAGATATCAATATTTTGATTACCTTGTATAGTAAGATTGCCGCCTGCGATCGCCCTGAAAGCGTTATTCCCATCCCGCACCCGCACCGTATCTCCTGCCAATAGATACAAGTTGTTCTCAGTAAGTAGCTGGCTTTCTACCAAAGTGAGATTACTGGCTGCCGAGAGTGTAGCATTCTGACTATTAACAGTAGAACTAGCGATCGCCACATCCCCGCTTTCCACCTTCAAACCCGCCGTCAAAACCACTTCTCCTGCACCATTAACGGAGATACCAGTAGCAGAGTTCCTACCTGCGCCCGCAAGCAATTGCGGAAGAGACAAAGGCAGAGACAATTGCCCATTCTGTGCCAACAATTCGCCGTCAATAACCCCTATTTCTAAACTTAATAAATGCCCTTCTTTACTAATCCGAACAGCATTTTCACCGGGGACAGCAGCGACAATAATATTACCTTGGGGAGCATTGATGGAACCAGTGCTGACGACAGTACCGCCAACTAAAGTTATACTTTGTTCCGGCACAACAGCTAAATTACCTGCATTGAGGATACTTCCCGGTTGGCTGAGATTAAAGTAAAAAGTGTTCGGAGTTCCTATCAGCTTACTGTAATCGTTCGCTGCTGCAACATTGAACAAACCAGAATCAAAACCAATGTTAGTAGCAGTAGTAGCTGTAAAAGCAGCCGGAAGATTCAAGCTAGCATTAGGGCCAAATATAATGCCCGAAGGATTGATTAAAAATAGGTTGGAATTGCCGCCACTTACTTGAATTAAACCGTTAATAATAGAAGGATTGCCGCCTACTACCCGTCCTAAGATATTGCGAATAGCGGGAGTAGAAATAAAATTAGCAATCTGCCCTTCGCTAAGCCCAAACTGTTGAAAACTGTGGAAAAGATTCGCTCCATCTCTAGAAGTTTGGCCGCCTGTAATATTGAAGCGGTTGCCGTTGTCAGGCGTGACAGTAGTGCCAGCGTCATTGGGTGCGGGAACAATGAGTTGTCCTTGTACCACCGCTGTACTGACAATAGTGGCTGCGATCGCTAGCATTGCAGCACTCTGTATAGAAAAGAAGGCTAGTTTCATTAGCTTTGAGCTGGCACAACACATATCTAACAATTATAACTTTAAGGTATTAGCTGCTCAGTGCCGTCAACAGCAGCGTAAACTTAGCTATTAAGAACGTTGTCACAATCAGGGCGGTTGCTTTACCTGAAAATCACATTCTGCACCCTCAACTGTCACGATCGGTTTTTACTTATTTTTATCTAGCAATAAAGCTATAATTTATAGCTTTAAACCGTACATTGACTGAGAAAAAACGTTTTAAAGCCATAATTTATTATTTTAAAAATATAGTTTTCTGCGTAATTATGCTGTGTCACACCCCAAGCTGCGTAATGTGGGCTGAAAATCACAGCAAAAGTGCGATCGACTGTTGATGCACCCTACAAACTAGGCGATCGCGATCGGGGCACCTACAAAGTATTTGCAGGCTGCTACCCGAAAAACTAAACATTTGTTAACAAACCCCATTTTTTCCTCTCTAACGTGCTATTCTATACACAAAGGTGGTGCGTTTTGAGTTAGCTTTAATTTTTACCATAAAAATCAATATGCTCTCTATTCCAGGCGTTGCTGTCCAGACGCTGCTTTACGAAAGTGTCAACTCTCTGGTTTACCGGGCGATTCGGGAAGCAGATAAAGGGCCGATTATCCTCAAACTTCTCAAAGAAAGCTACCCCACACCTCAAGAATTGGTGCGCTACCGCACCGAATACCGCATCACCCAAGAGCTAAAAGAGCCGGGAGTCGTGCAGGTTTATGAGTTGCAAAAATACCAAAACAGCCTCGTGATGTTTGTGGAGGACTTTGGCGGCGAATCATTGACAATTTGGATGCAGCAGCGAAAGTTTAGCCAGGAGGAGTTTCTGCAAATTGCGATCGCCACAACTGAAATTTTAGGGCAAATTCACCGCGCCAACGTCATCCACAAAGATATTAACCCTTCTAATATTGTTTACAACCCGGAAACAGAACAATTAAAAATTATCGACTTTGGCATTTCCACTCAGTTAAGCCGAGAAACACCGATACTGAAAAACCCCGGAGTTCTGGAAGGAACCCTTGCTTACATTTCACCAGAACAAACCGGGAGAATGAATCGTACTCTCGATTACCGGGCTGATTTTTACTCGCTTGGTGTCACCTTCTACGAATTGCTGACAGGCAAATTGCCTTTTGAGACAGAAGATGCTTTAGAACTGGTTCACTGCCACATTGCCAGACAGCCGCTTCCCCCGCACGAAATCAAGCCAGAAATTCCCCTAATAATCTCGCTTCTTGTCAGTAAATTGATGGCGAAGAATGCCGAAAACCGCTATCAAACAGCCTTGGGTATCAAGCATGATTTAGAAATGTGTCTGCTGCAATTACAACAAACGGACAGCATAGAAGAATTTGAATTGGGAACGCGAGATATTACAGATCGTTTCCTGATTCCCGAAAAGTTATACGGCAGGGAAACTGAAGTTGATAATCTATTAGCAGCCTTTGAGCGAGTCAGTACAGGTACCGCCGAAATGATGTTGGTAGCTGGCTTTTCTGGGATTGGTAAAACCGCAGTCGTGAACGAAGTCCACAAGCCGATCGCCAGAAAGCGTGGCTATTTTATTAAAGGCAAATACGACCAATTCCAGCGCAATATTCCTTTCAGTGCATTTGTGCAAGCATTTCGGGAATTGATGGGGCAATTATTATCAGAAAGTGATGCTCAATTAAAAACATGGAAAACTAAGATTCTGACAGCATTGGGTGATAGCGGGCAAGTGCTGATTGAGGTGATTCCTGAATTAGAACGCATCATTGGTGCTCAAAGTCCTGCACTAGAACTGTCGGGGAGTGCCGCCCAAAATCGCTTTAATTTGCTGATGCAGAAATTTGTGCAAGTATTTACCACAGCAGAACATCCATTAGTGATGTTTTTGGATGATTTGCAGTGGGCAGATTCGGCATCCCTGAAGTTACTACAACTGTTAATGGAGGATAGGGGGCATCTGTTGCTGTTGGGTGCTTATCGGGATAATGAGGTGTCCGCTGCTCATCCGTTTATGTTGACGGTGGATGAGATTGTGAAGTCTGGGGCAGTGGTGAATACTATTACCCTGCAACCGTTGAGTTTAGCAGATCTCAATCAGTTGGTAGCAGATACGCTGATTTGCGATTTATCTTTGGCCGCACCCTTGACAGAATTGGTTTATCAAAAAACCAAAGGTAATCCCTTTTTCTCGACTCAATTCCTCAAGTCGCTGTATGAAGATGGTCAAATCATCTTTGACTCGGATGTAGGGCATTGGCAGTGCGATATTGCTCAAGCTAGACTTACCCACGCCTCGGATGTGGTGGAGTTTATGGCGGTGCAATTGCAGAAGTTGCCGGCCCCTACTCAGGAGGTTCTCAAACTTGCTGCCTGCATAGGGGCGCAGTTTGATTTAGATACCTTGGCAATAGTCAACGAAGAATTACCAGAACAAACAGCATCAGCACTTTGGAAAGCCTTGCAAGAAGAACTCATTTTACCCATTACAGAAGGCTATAAATGCTTCATTCCAACAGACGATCGCTCCCATACTGAGTCTATTACCAATCCCACTTATCGCTTCCTGCACGATCGCGTGCAACAAGCTGCCTATTCATTGATTCCCGACAACCAAAAACAAGCAACTCATCTCAAAATAGGACAGTTACTGCTACAAAAATATTCAAATATAGAAAAAGAAGAAAAGCTCTTTGATATTGTGGGGCATTTAAATCAAGGAATTGAGTTAATTAATCAATTAAGCGAACGAGAAGCGTTAGCCAGACTCAACTTGGCAGCGGGTTGTAAAGCCAGAAGTTCTACTGCCTATGCTGCGGCAAATATGTATCTGCAAATGGGAGTTGAGCTACTGACACCTCAATGCTGGCAAACTCAATATGAATTGACCCTAAATCTCTATGTTGCTGCTGCTGAAATTGCCTATTTGAATGGTGACTTTGATGGTATGGAGCGGATGGCAGCACAGGTTTTACAAGAAGCTAAGACGATTTTAGACAAAATTAAAATTTACGAAATTCAAATTGCCGCCCAGACAGCCCAAAACAAGATGTTAGAAGCGATCGCAGTGGGTAGAGATGCCCTGCGACTACTGGGGATCGATCTCCCCAGCGAACCTGACAAAGCCTTAATTGGTAAAGCGTTGCAAGCCCTGGCCAGTCAACTTCAGGACAAACAGATCGAGCAACTGGTTGACTTGCCTGTGATGACAAATCCACAGACTCGGGCAGCTATGCAACTCTTGGGAATATTGCATGCACCCATTTTTCAAGGAATGCCGAGTTTAACGCCCCTAGTTAGCTGCACGATGGTAAGTTTATCGCTCCAATTTGGGAATGCACCCGCCTCGACTATGGGGTATGCGATGTACGGGTTCATGTTATGTGCCTTTTTACAAGAGGTGGAAACCGGCTATGGCTTTGGGCAATTGGCACTGAACTTGCTGGATAGGTTGAATGCGCCCGAATTCAAGTCTAAAATTCTGGCTTGTTTTGGGGGCTGGATTCAGCATCGCCAAGATGCTCTCTTGGCAACGATACTGACGAGCAAAAATGGCTATACTGCGGGCATGGAAACTGGCGATTTTCTCAACGCTGGCTACAGCATAAAAAATTACTTTGATGCTCATTTCTTCGGTGGGGTAGAACTAGACACTTGGGAAACCGAAATAGTAAGTTACAGCGCTGCCTTGGCTCAGGTGAAGCAATATTCTGCCCTGGCTTTTTTGGATATAACACGGCAGACGCTGCAGAACTTGAGGGAAACCCGTATTCTGCCAGATTGTTTAATCGGCTCTGCCTACGATGAAACGGTAATGAGTCCTAAGCATTATCAGAACAATGAATTCACTGCGATCGCTACTGTCTACATTTTCAAACTGTTGCTTGCTTATTCATGGGGGAATTACAAGGCTGCTCTTGACTACCTTGCCCAAAGCCAACAGTATTTGATAGCAGTATCGGGAATGATTTTTGTTCCCATTTTCCATTTCTATGCAGCCCTGACGCACCTGGCACTTTTTCCCACCCGCCCAGAAATTGAGCAAGCTGAAATTCTTGCCCAGGTGGAAATTCATCAAACTACGCTGAAACAGTGGGCGCAAAATGCTCCCATGAATTATCTGCATAAATGGTATTTGGTTGAGGCCGAAAAACATCGCGTTTTGGGCAATAAAGCTGAGGCGATTGAAATGTACGATCGCGCCATTTCTGGAGCCAAAGAAAATAAATTCCTCAACGAAGAAGCACTAGCTAACGAACTAGCAGCAAAATTCTATTGGGAATGGAGCAAAGAAAAACTTGCTCAAACCTACATGATTGAGGCCTATTATTGTTATGTTCAATGGGGAGCCACTGCTAAGGTAACGGATTTAGAAACGCGATATCCCCAGTTATTGGCGCCAATCCAACCGGGAATAAAAACCCCTAAAACTACGGCATCAGTGACCACCACGAGTTCTGGTTCTAACTTAGATATCACCACAGTAATGAAAGCTTCTCAGGCGATTTCCGGTGAAATAATGCTAGATAAGCTCCTGTCTAGCTTGATGAAAATTCTGATGGAAAGTGCCGGGGCCCAAAGAGGATATCTAATTTTATCAAGTCAGGGAAAACTGTTAATTGAAGCTGAAGGTAAAATAGATGACAATCTCGTTACCGTTTTGCAGTCAATCCCCCTTGAAAATTGTCAAGAACTTTCCTCCGCAATTGTCAATTATGTGGCCCGCACTCAAGAAAGCGTGGTACTAGATGATGCTGTCCGAGAGGGACAATTTACCAACGACCCCTACATCCAAAAGCATCAGCCCAAATCAATTTTATGCGTGCCGCTGATCAACCAATCTCAAATCATTAGTATTGTTTACCTAGAAAACAATCTCACAGCCGGAGCTTTTACGCCAGAAAGAGTGGAACTATTAAAAGTGCTATCTGGACAGGCGGCTATCTCGATCCAAAATTCTAAGCTTTATACAGAAGTCCGCGAAAGTGAGAACAGACTCGCTCAATTTTTAGAAGCAATTCCAGTGGGGGTGTCAGTGCTGGATGCTTCTGGCAAACCTTACTATAGTAATCGCGTTGCTATTCAATTATTGGGTAAAGGAGTTATTCCTGAAGCCTCCAGCGAGCAAATAGCAGAGGTTTATCAACTCTATCAAGCTGGAACCGAGCAGGAATATCCCTCTGCACAATTGCCTGCTATGCGGGCGTTGAGTGGTGAAAGTGCCACTGTAGATGATATGGAAATTCACCAAGGCAACAAGATTATTCCGATCGAGGTTTGGGGTACGCCAATCTATGATGAAAAGGATAATATTTCTTATGCCATTGTAGCTTTTCAAGATATTACGGAGCGCAAAAAAGCCGAAGCAGAGCGAATCAGGTTTACCAATGAATTGTTCCAACTCAACAAAGCTTACGAGCGCTTCGTTCCCAATCAATTCCTACAGTTTCTAAATAAATCAAGCATTATTGAGGTGGAATTAGGCGACCAAGTGCAGTTAGAAATGTCGGTGTTGTTTTCCGACATTCGCGACTTCACCACGCTCTCGGAAAGCATGACGCCGGAGGATAATTTCAGATTTATCAATTCCTATCTTTCTCGCATGGAACCCGTCATTAATGAAAATAACGGGTTTATTGATAAATATATTGGCGATGCGATTATGGCGCTGTTTAGCGGCGAGGCGGATAATGCGGTGAAAGCCGGAATTGCTATGCTGCAGGGCCTGGTTGAATACAATCAAAACCGCGCTAATTTTGGCTGTGCGCCGATTCAGATTGGGATTGGCATCAATACTGGAACTTTGATGCTGGGAACGGTGGGCGGTCAAAATCGCATGGACGGGACGGTAATCAGCGATGCGGTGAATTTAGCTTCTCGGGTGGAAAGTTTGACGAAAAATTATGGGGTGTCGCTATTAATTACCCAGCCAACTTACTCGCGCCTAAAAAATCCATCCCAGTATGCAATCCGCACCCTCGATACGGTAAAAGTCAAGGGAAAATCCGAAGCAGTAACGGTTTATGAGGTGTTTGATGCTGACGGGCTAGAAATTAAAGAGGGTAAGTTAGCTGCGCTGGAATTGTTTGCAGAAGCGAGGGCAATTTACTTGGAAGGGAAGTTTGCTGAAGCGGCGCGGCTGTTTTCCGAGTGTTGGCGTCAAAATCAGGGCGATCGCGCTGCTAAAATTTATTGGGAACGCTGTGAGTCTGCATTGGTGAGTCGCACATAAATTAAAGACCGGTCACACAATTTAGATTAATTGCAACAGTCCCAAACTCGATCGCTAAATTGTTGGACGGGGAGATCGTTTTCATTTTTCTGACTTGGCGGTCAATAATACTTTGCGGCAAGTAAAATTTGTTGACCGTGTACAGGGGAATCGCCCCACCGCGATATTGCTGAGCACAATTGTCTGCGGCTGTTGTTGAGCCTGGGAATTGACGGATTTCACGAGTGGTATTGGGGCGATGGTTGGGTGCAGTCTCGGTTGGAGGGAGTGTCGCTGCTAGCGCTGAATTTGGGGCCAACGGCTAGTTTACTGCGGCTGCGGGAGTTTTTGGCGGGTAAGCAGAAAGCCTCAGAGTGATGTGAAGGTCGATCGCTTCATTGAGGACTAGGATTAGGTCAAGATCCATCACAGCAGCGATCGCGGGCAAGGAAGGCAAAAGCAAGAGTAACCGAATTTTTC
This sequence comes from Microcoleus sp. BROC3, assembly GCF_036702515.1. Lineage (NCBI taxonomy): Bacteria > Bacillati > Cyanobacteriota > Cyanophyceae > Oscillatoriales > Microcoleaceae > Microcoleus > Microcoleus sp. BROC3. The sequence continues at coordinate 95,187 of NZ_JAUBTQ010000029.1, forward strand.
TGGCATTATCTAAACTTATGTCCCTGTGTAAAAACCTACCAAAACATATCCTATACTTTTCGCCCAATTCGGTATGCAACATTAGCTATAAGTTTAAGAAAAGTAATTATCCTTGTCTTGTTAAAATGCTAAAATTAGCTTTACATGATTAATGGTAAAGCTGGGCAGTGCTTGTGTCAGCAACTGTATATTTATAAATTTCAGTAAAACGTAATCAGCGAGCAGATTTATGTATACTCAACTTTCATTGTGGGAAGAGCCAAAAGCAGAAAGCCAGAAACATGGTCAGCAATTATCTCTGCCTGATGCCGAAATAATCATGTACCGCGACTTTTTGAATAACAATGAGAGCAACGAGATATTTGCGGAATTGTACGGCGCTATTAATTGGAAGCAAGAGGTGGCTCTGCTTTTTGGCAAGCAAGTCGCTATACCGCGACTTAGCGCATGGTACGGAGATGTAGGTAAATCTTACACTTACTCCAAAATAAAAATGGAGCCTAATCTATGGACACCTACACTCATAACAATCAAATCTAAAATAGAAGCAATAGCAGGTACAGTGTTTAACAGCGTGTTGCTTAATCTATATCGCGACGGCAAAGATAGTGTAGCTTGGCACAGTGATGATGAATCAGAACTTGGTGAAAACCCAGCGATCGGTTCTGTAAGTTTTGGGGCTACTCGTCGTTTTATGCTCAGGCACAAATACCAAAAAGAAACGAAATTAGAAATTCAATTAACTCCTGGAAGCTTCCTGCTGATGAAAGGAGCAACCCAGCATTTTTGGCAACACCAAATCCCGAAAGCAGCCAAAGTTACTGAACCAAGAATCAACCTTACTTTCAGGAAAGTAATCTAAATTAATTAAGGGTAATTTGTAATTTGCATAGGCGTTTATCTGCCTTTTGCTGCGGTTTTAATAAAAAAAGATTGCAACTTTTGTTAACAGTAAAAGTAGCGATTTTAGCACAGCAGCAATAACAGTACCGCCGAATTAACGATCGCACGGGAGTGCCGCTGCTAAGGCTGAGTTTGGGTCAAACGGCTAGTTTGTTGCGGCGGCGCGGGTTTTTGGCGGGTCAGCAGAAAGGCTCAGAGTGATGTGAAAGTCGATCGCACTTCTTTTCTCTCAAAGTCTCATTCTTCACGTTTAGCAATTTTGCCTGTTAAGGTGTAGTGCATCCCCTTAAGTTTTACCTCATCTTTATTCCCTAACTCTTTCAAGTTCCTTAACTAACTCTAAGCTAAATGTGATCAAACTATTGACATAACTTTAGCAACATATATATTAATAATTCGTAAATAGCTAGGTCGGTAGTAATACAAATCTCGACACAAATAATTATATCTGAAGATAGACGAATCCTAAATTAAACACAGCTAGCCTATATAACTAGCATCAAATAAAATACTTAAAAATTGCTTATAATAAATTGATTGATATAAGAAATTTTTAAGTAGATATTCAGATAAAAAAAAGGAAATTTATGGTACTAAGCATTATTGTTCACGGTGGAGCAAAAACCATCACAGAAGACAAGGTAGCAGCCAACAATGCAGGCTGTACCGCAGCCGCAGAAGCTGGTTGGGCAGTGCTCGCAAGGGGGGGTACAGCAGCAGAAGCTGTTGAGGCAGCTATCCGGGTTCTGGAAGCTGACCAGACATTTAACGCAGGCTTTGGATCGGTTCTCAACAGTAAGGGAGAGGTAGAGCTAGACGCAGCGATGATGGAAGGCGGTTCATTAGCTTGGGGAGCCCTCGCAAATGTTAAAGGCGTGCGGCATCCCATCTCCGTGGCGCGAAAGATTATGGATAAAAAACCCATGTTCTTAGTAGCGGATCACGCAGAACATTTTGCGGCCGAAAATGGAGCCGAGATGTGTAAAAAAGAAGACTTAATCGCTGATGAGCAACAGGAAGAGTGGGAGGAGGAAAAAGAAGTTATTGACCGCCCCAATACCGTTGGTTGTGTAGCTTTGGACAGCAGCGGCATCTTAGTTGCCGGTACCTCAACAGGCGGCACTATGAATAAGCCCGCCGGTCGCGTCGGCGACAGCGCCATTATCGGCTCAGGCTTGTTTGCTGAAAATGAACAGGGCGCTTGCTCGACCACAGGCGATGGCGAGTCGATTATACCAGTAGTTCTGGCTAAGACGGCGATCGACATTCTAGCGTCCGGCAAGCACCCAGACGATGCAGCGCAGATGGCAATTGAGACTCTGGCATCTAAGGTAGCAGGAGAAGCTGGGTGCATCCTCATAGACCCTCAAGGGCGGGTTGGCTGGGCGCATAATTCAACGGACATGGCTTGTGCTTATAGAACCTCAGGAATGGACAAGGTGGCTGTGTTCACTAAGAAAAAACAACTCGTCCATCATTGAAATTATTGAGGTTGCATTCTCCCTAGTTGGAGAGAGTTAAAATTCCGCAACTAATATCTTGTTTCCTAGGTATTAAGTAGCTGGACATCAATAAACACTTTTTCAATTTGTAGGGCGGGCATTGCCCACCCTACTTTTAATTGTGTCGAGCTACTTAGTGGCCGGCAAAACAGTTCAATTCAAACTCGACTTGAAGGTTTCTTATGAACTCAACATACGACTTTCCTTACTTTCAGGGTAATTCTCTTTCCGATTTGTTTGCTGCAGACATTACAGATGCAGGTTATGCGTTCATCCTAAATTACCCTGCAACTGCCAGTTGGGCTGCTTACCCCAACAGAAAAAAATACTTTATTCAAGACGGCAGCAGTGAAGCCACCAAAACTTCTTTCGACAAGATTGGTCAGAAGGAACCTTGGAAAAATCTGGCTGTGTTAGGCGATGCCATCCCAGGGATTGTGATTAATCAGCCGCCGAACTCGCTGATGGACTATTGGCGGGAGCATTTTGGCTTCAGCTACAGCAGTATGGAGATGATAGACTGCTCAACTTATCTCGAAGATCTCAGCGTAAGCGATCGCTTTGACAAACTCCTGAGTCTATTTCCCTTCGACAATCTCAAACCTGAAAAACACGCCGTCCATCCCGACATCCACTACCACTTACTCAGCAAAGCCACGCTAGCAGAATTAGGCGTGCAATGTCCGAAATACCAAACCTACAATCTGCACGAAGTCAATCTCGAAAGCATTCAGTTACCAGAGCAATTCCCCTACTTGATTAAAACGTCCCACGGGCTTTCTGGAGAAGGCACTTATATTATCAAAAGCGCCAGCGATCTGAACTACTGCTTGCAGGAAGTGAGGAAATATCTCGATATTAAGTTGCTGGATACGATTATTGTCTCGGAATTCGTCAAGAATGAAGTGCAGAACTATTGCGTGCAGTTCTATGTAAGCAAAACGGGAAATATCACGCTTATCGGCACTACCAGCCAACTTGTCACCCCAGAGGGTAGCTATTTAGGGGGACTGATTCACTACCGCGAAACCGACATGAGTAGGTTTTTTGAGATGATTGCCGCTATTGGTAAATATGCTCACCAACAGGGTTATTTCGGCGTTATTGGCTTCGACGTGCTCGAAGACTCGGAGGGAGAGTTGTATGCCATAGATGCCAATTTCCGAGTTAATGGTTCGACTCCCCTTTGTGTCCAGCGCCATACCTTACTGGGGCTGGGAAAGGAGGTGGCTCAATATTCCAGTAGCTGGCGAATGGATGGGACTTTGGAATCCATTCTTGTTACGCTGAAACCAGAACTCGATCGCAAGGACTTGATAATCTTGTCAGCTTTAGAGAAGGTTAAATACGGGAAAATCTACACGGAATTTTACGGGATAGTCGCGGGTGAGGATATGAAGGAAATGCAGCACATCGAGGAGAATTTGCACAGTAAGGGATTGCAGCAATTTGGTTGATATCTACTCTACCGATTGCAGCAGTTGTGCGGTTCAATTAAATCGGCTTGATAAATATTCCCCAAAGGCAAAATCTCCTCGGTCGGTTTCTCAAAACAATCTCTAAGTCGCTACTCTGCTGATAGTTCTTGAATTTTGTTAATAGCCTCTTGGTAATCACTTGTATTTCCTTGGTACTTGTACAAGTCAGCGGCTTTTTGATAATCTGCGATCGCCTCTGCTTTTTGTCCTAGGTCAGACTTGGCTAAACCACGATTGTAGTAGGCATGAGCATTAGACATCTCCAATAATTCCAATCCCTTCCCCCGCTTGGTTTCGGGAGTTAAGCCCCTTTAAGGGCTCAA
>NZ_JAUBTQ010000030.1:0-96092 GCF_036702515.1 Microcoleus sp. BROC3
ATTTTACTGATGATAGGTAAAAAAGTGATGGTAGTCTTTATCAGTATTTATACTCATAACATAAGTGACACGCTCCCCACCAAACTCTTGTTCTACATAAGTCACTAACTCATCTAAATTCCAATATTCTTTATTCATTAACCACTCGACTACTACATCCGTTTGTCGCTCGGTCAAATACCCTTGTGAGCCTTTATATCCTAGTTTTATTCCTTCGATGCCTTGGGTTTTAAGAATCTTTTTCCAATAACCCACAAAGAATTCACTTACACCGGCGCATTTTGCTGATTTCATAGTAAAGCTTACCGGAGAGCGCCATCCTGACAGCTATTGCTCGTTTTAGTTCTCTGGCATCGATATCGCTTTTAATGAAAGATTCTCATTGGGCTATTTCTTTTTCCATATCTTTTTGTGGAAGTTGTAAGTTATTCATTTTTTTTGTCATAATCAAGTATTGCATATAATTGTACCGTAATCCTGATAATGATTTAGGATTGCTATAGAACCCATTTGATATCTAAGAAGCCAGCCTCTTAATCATCAACCTAATAAAACAAAGATTCATCTTGGCAGTTGCATTATCTAAAGTTCTCTCGAAGTTTTTGATGAGAATTTTACACCGCTCCATCCAAGCATTCGAGCGCTCGATGACCCACCTCGCCTTAACTGGCACAAATCCCGATTGTCCTCTTTCTTCTTTTTGTTGTTTCGAGGGTTTTTCCGAGAGTTCAAACTTAATTTTGGTGAGAATCTGTGGGTAAATTTTCTTTAACTCAGTAGTCAAATGGTCGGGGTGATATCCGTGGTCTAGCAAGATAGTGATTTTGGGAACATTAACGGGTTTAGACTTGAAGTAATCGATGTTTTTAGTCAACATCTCAATCAAAGCTGCATCATCTGATAAACTTGCTTTTGTGCAGTGAGTGAAGAAGGGAAAGCCAAGCGTGTCAACTGCTAAGTGCCTTTTTATACCATTCGTTGATTTGTAGAAACAATATCCTTTCGATTCAATAAGCTGTTGTGCCTTTAAATAGGGTATAATAAAAGTTTAGTTAGTCAATCCATACAAAAATGCCAGCCCAAAACCATCTCAATCCCCAACAAATAGAAAAACTACAGAAAGCTTTAAAAGAGGAATAAAAGGCAAATGTCAGAGAAAAAATTATGATTTTATTATTGCTCAATGACGGTAAAACTCAATCTAAAATCGCTGATTTTTTGGTTGTTCAGTAAACAAAGTATCTTATTGGTGTGTAAAGGGAGACGCCGACAATCTAGAAACTCTAATAGATGAAAGGATGAAGGGAAATCACAAAAAAGCCACAGATAAATATATAGAGATATTATTAAAAACTATAGAAAAATACCCTCAAGAATTAGGATATGATTTTGGATGATGGACAGCGCAGAGATTAGCAACATACTTAGAAGAATCCACAGGAATAAAATTAAGTGGAGGACAAGTTCGGAGGATATTAAAGAAAAAAAAGTATGTTTACATCTGGGCTAAGTATAGCCTAGAGTCCAAGAAAAATCCTGAAAAAAGAACAGCGTTTAAAATAAAGATAGCAGAATATTTAAAAGTAGAAAAATCAACTCCAGAACGATTACAGGTATGGTTTTGGGACGAGAGTGGATTTAGTTTAAGAGTCACCTGAAGAAAGAACTGGTGTAAAAATGGAAGCCGAAAAAAGGTCAGAGGAGACCGAAGAAAAGGCAGGGTTAATGCAATGGGAGGAGTGAGAAATTCCGATAAAAAGGTGGGTAGAGTTCCTCAATAAAGGAAATTCATATAATTTTTATCAAGTGCTAAAACTGTTTCATGAATAGCTAATTAATGAATGGGTATCAGCAGGAAATCAAGCCTCAGAATTTGCCGATCGAGGAGCCAAAATAGTGATTATTCTTGATAATGCTAGTTTTCATAAGAAAGAAGAGTACCTGAAAATAATTGAAACAGAAATGCCTAATCTTCATTGAGAATTTCTCCCCGAATACAGCCCAGACTATAACTTAATTGAATTAGTATGGCATTCGGCAAAAGAATATATTGCCAATCGACTTTTTACATCTATTGAAGAGCTAGAGTATTTATTGCACCGCCTGTTAAATGAAGGGCAATTAATCATTAAATGGGGTCGTAAAATCAAAAATAAGGGCAATGCTTGTATCACAGTTTAAATGTGCAACAGCTTACTGGCATTACAGGTATTTTTTACTGCTTGCGAGTCGAGCATCATCAATGTAGTCCATTTCGGTTTTTTTTTACTTGCGCTCGAACTTGAAAATGTCAGACTCGCATTAATTCTTCTATTACCCCTTGTTGTCGCCACTGTTTGTAATGCCAATATACGGTTGAGTAGGGAGGTAAATCTTTGGGTAGGTCTGCCCAATTGCAACCATTCTTAAGTTGGTAGAATATGCCATTTAAAATTTCTCGCTCGTGTCCAGTTAGGGGGGCGAGTTTTCTTTTTGTGGGGCAATATTTGCTTGAGTAAGGGTGACAAAATTTCCCATTCGGCATCTGTAAGATTAGTAGAGTATGGCATCGCCCGAAAAAGTGTTTTGAGGGTAATTTTACATTAATTCAGTAATTAGGGACAACCAATAACCCTTCCCCGTTTTGGTTGACTCTCAAACATGGGGCAATTGAATGCCGAGCGCCCGAGAGTGTGCCAGCGCCCGAGAGTGTGCCAGCGCCCGAGAGTGCGCCAGCGTCAAAAGATGTCAAATGGGTTCTATATGACCAAATTACATGAATCAACCGGGTTTTTGCGTCCAGGACTGTTGGAGTTAGGTTTGCTTCTGCTTCGTTAACATAGAGGAGTAGAGTTTGTCAAGTGGATATCTAGAAATTATTGGAGATCGATCGCACCGTGAGGCATTAAGAGTGCGATCGATCCCCCGAAATTTCCAATTCTATCGAAATTCTGAAATTTTTCATAACTAATACCAGAGATTTTACAATCAGAGTTCCAAAAAAAGTCTGACAACAATTATGGGAAAACACAAGTGCATCGGCATCCTCACCAGCGGGGGTGACTGTGCGGGTTTAAATGCAGTGATTCGAGCCGTCGTACACCGCGCAGTCGGAACTTACAATTGGAAGGTTTTGGGAATTCGTCAAGCCACCAAAGGATTGATGAGCCGCCCCCCTCAAGGAATCCCCTTAGATATTGAAAAAGTAGACCCTTGGCTGAGTATTGGTGGCACGATGTTAGGCACGACAAATGAGGGAAATCCTTTTGCTTTTCCGATGTCAGATGGGACATTACTCGATCGTTCGGATGAAATTATCGAAGGCTATCATCTATTAGGTATTGATGCCTTAATTGGCATTGGCGGCGACGGCAGTCTCGCCATTCTCCGAAAGCTTGCAAAACAAGGCAATTTAAACTTAGTTGGTATTCCTAAAACTATTGATAATGATGTGGGAATTACCGAGCGTTCCATCGGTTTTGACACTGCTGTAAATATTGCCACAGAAGCACTCGATCGCTTGCATTTTACCGCAGCAAGTCACAGCCGCGTCATGATTCTTGAAGTCATGGGACGCGATGCCGGACATATTGCGATTAGTGCCGGAATTGCTGGGGGAGCTGATATAATTCTGATTCCAGAAATTCCTTACAAAATTTCCCAAATCTGCGAAAAAATCCGAGAACGTCAAGAACAGGGTAAAAACTACTGTTTAATTGTAGTAGCGGAGGCAGTTCGCACTGAAGAAGGCGAATTATTGATGCACACAAATCGATTAGGTCAAAGTCGGTTGGGGGGAATCGGTCAGTATTTAGCTGATACAATTTCTGACTGTAGCGGCGCAGAAACGCGGGTTACTGTTTTGGGACACATTCAGCGTGGGGGTACACCTTCGCCGCTAGAAAGATTGATTGCTTCGGCTTTTGGCATAGCCGCTGTTGATTTAATTGCTGAGGAAAAATACGATCGCATGGTAACTTGGCAGCAGCGGGAAGTTATGAGCGTTCCTTTAGAAGATGCTATCTCCAAATACAGAGCTGTAGAACCCTATTCTACTCTCGTAAAAACAGCTCGCGGTTTGGGAATTTGTCTGGGAGACTAGAAAATTTAGGACTTGCGCAAGGCAGCAATTTTTCCTCTATCTGTAGGGTGCGCACTCCGCACCTTACTACTACAGAGAGGGTGATTGTCTTCAATAATTTATCCTATAAATAGGAATAATTTATGATAGTACGAACCTACGAAATCGGTGATACCCAAAAAATCATAAAATTGTTTTACGACACGGTGCACGAAGTAAATATTCGGGATTACACAAAAGCACAAGTAGATGCTTGGGCACCAGCAGATATGGATATCGAAAGTTGGACTAAAAGTTTAAGCAGTAAATTTACCTTCGTAGCAGAAAAGGGTGAGAAAATTGCAGGTTTTGGGCAACTGGAAGCCAACGGTCATATCGATTGCTTTTACTGTCATCAAGCTTTTCAAAGGCAAGGAGTCGGCAGGCTAATTTTAAAACAAATTGAGTCAAAAGCCCAAGACTTAGGAATTAACAAGTTATTTACCGAAGCCAGCATTACAGCTAGACCTTTTTTTGAAAGCCAGGGATTTATTGCGATTAGAAAACAAGAAGTAGAACGGCGAGGACAACAATTCATCAACTTTGTCATGGAAAAAAATATATAAACAACGATTTGTGTAAAATTAGATCGAAGAGTTTTACTCAGGAGTTGCGATGGTGACGGAAGCTACAAATGTGCTGGGCGGAAAGTTAGAGACTTGCTGCACTTCGCCAATGACGGGCTATTATCGAGACGGCAAATGCAATACAGGTGGTGGCGACTTTGGGGCTCACACTGTTTGTGCTCAACTTACGGAAGAGTTTTTGCAATTCACTAAATCGAATGGAAATGATTTGAGCACTCCGGTTCCCGAATTTAATTTTCCAGGTTTGAAGCCTGGGGATTGCTGGTGTTTGTGCGCCTCTCGCTGGAAGGAAGCAATGGATGCGGGAGTTGCGCCGCCTGTCGTTTTGGCTGCGACTCACGCCTTGACTTTGGAATACGTTTCTTTGGATGAATTGAAGCAGCACGCTGCTGATTTGTAGGAGGATGTTGGTGTGCGATCGCTTTTAGTCAATAAGGGCGATCGTCTTTTTCTGATGAACATCAAGTCAATGGATTTGAGATTTGAGATCGATCGCTACTCAAATATTTAAGTGCGATCGCTCGTCATTTCGAGATTTTACTATTAGAGGAACCTACGGCTTTACTCGATCCTGATTCTCAGTGATATTTGGTGCCCGCGGTGCAGCGTTTGGTCAAAAATTGCGGGCTGACGGCTTTGTGGGTGACTCACCGTTTGGATAAGTTGAATTATTGCGATCGGGCTTTTTTGTTGGAGAAGTGTGAAGTGCTCGCTCGGGGCGATGCACCAAGGTTAAAGCAGCGGTTGATGCAAATTCAGGAAGTTTAGTCGCTGAAGTTTGGCCAGAATTAGCGATCGCATTTCATCGGAGGTGATATTAAAGGTAAAACAAGGATGACTAACGGGACTTAGACAAAAACTGAAGCCATTTTGGCTTCAAACGCAGATAGAGAAATACTTTTAGCTAGAATTGGTCTTAACCTAGTTATACCAAGGGTTTCAGACATTTTTAGGTGATTGATTTCTTTCCATTCCCTAGAGAGGGTTTCAGCTTTTAAAGGGGCTGGAAAATGTTTAAGTCCCACTAAAAAGCTGGCTGTGTAAGTCTTCTTTTTTCTTCCTTCTTTCTTCTACTTAAAGATCGCGATCGCGACACTGTATAATCCTGTATAATCCTGTGAAGGCTATTTTGAGCCACCAGGGTCATTCAACAAAACTTCATATTTTTCCTTATGTTAGACGCTAAAACTCTATTTCAGGAAACCTACTATCTGGCTAAAAACCCAGAGGTAGCAGCCGCTCTAGCCAAAGGGAACTTCCAAAACGGATTTGAACACTTCACCCAATTCGGTCAATTTTAGGGTCGCAACCCTAGCGCCCTATTCGATACTAATTATTATCTCCTAAATAACCCTGAGGTTGCCACCGCTGTCAACAGCAAAGCTACCACAGCAATACAACACTTTATTAATTTTGGAGAATCAGAAGGCCGCAATCCTAGCCCATTCTATAACAACAGCTATTATCTAGGGAAAAATCTCGATGTTGCTGCGGCTGTCGATCGCGATGAAATTACTGGTATTGGTCACTTCATCCAATTTGGTGAATCGGAAAACCGCAGTCCTAGCCCTTTATATAACGATAGCTATTATCTGGCAAAAAACCCAGATATTACTGCTGCTGTTGAGCGCGACGAACTCACTGGCATTGAACACTTTATCAATTTTGGTGCTGCTGAAGGGCGAGATGTCACCCCATTTATTAAGTCTGGTAATTCAACCTTGCCAAATGGCGTTGCTTCTGGAGATACCACCCAAACTTCAACGGTTTTGTTGACTCGCAGCACAGTTCTTGGTAATGTTGTCTTTGAATACTCCACAGATCCAAACTTCGGTAACAGTCTCGGTACGATCGCGAAAACTGTCACCGATATTACCGTACCGGTGAAAGCCGAACTGACGAATTTAAAGCCTGGTACTCAATATTTTTATCGAGTGCGTGATGCCGCTGGCACTTCAGCAGTTGGGCAATTCCGCACTGCGGCTGAATTGGGAAGTCGCAAAGGTTTACGATTTGGAGTAGCAGGCGACTGGCAAGGTCAACTTACTCCTTTCCCCGCTATTTCCAATGCGCCGGAACGCAATCTCGACTTTTTTGTTCGCATCGGCGACTCCGCTTATGTAGACGATCTATCCCCAGATTTGCCAGGAGTCAGACAACCTAGAACTTTTGAAGAGTTTAGCACCAAATACAACGAAGTCTATTCTCAGCGTTATGGCCTCAATACTTGGGGTGATTTGCAGGCTTCTACCAGCATCTATTCTAGCTGGGATGACCACGAACTCACGAATGATTTTGCTGGGGGTGCAACACCTGCTGAGTCGCCGCAAAAAGAGGGGATTTTCGGGACGGGGGGAGGCTTTGTCAATGATACACCGGTATTTGATAAAGCTTTACAAGCATTTCAAGCTTACAACCCCGTGCGAAATGATTTTTACAGCAATACGGGCGATCCTCGTACTGCTAACGAGCAGAAACTGTATCGCTATAATACCTTCGGCAGTGATGCAGCTACATTTGTGTTAGACTTGCGCTCTTTCCGAGATAATTCTTTGAAAAGTATTCCAGAAACTTCTGACCAGGTTACTGTTAATAAGTTTCTCAATGATGCCTTTACGCCCAATCGCACGATGTTAGGAGGGGCGCAACTTCAGGATTTGAAAAATGACTTACTGAAATCTCAACAAAATGGCATCACTTGGAAGTTTATTATGTCAAGCGATCCGATTCAAAATTTTGGGATTCCGGTTGCAGGCGATCGCTGGGAAGGTTATGCTGCTGAACGAACAGATTTGCTGCGTTTCATCAAAGAAAACAACATCAAAAATGTGGTTTTTGCGACCGGAGATTTTCACGGATATGTCGTGAATAATGTCACCTATCAAGAAGCCGCAGGTCAGCCGCAAATCCCTACGGATGTTATTGATGTAATGACCAGTCCTGTTGCTATTCAGTTGAACATCGGGCAAGGCCCGTTTGCCGCCCCCTTTGGCCCCGCAACAGTTGCTTTTACGCCCGTCGCTTTGCTGCCACAATCGGAAAAAGATAGGTATAATTCATTGCCGACCAGGGAAGAAAAAGATGCTTTTGTCCGCAACATTCTGGATACTCGGACAGCGCCGCTAGGATACGATCCAGTTGGTTTGGAAGGTTCTGGGATTGACGCTAGACTGATTCAGGGAGAGTATTTAGGAGTGCATACCTACGGCTGGAATGAGTTTGAAATTGCTCCTGAGAGTCAGCAGTTGCGGGTAATAACTTATGGTATTGAACCTTACACGCAGTCGCAACTTGATGCTAATCCCAGTGCGATTATCAATCGAAAGCCGTTTATTGTCAGTGAGTTTGTTGTTAATCCTAAGTGATTAAATAGACTTCTTGCAAAAATATCTAGGCGATTGAAATCGCGGTGACACAAACTAAGTCCGGATGGTGCGCGGACTTTCAAATGATAATTAGGGTGATTTGTGTCCTAATTTTTTACCTATAATTTTCGGAACTGTAAAGTTTTATGGTTGATTTGCTGGTTCCCACTTACAGATAGACTCTGGTTTGAGAGGGCAAGTTTTGGGAGAGATCGGATTTTCGCTGAGGTAGAGATCAGTCAGTTTAGTCAAAGATTCGAGCGGTTTGATGTCGCTGATTTGATTGTTAGCGAGGACGAGCCGAGTCAGGTTACTCAAAGATTCCAAGGGTTGGATGTCCCTGATTTGATTGACAAGGAGGTCGAGCACGCTCAGGTTAGTCAAGGATTCTAGCGGTTTGATGTCGCTGATTTGATTGTAGCCGAGGACGAGAAAAGCCAGGTTAGTCAAGGATTCTAGCGGTTTAATGTCGCTGATTTGATTTGTTTCGAGGAAGAGCATTTTCAGGTTAGTCAAGGATTCTAGCGGTTTAATGTCGCTGATTTGATTGTTGCTGAGGAAGAGCAAAGTCAGGTTAGTCAGAGATTCTAGCGGTTTAATGTCGCCCAGAAGATTGTTTCTGAGCCAGAGCGAAGTCAAGTTAGTCAAAGATTCTAGCGGTTTAATGTCGCTGATTTGATTGTTGTCGAGGAGGAGTACAGTTAAGTTAGTCAAGGATTGTAAGAGTTTGATGTCGCTGATTTGATTGCTGTCGAGGTTGAGATAAATCAGGTTAGTCAAGTATTGCAAGGGTTTGATGTCGCTGATGTTATTGTTTCGGAGGTCGAGGACAGTCAGGTTAGTCAAGGATTGTAAGGGTTTGAGGTCGCTGATTTCTTTGACCTTGAGGTCGAGTTGTGTGACCGTCGAAAGTTTCTGATTAGCCGCATCGCACTCAGTAGTCCCTGCTTCCTTCAACAGTAGCTCAATAGTATGGTTAGTTTCAGGACTCAAAGAATCTTTTTCGCGACACCAGTCAGCAAATGTTCTGTTTTCCACTCGCGTTTCTGCGGCCTTGGCAGACAGTCCACTTCCAGATAATGCTAGGATCGCACAACAACTAAGTGCGATCGACTTTTGTAACTTCATGTGTTTCTGTGCAACTATGAGTGTCATAATCTTGTACCTCTAATTTCCCCAACAGTAAAGTTTGAGCATTTAATTTGAGGGTTCCCACTTACAGATAGACTCTGGCTTTAGTGGGCAAGTTTTGGGAGCGATGGGATTTCCGCTGAGGTCGAGAATGCTCAGGTTACTCAAAGATTTCAAGGGTTGGATGTCGCTGATTTTATTGTTGCTGAGGCTGAGAGAAGTCAGGTTAGTCAAGGATTCTAGCGGTTTGATGTCGCCCAGAAGATTTGTATCGAGGAAGAGCCCAGTAAGGTTAGTCAAGGATTCGAGCGGTTGGATGTCGCTGATTTGATTGTTGCTGAGGACGAGAACTCTCAGGTTAGTCAAGGATTCGAGCGGTTTAATGTCGCCCAGAAGATTTCCGCTGAGGACGAGAATGCTCAGGTTAGTCAAGGATTCGAGCGGTTTTATGTCGCTGATTTTATTGCCTCTGAGCTCGATCGCACTCAGGTTAGTCAAGGATTCGAGCGGTTTAATGTCGCTGATTTTATTGTCGCTGAGGCCGAGCGTAATCAGGTTAGTCAAGGATTCGAGCGGTTTAATGTCGCTGATTTTATTGCCGCTGAGGTCGAGTTGAGGCACGTTAGTCAAAGATTGTAAGGGTTTGATGTCGCTGATTTGATTGTTGTGGAGGGATAGCGCAGTCAGGTTAGTCAAAGATTGTAAGGGTTTGATGTCGCCCAGAAGATTGTTGTCGAGTTCGAGCTCTGTCAGGCTAGTCAAGGATTCTAGCGGTTTGATGTCGCTGATTTGATTGTTTCCGAGCGCGATCGTAGTTAGGTTAGTCAAGGATTCGAGCGGTTTGATGTCGCTGATTTGATTGTTTCCGAGCGTGAGCCAATTCAGGTTAGTCAAGGATTGCAAAGGTTTGATGTCACTGATTTGATTGTTGTGGAGGGAGAGACGATTCAGGTTAGTCAAAGATTGTAAGGGTTTGATGTCGCTGATTTGATTGCCGCCGAGGATGAGAGAAGTCAGGTTAGTCAAAGATTGTAAGGGTTTGAGGTCGCCCAGAAGATTGTTGCTGAGGGAGAGCTCAGTCAGGTTAGTCAAGGATTCCAATGGTTTGATATCGCGCAGATGATTGTTAAAGAGGTCGAGTTCTGTGAGACTCGAAAGTTTCCGATCGGCTGCATCGCACTCAGTAGTCTCAGCTTTCTGCAGCAGAACCTCAACTGTATGTTTAGCTTCTGGACTCAAATCAGCTTTTTGGCGACACCAATCGGCAAATGTTCGTCCGTTGTTTCCCGATCGCACTTCTGCAGCTTTCGCAGACAGTCCATTTCCCGATAATGCTAGGATCGCACAACAAGTAAGTGCGATCGACCTTGGTAAATTGATATATTTATGTGCCACTATAAGTGTCATAATCTTATATATCTAATTGAAAGTTAAAGCCATCTTGCAAAAACAAAACCAATAATTAATTCAGTCCTTTTCAAAGGACTTAAGCTTTGAGGCAGGGGTTGAAACCCCTGCCGGACTGAAGGAAAGAGGGCAATATCATGTCCCTGCAAAATACCTCTTAAAAACTCTCCGAATCACCTCACTCAGGCAACTTATACTGCGCGACAATCCGCTTAGCATACTCCGGCACATGAGCCTCTAATTTCTCCGGGTAATTGCGCTTCACGTACAGATAATTGCGAGTGAAATGAGAATCAATCGAAAACCGAGCATATTCTAAACCCTTCGGCCCAATTCTCTCAATAAATACTCCCATTAACTTCGCCGCCCACATCGGCAAAGTCACTCCTTTTTCATAAGCCGGAATGCTTTGCTGAACGGCTTCTTTTCGGTTTCCCTTAGACATCACCGGCTGAGTATTTAACTGATCCGTTACCAAGTCTAACATCTCTTGCCCGGTGTCATTTCGCACCACAATCCACTGCCAGCCAAAGGGTGCGCCCATGTAGCCCACAACTAAATCAGCTAAAGAATTCACATAATCAAAACAGCTCAAACAAGAAGGAGCAAAAACATCTTTCAATTCCTTAGTATTCAAGCCAAAAAACGGCACTTTTTCTTCCGAACCGTCTTCGTGCTTGAAGTGAACGTTAAAGTCTTGCATAAACTCATAAGATACAACCGTTTCGGGAGAACGGCTAGTCGTATCTAGGAATTTTTGCAAGCCTGCACGGCTGACATTATCCACGCAGGGAGTTCCCAAAACGTAGAGCTTTTCTAAACCGAGTTTTTTCTCGACTGTTCGCAAGGCTTGAATTTGACAGCCGACGCCAATTACTAACAGCCGCTTCATCCCTGATTGTTCGATTTGTTCTAATACTGAAAGATTGGGAGAGAGAGTTGGTTTGTTGACTTTTGCTGCCAGAATTTCTGCGCGATTTCTAGCAATAATCGGCATCGGCTGAAAGCGGTCTTCCTTAGTATTTTGTACGCAAACAACGCCTTCTACAATTCCTTTTTCGAGCATTTCAATGGCAATTGTGCTGACGATTCCCGTCCACTGAGCGCCCTCAATTGGTTCTTTTTTTCGAGCCGCCATCATGTTTTGACTGACTCCGAAATACCAATCGTCGGGATTGTCGAGATTGCGCGATCGCCCGTGAATCTCTGCTTCTAATTCCGCGATATGCTGTGTTAAGAAAGCACAAGATTCCTTGACATAATGAATGTAATATGTATCGCACAAACCGCACTCGCTGCAAAGTTCTTTAGCGGGGCGGCGGCTACCCGGTTTGAGGGCTTTGGATTTTTGGTGTTTAGTAGAATCTGTTGCGGTCATCTAAATTGCTAATTTTATCGAGATATGGCTTTTGTTAGGATATCACAGCAATTTCCGCTGATTTACCTCTTTTATTCTTTCTTTCAGTCCCGGCAGGCGGACGCAAGCTTGTGCGGAAGCAAATTCGGTTCGCCCGAAATTGGCGGTTTTCAAAGCTTAAAAAATATTAGTCAGGACTTACCTAGGTTGCGCTAGAAACCGGGTTTCTTGCTGAATACCTCACTGTTCAACCTAAGATTTATGGTAAAAACCGGGTTTCTGTGTGTAGTTTTGGTAAAAAAAATCCGGTTTCAAAGCATCGCCCTGCGTCCAGGAGTGTTTGTGTAAGTCCTATTAGTATCAATCCGGATCGAGCGGGCGATCGCACGAATAAATTGCCAAATAAAGCTATAAAAAAATGGTAAAAATGTTTGTGACAACAGCCGTCGCTGGCATCATGATGAATCTCGCAATTTCGAGCTTAGGATTTGCTGCGTTAGTTCGCCCTGTTCCCGCTATGAATCAAACTGTTGCGACTCTAGAAAGAATGCTCAGCGCGACACAAAAGCCGGCGGCGCTGAACTATTCGCGCCTGGGGATTGGCGGCGTTCGGTTGGGGATGCCTGTAGAAGAGGCCAAACGCAAGTTGGGAAAACCGCAGCGCGACGAAACTAAACCTGCTGGGCCTGGCATCGGCGGCAAGATTCGCACGCTAACCTACTCAGGATTGACGGTAGCTGCATGGGAGGGTAAAGTTTATTTAGTTTCTACTACCAATCCCAAGTTTCTGACAATTGATGGTGTGAAGCTAGGAGATAACAGCCAAAAAGTCGTTAAAGCTTACGGTTACGGGTCGCAATCAGTGCAGGGTGGAGTGACTCGGTTGACTTACAGCAATGACCAAAAGGCTTCTAATTTGATTGTGGAAATTAAGGGCGATCGCGTGCAAAAAATTCTTGTGAGCACGCAGCTAAACTGAACTATTAAACAACAGTGCAAAAGTCCCGGTTCACAAGTTTGTAGTAAGCACTTTATTCCTTATTTATGAGGATTTTTAGCCTTTCGGTGAGTTGACTGGAGGGCTTTTTCCTCATGCGCGATCGCCCGAGTCTCTTTAATCCTCTTCATCCTCATCCGACAATTTTGTCATTTCCTCAGCAATTAGTGTCTGAAAATCCTCTCCGCAGTGAACGTTGAGATGGATTGCAGCACTCAGGAACTCTGCTAGAATTTCAGCTTTTTGTCGCTCGCTCAAATCAAGTAACTGAAGCTGATGGATTAAAGTAATCACATTTTGACACTCAGTACCCAATTCATCAATTAACGTTCTCAGTGTAGAATTAGTTACAGAAATTTTCTTTCCCATAAAGTAGGCGATTTCGGTGGCGATCGCGTGTTCGGACGGAAACGGAGGTACTGTTTTGATACTGTACGGGTACTGTTTTGGTACTGCACAGTTCACCTTTTTTCTCCCTACTTGTCAGGGAAATTAGTTGAATGGAAACGAAAACCCCTAAAGTAACACTGACTTAAGGGGGTTTTGTTGGTTCTGACGGGTTGCGCGTTGTATCCAGACAAAACAAACCCCCCAGTTTTGCGCCGGGGTTTGTTAGGGTGTTGAAGCGCGATCGTGTTTGTCTTGTGTCTGAAAACCTTACTGAATCGGCTTTTTACTCTTTTATGGAGTTTTTTTATTATTCGCCCAATAAAGCCTCTGGCATACCTAGCATCCGAAGGAGCGACTTAAAAATTTTATCTACCACAGGGTTTAAAACATTCTCTTCCAATTTATAAATCATTATTGCAATGGGAATACCAATAATACTTATATATAACGGTAGCTTAAGTGTCCAAAGACAACACAACATAAACAATCTAATACACCCCCAACAAAAAAATATCGTCACCCAAGAAAATGCTTGGATCACACCTATTATAGGATTGGTATCATTATTTTGAGAAAACATAGACTTAACCTCGATTTTCACACTATTTATTTATTTAGTGATAATTTATTATAACACGCTAGATTGATACCCTCAAACAAATAGAGTTAACCATGATTCAATCAAGGGTCGGGCGTAAAAGCCTTACCCAGTAATGTTTTTATGGCTTTTGAAGCCCAAAAGCGTCGGGCGTAAATTTTGCGCGATCGCGCAACCCGGACAAAATAAACCCCAGTTTTGCGCCGGGGGTTTGTTAGGGCTTTGAAGCGCGATCGCGTTGTACTCTGTTGGGCAAAATAAAACCCCAGTTTTGCGCCTGGGTTAAAAGTCAGGGTGTTGAAGGTTAGCGTGCTCGCTAACTTGCATATTGACTTATGTTGTTTTGGAATAATTAAACCGCAGAGAGCGCAGAGGGCACAGAGGAAGAGAAGAGAGAGATGAATCTGGACTTCCCCCTGCAAATATACTTACATAGGCTCAAAAGCCTATCATTGCAAAAGTTTCCATTGTTGAGTAAAATTTCTGTAGCCATGTAGGTTATTCACGCCTGCAAGCTTACGCCAATTATATTGAATCTATTGCGTTCTGCGCGATCGCCAAAACGGCTATTGCTTTAACTTGGGTACAGTTTTTTCACTCAACAATTGAAACCTATAATTGGTAAAGGTTTTAGATATTTTATTACATTTGTACGGGGAAGTCCAGATGAATAATTCCGATCTCAACGGATTTGATATTACCCATAAAAAAAAGTAGAGGTGCGATCGAGCGCATCTCTACAAAAATTCTAAATAAGGTGCACATTGTGCACCCTACCAATTAGCTGTTCTGGGGAACAGGAGCACTCGGTGCTCCAGAAAAAGTCGGCGCTGGTACAGAATTACTCGGTGCACCAGTCTTAGCCCGCTTTTTGATCAAGATGGGCTTGACGCTGTTTTCTGCACCAATCGGGGGATCTTCTTGTTGAGCGTAATCAGCGCCCATCCAAGCAGGACGGCTTTGATCGAAAGCCATTTGCAAAGCAGCAGCGGCGATCGCGTGGGAGTCGTACTCCTCGGATAACTGAGATACCAGAGGTAAGAAAGATGCCATCCGTTCGCCAGCCAAAGCTTCGCGAACTTTACCCTGCATCTTTTCCAACTGACGAGCTTCAATTTGCGCCCGTGTCGGAATATTTCGCACCGTCAAGCTCGATCGCACGTGGCGTTCAATCAAGCGCAGTTTGCGGCGATCGACCGGTTGAATCAGCGTAATCGCTGTTCCTTCGCGACCAGCCCGGCCCGTGCGTCCGATCCGGTGAACGTAGCTTTCCACACTGTCGGGCAAATCGTAGTTAATCACGTGAGTCAAGTGATCCACGTCCAAACCCCGCGCCGCAATATCAGTCGCCACTACCCAGCGCACCTGACATTGGCGGAACCGATGCAGCAAGCGTTCCCGCTGTGCCTGATTCAAATTACCGTGATACTCATCAACGCTGTGACCGGCTGCTTGCAGTTGGCTGGTGAGTTCTGCAGCCGACTGCCGAGTCCGCACAAAAATCAGTGCAGATTCCGGGTCTTCCATTTCTAAAATTGGCTGTAGGGCTCTTGCCTTCGACCAGCCGCGGGGAATCATGTACACGCCTTGGCTGATGCGCTTTGGCGTTGCTTTTGGCTGTTCTACGGTGACGTTGACTGGGTTACGCAAATGCCGCGCCACCAATTTGCGAATGGAAGCTTCCATCGTCGCCGAGAAAAATGCCGTTTGACGTTCTTTTGGTGCAGCATCCAAGATTTTTTCCACATCTTGGATAAAGCCCATGCTCAGCATTTCGTCAGCTTCATCCAAAACCAGCCACTTTACCTTGTCTAGTTTCAGGCTGCCACGGCTGAGCATATCCAATATGCGTCCGGGTGTACCGACAACGACGTGCACGCCGCGCTTCAAACGCTGCATTTGACGATCGATCGATTGACCGCCGTACACTGTCAGAACTTGCAGAGAGCGACCCACTTTTACCGGGCCGTCGCTGCTGATGCCGCTCAAATCACGGATGGCTTCAGTTACTTGCATCGCCAATTCGCGAGTCGGCGTCAGCACCAGTGCTTGCACCGCAGTTACATCTAAATCAATCCGCTCCAAGATGGGCAACGAGAATGCTGCCGTTTTGCCTGTCCCTGTTTGGGCTTGACCCACAACGTCGCGACCTGCTAGCAAGTGCGGAATTGCTTGTACTTGGATGGGAGTAGGTTCTGTAAAGCCTAGTGTTTCCAGATGGAGAACGAGTTCTTCCGAAAGACCTAAGCCTTCAAACAATAAATTCATTAATGCTCCTAATAACGAGTCTTAGCCTTCTAAGTTGCCCAACTCGGATGCGGATTTCTGCTCTAGGGCAGGAACTCATAAGAGTTCTTTATGGTGCTGCGCCTGCGCGCACCTTCTTAAATAGCAATCGAGTATAGGGCAGCTCCGTCGATGGTGACTAAATTTACCAATTCGACAGCCGTCTTTGATTTTGTGACATCACCGATACCAACCGCCAGGGGTCGGGTTATAGGCTTCCAACATTCTTAAAACAGGACATTGGACTTCCTTTGAGGTACTTGCAAGCTTTCCCTCTTAGGCATTTTATAGTGAGGATCATGACCAGCCCCACTTCACTACATAGTAGTAACAGGTTGTTTGGTTCAGGCGCTATCCCGCAATCCGTCGCCTGCGGGATTGAGCGGGGGATGGGGCGACCGTTACCGCCTATCCATCTCAACACTCTTTCGGGATACCGTTGTGGTGTAGGGCGGACGGCGAAGCAATCTCAAATTATCCCCGCTTATTTCTGGCTTGTTATCATCATAACTCTTTACATTCAGAAACAAAACATTAAATTCGTTAAAATTTTCCGATGTTCTGTAGAGATTACCGCACCCCGACGGGGAGGGTCGATTGCCAGAGAGGGGCTAAAAAAGTTTAGAACCCCTTTGCTACATATCTTTGCACAATTGTGTACTAACCGTTACTTTTGCTGCACAATCCGCTAATCATTTTTGGCTGGTGTCCAATTTTTGTTCGCCGCACCGTCTCAGGCAACAGTTCCAGCAATACTTACACTTGACCGTAGAGGTCGTAGACATCTGCACCAGTAATTTTCACAGATACGATCGAACCCAGTCGCGCTTCTCCTGTGACATAGACGAGTCCATCTACTTCTGGGGAAAACCGAGCGGATCTACCAATCAACTCGCCTGTCTCTGGTTGTTCTTGTTCTATCAGGACATCAACTACCTGACCGACAGACTCTTGATTCTTCTTCAATGATATAGGTTGTTGTGCCGCCATTACCGAATTGCGCCGCATTTCCATTATTTCTGCAGGTATTTGCTGGGGCAAGCTAAAGGCTGGGGTTCCTTCTTCTGGCGAAAATACAAAAACTCCTACGTGATCGAATTCATGGCGCTTGACAAATTCCAGCAAGTGTGCTGCGTGTTCGTCGGTTTCGCCGGGGAAGCCAACAATAAAAGTTGTTCGCATCACGGCGCCGGGAAGTGCTGCTTTGAGCCGATCGACTATGGCATCATTGATCCCAGCTTGAAAAGGCCGATTCATCGCCCGCAGAATTTCCGGGTGCGAGTGTTGCAGGGGTAAATCCAAATACGGCAAAACGTTGGGTGTTTCGCGGATGGCTGCGACAACTTGCGGAGTCAAACCTGTAGGATAGGCGTAGTGCATCCGAATCCAAGGTACATCTACTTCACCCAAAGCCCGAAGCAATTCGGCTAGTTTGGGTTCGCCATAAATATCTTTGCCGTAGTTGGTGGTAATTTGAGAAATTAAGATAATTTCCTTTACCCCTTCCGATGCCAATTGCTTAGCTTCGGCGACGATAGACTCGATCGTCCGCGATCGTTGATTTC
Organism: Microcoleus sp. BROC3; assembly: GCF_036702515.1. Classification (NCBI taxonomy): domain Bacteria; kingdom Bacillati; phylum Cyanobacteriota; class Cyanophyceae; order Oscillatoriales; family Microcoleaceae; genus Microcoleus; species Microcoleus sp. BROC3. The sequence goes on from NZ_JAUBTQ010000030.1 coordinate 17,783, forward strand.
CGCGCAAGTGCGGGATAATGCAAAATGCACAGCGGTAGTCGCAGCCTTCTGCTATTCGCAGATACGCGACACCTTCCGATGTGGTGCGGTAGCGGGGAGTAGTTTCGTCAGCGATGTAAGTAGGTTCTGAGGAGACGAGGGAAACTCGATCGCCCTTTTCCACCTGCTGCATAACATCGACTATTTTGTGATAGTCGCCCGTGCCGACAATTGCGACTGCTTCGGGCAATTCGTCCAGCAATTCCTGCTGAAAATGCTGTGCCATGCAGCCGGTGATGACTACTTTTTTATTAGCTTCGGCCAATTCTACCAAGGTGCGGACCGACTCTTCTCGCGCCGCTTGGATAAAACTGCAAGTATTGACTACAACATAATCGGCTAATTCTTCATTAGAATCGACTTGATAGCCCGCTTGAGCCAGCAAGCCGATCATGTGTTCGGTATCAATGCGATTTTTTTCGCAGCCGAGGTGACTAAATGCGATCGTTGGCTTCGTTGCCATGCAGTAATAGTTAGTGTTGCGCTATTTTTGAGAACGTTTTATGGTATCACACAATTTCAAAAATTGCAAGTTATCCTTACTTAGTTGCACCAATTGCCAATTCATCACTAGAGTGTCAACGCTCAACCATCATTGCCGTGCTACCCGAATTTAGATTACTTGTTGCACCGTTCGTTGTACCCGATCGACCTTGTAAGGCATTTTGCAGCATACTCTGAAACAAAGTATCCAGAGAAATTCCTGATGCTTTGGCCATAACCGCAATCACGCTTTTTTCGGCCAAACAACAGTACAGCCCCGCTTCTAAGAACCAAGGTTGTCCATCGGGGTCGATGCGAAAATCAAATAAACTGTAGTGGCGACAGCCCAAAGCGATGTGGCATTTTCTGGCCTGGGCCCAAACTCTCTCCGTAATCGGATCGCTCTTGTCAACTATCCACGGCCTGGTACTATTTTTAGTGGAACCAGTCAAGCTACCATCGTCATTTTGTTGGAGCTTATCGGCATAAGTCCGAATCGGTTGGGTATCAGGATCTACAGGATACTCTTCCAGCGGCAAACAGACTAGCTCGCCAGCTTGGACAATAATCCCACAGCGAACTTCTCTACCCAATTCAATGAATTTTTCTACTAGCACTTCCTCTGAATGAGTCAATGCTGTCTGCAAAGCCGCATCATAGTCAGCAGCATTTTTAACTAAGGCAACTCCCAGAGAATTATCCGCATTCAGTGGCTTGAGCACCACCGGAAAATCAATTGAAGGTCTCTCGCCCGCGCGGACAACTTCTCCCAACGGTACCCTTACCCCAGCGGCCGCTACTACTGCCTTAGCCTTCGCTTTGTCAGCAGTCAGTGACATCACCTCTGGGGTATTACCCACGTAAGGAATATTCAGCAGATCGAACAAGCTGCGGTATTGAGTCATGCCGGGGATGCAAAACATCTGCGGTACCATTACGTCAATCTTTAGCTGTGTCAGCACCTGTACAGCGCCCGCTAGAGACAGGGGATTAGCAGCCGCGATCGCACTCGGATCGAGAGAGGTGGGAAAACGCCATTGGCCACCGGGAGAAATATAGGCTATATGAAATTCATAGAGTGCTGGATTAGCAGTTTGCTCCAAACAATATGGGGCATAAAAGCGCGACAATTTATCGTAAAATTCACTGTCTGCCGCTCCGACTAAATGCAAAACCCGTAATACTGACATACTCAATCTCCCCCTATTTACAGAATTATTCCACTATGAAAATAAATTTTCATCCACTCTTTCGGCTGACGCAAATTTCCCCATAACAACAAGGGAATGTGCCAATGATGCACCATCAAAAACGGTAGCGGATCGTCCCACTCGAAGATGGCATCTTTGCCTTGGGCGATAATTTTTAACCGCTCATAAACTAGCTTGGGCGACCACAAATGAGTCACCAATCGCCAAATTTCCTGGTAAATCCAGTAAGTCGGGCGACTAGATGCCAAAGGCTGCACTGTCTGCGGTAAAGGGTCCGGTTCCAAATAAGCTTTTGCCACATCGGGATGGTTGTAAAACATCGTGATGGCTGTATGGGTGCGCGGGTTGCATTCGATCGCGTAAATCTCTCCATCATCCGCCGCTTCAATGAAATCAAAAGAAACTTGTCCTGTCAGATTGAGACTCTTGGCAAACTGACGAATCCAATTTTCGATATCCGGGCGATCGACATTCTGGTAATTCAGCTGAAACGCCGATGATTTGCAGCAACAGTGCAACTGAATATGACCATCACGAACTGTACTGTGAGTGCAGTATTCTTGCCCTGGAATATACTCTTGCATAATCCAAGGTTTACTCTCGGAAATTGGTAATGAGTTGACAAAAGCGGCTGTTTCTGCTGGGGTCGCGCAGGGTAACTTAGTGAGATCGAACCTGTGGACACAATCGTAGGGAATACTTTTGATAATATATGGACGCTGTGCGTCACTAAAATCAAAATCGATTACTTGTTGGGGATTAGTAATGCGGTAGGACTTCGGAACTCGCAGCCCCAACGCTTCGGCGGCTTTTGCCAACTCATACTTATCATCCAAACGTGGCAGAGTTTCGACATCTATGTGCATTACCTTACAGTGAGGAGAAAGTACCTTTTTGGCTTTGGCATCGTAGTAACTGCCCTCTGGACTACTGACGGGAACGAAAACATCAACTTTCTCTTGTTGGACAATTTTTAAGAGTGCTTGAGGGTATTCCTCTGCCTGGAGATTTGGTACTGTGTAAAAGCGATCGACTGCCCAAGAGTATCGATTACCCATCAGCCAGTATTCGTGGGTTTCAACCAAAATTACCCGATGACCGGCTTTATGGAAGGATCTCGCTAGCTGTAATGCTTTGGTCGTCTTGCCGCCGTTAATCAAAATCGTTTGGGGAGAGTCCGCGATCGTTCGAGACTGAAACGGTTTGAGGATGATGCATCTCAGTAGGGCGATCGCTGTTAAAGCGAGATTCAGGGGCAGTACCAATAGCAGCAAAATAAAGGTTGCTATGGTTTTGACTGCTGTCTGGAAGCGCCTAGAAGCCTCGTTTGTTTCCTGTTCAGATGGCATCGCTGCCGTTGAAACTGTTTCGATCATACTTTTTTACTAAGTAAATACTCTAATTAGCGGTGGTTTTTGAATGATTAAACCGCTGTTGAAGCTACGCAGGCGCACAGTCTCCAGAACAGAGAGATGAATCATGCCGGTGAAGCGCGGATTTGATATGACGCACGGGTGGTTAAAAACCGGGTTTTTTGACATCGGACTTCGTTACAGCCCGCCTGGGCAAAAAACCCGGTTTCTTTGGTTTTGACGCGTAAGTTTTGTTCTACTAAACGCGCCTAATTAAAGTCAATCCATCTCTCAGCGGCAGTAACACTTGCTCTACGCGCGGACCGTCAACTAGAGCCTGTCTGATGTGAGATAAGGGCTATCAATTGCTATAGCCATCCTAAATCATTTGTGAATTTCTTACTCCCTCCCCGAACTCGCGGGGAGGGCTGGGGTGGGGTAAAAAATTTACAACTCCTGCAAGGATTGCTATAGTCCGAGGCGACTCATTAACCCTGATAAATCACAGTAAAAATCGCTAACTGCCGAGCCGACTAAATGCAAAACCCGTAATACTGACCTGCTCACTCTCCCCCTATTTCCACAAGTTCGCCAATATTAAAATCAATCCCAATCCACCCATTCGGCTTCTTTAAATCTGCCCATAACAACAAGGGAATGTGCCAATGATGCACCATCAAAAACGGCAGCGGATCGTCCCACTCGAAGATGGCATCTTTGCCTTTGGCGATAATTTGTAACCGCTCATAAACTTGCTTTGGCGACCACAAATGAGTCACCAACCGCCAAATTTCATGGTAAATCCAGTAAGCCGGGCGACTAGATGCCAAAGGCAGCAGTGTCTGCGGTAAAGGGTCCGGTTCCAAATAAGCTTTTGCCACATCGGGATGGTTGTAAAACACCGCGATGGCTGAATGGGTGCGCGGGTTGCATTCGAGCGCGTAAATCTCTCCATCATCCGCCGCCTCCATGAAATCAAAGGAAACTTGTCCAGTCAGATTGAGACTCTTGGCAAAGTGACGAATCCAATTTTCGATATCCGGGCGATCGACATGCTCGTAATTTATCTGAAACGCCGACGATTTGCAACAACAATGCAACTGAAGATGACCGTCACGAATTGTACTGTGAGTGCAGTATTCTTGCCCCGCAATATACTCTTGCATAATCCAAGGTTTACTCTCGGAAATTGGTAAAGATTTCACAAACGCGGCCGTTTCCGCCTCAGTTGCGCAGGGTAACTTCGTCAGGTCTAACCTCCGAATAGAATCGTAGGGAATACTTTTGAGAATATATGGACGCTGTGCGTCACTAAAATCAAAATCGATTACTTGCTGGGGATTAGTAATGCGGTAGGACTTCGGAACTCGCAGCCCCAACGCTTTGGCGGCTGTTGCCATCTCATATTTATTATCCAAACGTTCCAGAGTTTCGACATCTAGCTGCATTACCGTACAGTGAGGAGAAAGTACGCTTTTGGCTTTGGCATCGTAGTAACTGCCGCCTGCACTAGTGACGGGAACGTAAACATCAACTTTCTCTTGTTGGACAATTTTTAAGAGTGCGTGAGGGTATTCCTCTGCCTGGGGATTTGGTACTGTGTAAAAGCGATCGACTGCCCAAGAGTAACGATGACCTGTCAGCCAGTATTTGTGGGTTTCAAACAAAATTACCCGATGACCGGCCTTATGGAACGATCTGGCTAGCTGTAATGCTTTGGTTCTCTTGCCGCCGCCGACCAAAATCGTTTGGGGAGAGTCCGCGAGCGCTCGAGACTGAAACGGTTTGATGATGATGGATCTCAGTAGGGCGATCGCTGTTAAAGCGAGATTCAGGGGCAGTACCAATAGCAGCAAAATTATGGTTGCTATGGTTTTGACTGTCTGGAAGCGGCTAGTCGTCGCGTTTGTTTCCTGTTCAGAGGGCCTCGCTGCCGTTGAAACTGTTTCGATCATAATTTTTTACTAAGTAAATACTCTAATTAGCGGTGGTTTTTGAATGATTAAACCGCTTTTGAAGCTACGCAGGCGCAGAGTCGCCAGAAAAGAGAGATGAATCATGCCGATGAAGCGCGGATTTGATATTACGCACGGGTGGTTAAAAACCGGGTTTTTTGACGAGGGGACTTCGTTACAGCCCGCCGAATATGGCAAAAAACCCGGTTTTTTTGGTTTTGACGCCTAAGTTTTGTTGTACTAAACGCGCCGAATTAAGGTCAATCCATCTCTCAGCGGCAGTAACACTTGCTCTACGCGCGGATCGTCAACTAGAGCCTGGTTGAATTTGGCGATCGCTACCCCATTAGGAGTAGGAGTACCTGACAAGTAGGGCTGTCCCTGCATCAAAGTGTTATCGACGCAGATCAAGCCATTGGGAGCCAACAGCTTCGTAGTTAGGAGTAAATCGAGATAGTCTCTGTATCCAGCTTTATCGGCATCGATAAATACCAGATCGAACACTTCTCCATTCTCCGCCAATTCTTTCATGGTTTCTAGAGCCGGTGCCACCTTCACTGAGATTTTGTGACCGGCAGTAGATTCGTGAAAACACTTCTGGGCAAATTCAGCTACATAAGCATCTACTTCGCAGGCTACCACCACTCCATCCACCGGCAGTGCTTCCGCCATCGCTAGTGCTGAGTACCCGGTAAACATCCCTATTTCCAGTACGCGCTGTGCTTTGGTGAGATGGACGAGAAATTTCAGCATTTGGCCTTCGAGATGACCCGATAGCATTTCCTGTTCCAACTGCCGCACTGTCTCGCCGTCAGAGAATCGCTTACTCCAATCTTCTGATTGAGTGCGCTTCACTAACGTGGCTAAGGCAGGAGATTCCGGCGTGGTACAAAGATCCAGGTACGGATCGAGACCATTTGCCAAGGAGTAGGCTTGTTGTAATTCTGCCTTGAAAGCTCGATCGAGATTATCGATTGTTTCTACTTGCGAGACGAGACTTTCGAGTTTAGCCGCTAAAATCCCGACAGGGGTAACGGGTCTCATGGTCATACCCCGGCTGTGGAACGAGTTGCAACTTTCTGCAATACCACATACATATCCTCGCCATCGCCGCGGCGCGGGTAGCCCTGACAGATTTCTCGATGAACCAGTAGGGCTTTATCCAACTCAGTTCGAGTCAAATCATTCATGAAAAAGCAGTCGCCAATGGGGCATGGAGCCGCAGCACGCTGAAGACCGTCGCGGGTACGACTGATCGATGTTGTGGCTTTCCAGAGCAGTTCTGATGTCAGATAAGGGCTGTCTATCGCTAGTCCGAGGCGGCTCATCAATCTTAAGATGCGATCGCGATCGGCGATCGAAATGTAGCCCCGCTGTTGGGCAATAGTCGCCGAAAAAGCCATATCGATGGCGACACTGTGGCCGTGGAACATCGGAATTTCCGGCGTTAGTTCCAGCGTCGGACTCCAGGTGTGACCGTAGGCAATCACCCGATTCAAATCTAGCTCGTGCAGGTTTGGTACTTCTAGGGCCAGCATTGACTGAATCGCGTTGTAGGTTAACCGATGTGCCACTTCGCGCAGTTCAGATGTGCCGTCTAAATAACCAAAATGACTGTGCAGCAATGCTTCGCCGTAGTTTTCTAACAACTCGAAGATTTCTTTGTTACCTACTACGGCGATCTTAATTAACTCTGCCATGCCGTTTCGTATTTGGTCGATCGGCAGAGTTTTCAGGAAAGAGAAGTCTAAAATTACTTTCTGCGAAGCGTGGTAAGCGCCGAGGCGGTTTTTCAGCTTGCCGTGGTTCACAGCTACTTTGATTGCCACACTGGCATCAATTAGCCCAATTAAGGTTGTCGGTACGCGAATGTAGTTAGTCCGACGGCGATAGGATGAGCAGGCAAAACCAGCTACGTCAGTAGTCAATCCACCACCCACTACCAAAACAGGCTCCTTCCGCACGAGCCCGAAATCAACGAAGGCATCTATGATGCTTTCAAAAGTTTTTAACGTCTTATCAGGTTCCTTGATATTAACTGGAAAGACTGTTAAATCTATCTCGTGATGCTTGAAATAATCCTCCATCTGTGCACCGTACAGACCGTAGACTGTTTCATCTACAACCATTAAACAGCGACCGAATTGGCGGTAACTATCCGCAATCTCAGGATTCTCCAGCTTGAAAGCACCATCGACGTATAGCAGGCTGAAATCTATTTTTTCGTACCCCTCAATCTGAAAAGCTCGATCGGTAGATGTAAAGGTAGCTTGAATGTCACCCATAAAATTTTTGCACTTTCATGTTGATAAGTAACTGTAAGTATTCAGGTAGTAGCAAAAACGCTGAATCCTTTTGCAGGAAAGCTTTCTAGGCATTCGCTTGACAAAATTGTCATTCGATATAATCTCAACTCATCTAGAAAGTTGTTTTCAGAGCTGTTTATTAAGAAGAGGTTAATTACTGATCCTACAGCATTTATACTGAAATCCCTGCTAGGAGCGAGTTTAGAGAACCTCAATACTTACACCTAAGTTAACATAGCGGATTTCAGATATTTATTCAACCTGATTCAACACCAAAATTCCATAATACCTCTTAGGGAATAGACGATAATCTAGCAATTCCACATTATTCAAAAGTTTAGGAGGAGCTCGGTCTTTGAGAAGGTATGTCTGTTCCAGAACAGGAAGTGAATCAAATGCTGCCACTTGTCAAAATCTATATTTGGAATTGTGGTCATTCTTGGCAAAATATGCTTTGTAGAAATTACAGTATTCGATCTGACGATACATCCGGGGCTATAGCCAGATTTGCTTCGCCCGACAGCACTTGACCAGCAGACCCACTAGCTAATTGACCGTAAGAGTTTACGCCCAAACCATTAACTTGACGCATCAAAGTGCTCATTTCCAAAGCACTCATCGCATAATTCCAGCCCAAATTGCTTTTAATTCCAGCCCTTTCCAAAGCTTGCTGCATCGTGTCAGTCGTCACCACCCCAAAAATCACCGGCACCCCTGTCTGAAAAGCAGCAGCAGCAATTCCCTTAGCAACCTCACCAGCCACAAAATCGAAATGAGGAGTTTGGCCCCGAATTACCGCACCCAGACAAATTACCGCATCGTAGCGGCGAGAAAGAGCAGCTTGACGAGCAATCAAAGGAATCTCAAAACATCCCGGAACCCAATAAAAATCAACTTGATTACCGTGAGGATTGATATCAACTCCGTGGCGTTTCAAACAATCTTGACACCCTTCCAAAAGTTTGTTTACAACCAAATCGTTAAAACGACCGATGACTATAGCAAACCGCAAAGATTCTGTTTGAGTAAAAGTTCCCTCGAAAACAGTCATAGTGTTCTAGTTTAGATTTTAGGTTTTAGATTTTAGATTTTTGTTTGTGAGAAGGCAAAAGTCAGAAAGTAGCAGCATCTCATCTGAATCTCAAGTGCAAAAACATACAGTGTCGCGCGGTTTAGAATAATCCTAGCTTCTGCCGAATGCCGAATGCCTTTCAATCGCTGGTGAATGCCTTCATCCTTCTATCTTTTACCTTCTTTATTCGATAGGGTTGGGTGAAATTAAACGACTAAAAAGTTCAATACACCCACTGCAATAACCAGCAAAAACCAGAGACCAGACCCGGCATAAATCAGGGATTTAGACTGATTCCAGTTTTGGGGAGAGGCATAAGCAACTGGCACGCCAACGACCATCACAAAAGACAGCAGTACCAGAGCAAGTAAAACCAGTTGAAACAGAATTGATAACATCTTTTCTCCTTTCGATATAACCGTGCGTTGATCGGAAATAGTTTCCCAGAACCGAAAAAAATCTTCCAAATTCTAGTTTTTGACAGTTTCCCGATAGTCGATCGAGAAATTGCCGGTTGATTGATACGAAAGAACCAGTGCAAATTCGGGCGTTGCGCGAACAGGCGTCAGCGGCTCTTAAGATTTTTATCAATTTTATCATTGTTCGTTACAGCACAGAAAACTGGAAAGGTTAACTTAAAGCCCGATCGACACATCCGGTTTCAGAGGGCGAGAAATTGCTACTGTTTGAGTTAGAGATGGGGGATTTTCGGCTATGGACTTAGTTTTGTGCCACACAACAGCAGATTTTGACGCCTTGGGGGCGGCGGTGGGACTTTGCGTGCTGCGCCCCGGTAGTAGGATCGTTTTGACAGGCGGGTGTCACCCGACGGTGCGGGATTTTTTGGCGCTACACCGCGACGAGTACCCACTGATTGAACGCCGATCGGTCAATCCGCAACAAATTCGATCGATTACTATAGTTGATGCCTCCCAGCGCGATCGCTTGGGAAAAGCCGCCGAGTGGCTGGATTTGCCACACCTCAACGAAATAGCGGTTTTTGACCATCACCTACAGGCCGATTTAGACATCCCCGCTACTGTTACGCAGATCGAAGCAGTCGGAGCTAGCACGACATTAATTGTCGAAAAACTCAAAAATCAAGCAGAAAACAGCGACACACCATTCCGGCTTCTCCCTTCGGAAGCAACAGTAATGGCCCTCGGCATCCACGTCGATACAGGTTCCCTTACCTTTGAGGGCGCAACTGCGCGAGATGCAATAGCTTTGGCGTGGTTGATGGAACAGGGAGCGAGTTTGCGGGTAATAGCTGAATATGTAGAACCCGGTTTGTCTCCTCAATTGCAAGATTTGCTGAGAGAAGCGCTGAATAATTTGCGATCGGAAATTTTGCACGGTTACAGCATAGCCTGGGTGCTGTTATCTACTGAAGCTTATGTTCCGGGGCTTTCTTCGCTGGCTTCTCGCTTGCTCGATTTAACTGAAACCGATGCTCTGCTTTTAGGTAATGTTTATAAATTTGGCGAAAACGAAAACAACCGCAACATCGATCCCGAGTCGCCAGTTTCCAATCGATTAACTATTATCGGTCGATCGCGCATCGAAGGAACAAACCTCAGCGAATTGTTCCAACCCCTCGGCGGCGGAGGCCACGCCCGCGCTGCTTCCCTCGCCACCCGCGATGTTGATGCCCTGCTGACTTTAAATCAGTTAGCTGACGAACTCAAAACTCAAATTCCCCACCCTCCCACAGCCCGCGAATTAATGTCGTCTCCAGTGCGGAGCATTCGCCCGGAAACATCAGTGGGGGAAGCTCATCGTATACTCCTACGTTACGGACATTCCGGGCTTTCTGTTGTGGATGCGGCGGATCGGCTCGTCGGCATTATCTCGCGCCGCGACATTGACATTGCGCTGCACCACGGTTTCAGCCACGCCCCCGTCAAGGGTTACATGAGTCCGCAGTTAAAAACGATCGCCCCAGATACCTTGCTGCCGGAAATTGAATCTTTAATGGTGACATACGATATCGGGCGCTTGCCGGTATTGGAAAACGGTCAACTTGTAGGAATTGTGACTCGCACTGACGTGTTGCGGGAATTGCACCAGCAAAAAGCGCGAGACAGGGGAAGCAATGCAGAATTGTCTTATTGTGTCATGCCCGAATCGGTTGAGCAGTTGTTGCGATCGCGCATCAGTCCCGAATTATGGCAATTATTGTCGATCGCGGCCAATCTTGCCCAAAATAGCGGCTGGCAACTTTATCTGGTTGGCGGAGCAGTCCGGGATTTACTCTTAGCGACCGATGATACACTGGCGCTAACTGATATTGATTTGGTTGTGGATGGAAAGTGCGGTTCCGACGATTCCGGTGCAGGTGTCGAGTTAGCTTCATCGCTGCAAAAACTATACCCGGGATCGCGTTTAGACGTTCACGGTCAATTTCAAACCGCCGCACTTTTGTGGCACAAAGACTCTCCTTTCGGCTCCCTGTGGGTGGATATCGCGACTGCTCGTACTGAATTTTATCCTTATCCGGCTGCAAATCCTGAAGTTGAAGCGAGTTCGATTCGCCAAGATTTGTACCGCAGGGATTTTACTATTAATGCCCTGGCTGTGCGGTTGGGTGTTCCTCGCAGCGGCGAATTGTTAGATTTTTTTTGCGGTTTGCTGGACTTGGAAGCGAAGCAAATTCGAGTTTTGCACGCCAACAGTTTTATCGAAGATCCGACGCGAATTTATCGCGCTGTGCGGTTTGCGGTGCGCTTGGGATTTGAAATTGAGCCGCAGACGGAAGGATACATCCGCCACGCTTTGGCCAGCGGGATTTATTACCGAATTCAGGGGGAAAACGGCCGAGCTCCGGCTTTGGAAACTCGGCTCAAAAGCGAATTAAAATACATTTTGCAAGCTCCTTACTGGAAAGTTGCTTTGCAAATGCTGGGAGATTTGCAGGCTTTGCGCTGCATTCATCCTAGTTTGGAGTTGGATCGGGAGTTGTGGCGGCAACTGCGTTTGCTCGATCGGTGTTTGAATGGAAGGAAGAAGGAAGGTTCGGCAACGGATTCTGTAACGGATGTAACGGATGTTAGTCCGATGTCCGTCGGAAGTTCGGCAACGGATTCTGTAACGGATGTAACGGATGTCAGTCCGATGTCTGTCGGAAGTTCGGCAACGGATTCTGTAACGGATGTCAGTCCGATGTCTGTCGGAAGAAGGAAGAAGGAAGAGACAAGAAGGAAGAAGGAAGAAGGAAGAGACAATTCCCCATTCCCCATTCCCCATTCCCCATTCCCCATTCCCCATTCCCCATTCCCCATTATCAATATTCCCGATTGGCAGATGCGGCTGGAAGTTTTGATAGCTTACTTAGCACCGGAATATCGCGGCAAGGTGGCTGCAAATCTTCAGTTACCCGCTGACAGCATTAAGCGGCTGGAAGTTTTGGAAGCCGGAAAGAATCAGTTAGCAGAGAATTTGCCTAAGTGCGAGTTGCCGAGTCAATTGGTGTTGCTGTTGAGGAATTATGAATTGGCGGTGTTAATTGCGATCGCCATACAAAGTCCGCGAAAATTCCGCCGTCAAATTTGGGAATATCTTACCAGGTGGGCGAATGTTGAGCCGCCTTTAAATGGCAACGATTTGAAGGCTTTGGGCTATAAGCCCGGGCCTGGGTTTAAACGAATGTTGGATGATTTGTTGGCTGCGAGGTTGGATGGCGATTTGGGCGATCGGGCTGCTGCTATCTCTTTCTTAGCAGAACGTTATCCTCAAACTTAGCAATACCAATTTTAAAAAAGAATGCAACAGTATTCTTGTTCCCCCCGCAATGCAGCGGGGGGGCTAGGGGGGGTCGAAGAGTGTTGCACGATTTTAGAGAAATGGTATAAGGAATGAGAATTAAATAACTTACAATGCGTGATGTTCTTGTGGGATGGGCTCTCGTAGCCCGTCCAGAAAGGGCGGGCTACGAGAGCCCACCCCACTTTCAAGAGTGTAAATTATTTAATTCGCGATCCTAAGGTGCGTCATCAGCGCGTTATTTTTTCTATAGAAGTCGCATCTTGCACCATTCTCGCTTCACAGGCTTTCCGGCCCGTTCCGCGAAGAGTAGATTTTCTCGCTTCACGGGCCGGATGCCAATTCATAAAAGGCTTATTGACAATGGTGCAACATCTCAGATACAGCACTTTTCAGGTTAGTGAGGTACACAACAGAGGTAGGGACACGGCAGTGCCGTGTCCCTACGGCAATAGAAGAGCAATCTGGGTGTACTTCATAAACGTGGAATCTGCTGTAGAACCAATTTGGAGTCTATTGCTGTAAGCGTAAGCGCTGTGCGATATGGATTTGGGATCTTTTACCACCATCGCCCCATGATATCGTTTCCGACTGCATCGGAATCATAAAATCGAGTCAACAGTTAACACTCAACTATTCAGTTTTTAGACCCCCAGTCAACAGTCATTCCGGTGTTACCGGAATTGATATGATTTCTCGTCTTGTGGCTATTGAGATTACCAACTGCGATTATTTCCAGTTTTGCCACGAACTATTGAAAATAGAAGTACCCGGAAATGCGATCGGATTCTTATTTTGTTGCAACCGCAACTGCAACACTTCCAAGTTCGGCTCGCGGGATGGCAATTCGTCCACTAATTCATAAGGTATAATCCCCTTTTCTAGGGAAAAAGCAGCCGTAACTCCCGCCGCCGCACCGGCAGACCATTCAAAAGAATGCACTCGATAAGCAGCGGCTGCTGTGTGGCTAACAGCAATACTTTTACCCGCCACTAACATATTGTCAATTTTCTGAGGAATCATTGCCCGCAGCGGAATTTGGAACGGATAAGCTTGACCTTGAGCTTTGCGAGTGCCTTCCCGTTCGGTATTTCCCGGTGCTTCCGGCGGACTGTTAGTCATGCAGGGGTGAAAGTCGATCGCATAATGACCGATACCCACAGAATCAGGATAAATCGTAGCGCGCGATCGCGATTTTGTATCCTCAACAGATTGACTTCCCACGGCCAAAGCCGGCGCGTTCAAACCACCCACAGCCAACCACAAGTTGCGATACTCTTCCTCTGACAAATTCTGGCGATAAAAATCAGCCGTAAAGTCAGTGCGAGACATATCAACTTCCCACACCGTAAAACCTTGAGGCTGATTGAAACTCGGCCGCCCAATAATGCGCCTCCCCTCCCGCATATAAGGATATTTAGAAAGTCCGTGTACCGTCCCCATCGGCGAATCTAACCCGCTCAAAAAACGATTGTTTGGATGAGGCTTTTTGACTCCATCTCCTAGCTGCGAGTCAGTAGTTCCTGTTACCAGCCAGTAGAAAAATCCTTTGGCATTTTCCTCTCCCTTTCGCAAAGTTTCCGTTCGCAAACCGCCCATCCATCCCCCCGGTTGCAATTGACCTGCCGCTTCCAACTGCGCGCGAGAATAAATTAAATTATCCTCAGCAGAACCTGGACGATAGTCATTGCCCCAAGTCCAGTTTTGCATCGATATATCCCCCGGATAAATGGGGAATTGCTTCGGGTCTGAAGGTCGCTTTTTATCGGGTCTCATGCTCCTGATTTGGCGGTAGGTGAAAACTAAGGGAAAGCTCGCCAATCTCTGCAATTCGTAGCTGTAGTAAGGAGCATATTGTTGATAAAAAGACGGCACTTGATGCTGCTGCGGTTCCTTCGTTGCCTGCATCGCAAAGGTGTAGGTAAAACCTTGAGTGCAGTAAGCGTCGCCTGTGGGGCTGGCTGAGGAAGGTTCGAGAGGGGAACGCGGGTCAATTCCGAGGCGGTAAGGAACATCCGCAAGTCCGATCAATTCGCCTGTTTCAGTGGCATCTACAACGTACCAATCAGCACCCCCCCTAGCCCCCCCTTGTAAAGGGGGGGAACTTGTGGAATTCCCCCCTTGTAAAGGGGGGGAACTTGTGGAATTCCCCCCTTGTAAAGGGGGGGAACTTGTGGAATTCCCCCCCCTTGGCAAGGGGGGGTTAGGGGGGGTTCCAGATGCTTTAGAAATAAACCGAATAATAGTTTTGTTAAATCGCGGAGAATTTTCGTAGCGATAGGCATCTTCGATAGTTTGAGAAAGAGTTTCGGTGTTGAGTGGTGGCGTGTTGGCCGCAGGTTTATGTTGAATGGCGATCGCACTTTTAATTTGTTGACCCCCAACCGTATTCCCCGTAACAGCAGGAGTAATAGCCAGTTCTTTAATAACTGTATTGGGAAACCATTTCAGCGTGCCTTTGCCTTTTCTAGCGGCATCCTGCAAGATGTTAAATAGAATTTTGTGACCGTCGTAGGGCATGAAACACGAATAGCTAACCCAACAGCCTCCGGGATTTAGCCGGCCGTAATGTTCCTTAATGCGCCCCCGCAATTCGAGGTAGCCGCGGGGGTAAAATAAGAGCGATCGCTGAGTCTCTCTTTCATCGAGTGCGGAAGTTCCCTGGGAGGAAATTTGACCGCCTACCCAGTCAGTAATTTCAGTCAGGCAAACTGTGCGCCCCGCCAGCAAACCTTCGTAAGCGGTAGCAGCGCCCGCGAGCCCGCCGCCTGCTACTAGAATGTCGCAAGTTTCAGCAGTGTCGGGATTGCGGGGAGGTGCGGCAAATACTGGCGAAGTGCTCCCTATCGCGGAAATTATGCCGAGGGTGAGGCTAAGGATCGATCGACCTTTGAGCAAAAATAGATACTGTCTAAGTTTCATCAGAGATTGTGGAATTAATTTTGACATAGCGCCAAAAACACTCGTGCCATCTAAATGTTTATTTTGCAGTATACTGGTATTTCGCTGTGTTGTCAGGGAAAACTTTTTTAGAGAAGAGGCATTAATACCAGCAACAACTATTGAACAGCCGGATCTACCTTATGCTCAAAATCGTCAAAATTTTTAGGTCATTGATTCCTTTTGAGAGTTTAACAATTACCACGAGTTTAACTTTTTCGGAAGTTTTACGCAGGTTGGACGAAGTTGTTACTCCTCCCAAAGTTTTTAGAATAATTATACCCTTTGGGCCGCCACCTGCGAAACCCTATGAAGGAACGATTTATGGCAAAACCTTCAAAATCAATCGCATCATCATCGGTCGAAATTTATTGTTCCCAATTATACAAGGAGATATACAAGCTCAACAGTTCGGTTGTTCCATCAAAATTAGGATGACTTTACATAAAATAGTCATAGGATTTTTGATTCTTTGGCTGTGGACAACTGGCAGTATAGGAATGTTTTCTTTATTTGCTTGGTTAGTCGAACCCTCCGTGGGACCAATATTTTTACCAATTTTAGGAATGTTTGTTTGTGGCTGGCTTTTGTGCTTGATTCCATTTAAAATAGAAGCAAAAGCAGCTATAAAATTTTTATCAATTCTCTTAACATAAAGTAATTTATCGCGACAATATTTGAGCTGTATTATTAAAAACAATCTGGCTTCACCTGCGGTACAAAAAACTAGACTTTCCGGGATTACCCATGCGTCAAAACAAACTCAAACAAAAAATTAAACAAGGCGAAACAGTCCTCGGTTTATTTATGAACTGCGCTTATCCCGCATTCATGGAAATCTGCGGTCACGCTGGATTTGATTTCGCCGTTATCGACATGGAACACGGCCCCCTGAACCCGCTTGCTGCTGAAGATTTGTGTCGCGCCGCCGACTGTACCGGCATTGCACCGATTGTTCGCGTCCGCAAAAACGACGGGCCGCAAATTCAACGAGCTCTCGACATCGGCAGTGCAGGCGTTCAAGTACCTCAAATTGAAAGCAAAATCGATGCCGAAACCGCTGTCAAAAGCGCTAAATACAGTCCTCTGGGCACGCGAGGCCTTTCCTTCGCTACGCGGGCCGGACTTTACACCGCCGCAGGTACAAATATCACCGATCGACTCAACGAAGAATCCTTAGTTGTGATTCATGTCGAAGGCAAAGCTGGCATCGACAACCTGGCAGAAATAGTGACTGTCCCAGAGGTGGACGTGATTTTTCTAGGGCCTTACGATCTGTCACAGTCGATCGGCATTCCCGGCCAAGTCCGCGATCCCCGAGTCATCGACATGATGCAGGAGGCAGTCCAAACCATCCGCAAAGCAGGCAAAGCCGCCGGTACTTTTGCCGAAAACCCCGAAATCGCCCAGCAGTGGATTGATGCTGGCGTTCAGTACGTCGCACTTGGGGTCGATGTTGCCGTTTTCCTGCGGGCCTGTCAGTCGCTGGTGAAAGCAGTCGATCGATTTTAGATTTTGGATTTTGGATTTTGGATTAAAAGAAGAACAAGCCCCCGGATTCATCTTGCAAGCTTTACGATATCTTTGCAATTTTTGTAGTGTCTTTTACGACACATACAAAAAACCTGCGCTAGAGTAGAAGCATACACCTCCTCAAGGCTAAATTAGAGAGGGGAGCAAGGCTTCAGGGAGTAAAATCTATGAAAACCGTATTAGAATCCATTCATTTGGATTATGCCTTCATGTTTACTTTCAAAAAAGTAAACTCGATTAAGCTAGAAGGTTTCAAGGAATTTTTTGACGATATGCCTGTCGATCCGTATGTGAAAGGTAAGTATCGTTCGAGAAGATTGTCGCGGTTTGCAGTCAACGGGACTGAGTTAGTTAAGTTACCTCACGGCTATTTGTATCAAAGCAAAACATACAATCCGCTAGTGGGTGATATCAGGCGGGAATTTGCCGAATTGGACGATCGGCTAATTGCCCTCGATAATTTCAAACAGATGATTTTTGCTTTTTTCGATTCCTGCAAAATTCACCCGGAAGCTGAAATCGGCATCCATCAAATCAGGACGACTTGTTCGCCGCACAATTTCGGCAACCCCGCGCCGGAAGGCATTCACCAAGACGGTACTGACTTTATCGGGATTTTCTCGGTTGACAGAACTAATATTGTAGGCGGGGAAACGCATTTGTACTTGGCTAAAAAAGAGAAGCCTGTTTTTAATAAAATTCTGCATCCGGGAGAATTGCTGTTAGTTAACGACCACGAGTTTTTCCACTTTACTACGCCGATTAAACCGGAATCTGAAGGGGTGGGAACCAGGGATGTCTTTGTGCTGACTTCTCCGAGTTTGCTTTGCGATTGAGGATACAGTCTTGGACGCATAACCTAATGAAGTAGGGTGCGTACTCCGCACCTTACTTCGATTACCGATTACTGCATCTCACAGAGCACCTTTTGGTTTCGCCCCCACCCATCTCGATCGTGCTTAATGCTTGGGAAAATCGATTCCTGAAATGGATATTCCTTCCATCTTCTGCACATATCGTCCTTGAGCAGCTACACATTCTGCCATTTTTTCAGCTTGTATGGGTTGACTCCTTCGATCGGGGGAGATACCTCTATACTCCCATGTACCGCGAATGTCGCCAGAGAATGCTTTTCCATTGTTTTTTAATACTAGCTCCGTGCCAGTTGCATCAATATAGTATTTCCCATTTTCCAAAGACACGCTGCTAATTGTGATAGATTCGACGCCTTTGTAGGGACTTGCAGGGCCATCGACGATCTTGATGCAGATTCTATTGTTTTGATGGGCAATCTCTCTACGGGAGTTATTGAACATTGTTCCTTGAGCGTAGTAAGCTCCTGTGGGTAGAATTGTAGAGTTCTGTTGATTACTTTGAGCAGAGGACAATGATGAGATTGACAGAAGGATAGAACTAACAATTAGTGTTTCGATCGCCAAAAATTTCATTTGCAACAAAACTCCATTAAAATTGTTTTTTCAGATTCTACACGATCGCAGATGCTCTATAAACTTCTTTAGAGTTCTGGCAAAAGTCAAATTCACCCCCCGCAAGTCCCGCCTTATTAAGGAGGGAAACAAGAATAATCTTGCCTCGTCCCCTGATTCAAGGGGAGGGTTGGGGTGGGGTGCCTTGTATTTTTGCAAGAGTTCTAATCATGACTCAAGTCCTTACTACAAACCTTTCGTTAGTAGTGAGGACTTTATTCGTCTTTCTGGCGTTTAGTCAATCATGACTCAAGTCCTGACTACAAACCTGCGTATTTTCCTAAAAAGCCAGGTTTATGCCTCTAGCAACTCACAGATAAATCTTATCGAAACTTCCG
Source organism: Microcoleus sp. BROC3 (assembly GCF_036702515.1). Lineage (NCBI taxonomy): Bacteria > Bacillati > Cyanobacteriota > Cyanophyceae > Oscillatoriales > Microcoleaceae > Microcoleus > Microcoleus sp. BROC3. The sequence continues at coordinate 36,261 of NZ_JAUBTQ010000030.1, forward strand.
TTCAGACTCTTGAATGGGAACATCATTAATGCTAGCTTCACGTCTTCGCATTAACCCATTTTCTGCAAATTCCCACTGTTCATTACCATAGGCGCGATACCAGTAGCCAGAATCATCGTGCCACTCATACTCAAATCGAACAGAAATTCGATTGTCTGTAAAACTCCACAGTTCTTTCTTTAAACGGTAATCTAATTCCTTTGCCCATTTTCGTCTTAAAAAAGCCTTAATTTCTTCCCGTCCGCTGAAGAATTCGGCACGGTTTCGCCACTGAGAATCTTCCGTATAAGCTAAGGCTACTCGTTCTGGATCGCGGGTATTCCAGGCATCTTCAGCAGCTTGAACTTTGGCTTTAGCTGTTGCCAGCGTAAAGGGCGGTAGAGGTGGTTTAGTTTCCATCAGCTTGGTTTTTTGTGATTGTAAAAGATCAGGTGCGGGATGCTAGCGCTACAGAGAGAGTTTTGGGAATTTGATATCAATCCTCAGCATCGGGATCGATTCCCATTGCTCGCAGTCGATCGGCTAACTGCGTAACTTTTCGCTCTGCTTGTTCGGCTCTTTCCCGTTCTTGTTCAGCTCTTTCCCGTTCTTGTTCGGCTCTTTCCCGTTCTTGTTCGGTTCTAGCCCGCTCAATTTCAACTTGTTCGGAGCCAGTTAACAGCAAATTCCCCTGCGAATCCCACCACCGCAGCCAAAGCAGTTCTTGATTTTGATAGCTTCCCTGCCACAGTCCCAATTCTACATCTAGTACAGGAATGGGATAGTGACCGCGTTCGTTTGGCTCCATCCTTTGATACACAAAATCTATTAGGTGATAGACTTCTAAATTGCCAGTTCTCATTTCATAAATGCCGTAGTAAGGAATGCGGATAATTCTCTCGTACACCCAAAACTTACCGGGTTTAGTGGTGGTACCGTCAGCGGCCACAGTCAAGGGAGTACGATCGCGCTCTTCATCTCCATTACCGCTAGCAAATTCTAAAGCAATGAACGGAGCCATGTGTTCCCGCCAAAGTACATAAGAACGGCGAAAACCGTCAAGTGTTGCCGGTACATTCGGCACGTAAAACCAATCCGGTGCTTCTGCACCTCGCTCTGGCGGGTCAGTTTCTCGCCAGTAAATGCCGCAATCTTGCCCGATCGCATATTGTCCGTCTGGATGCAGTCGCTCTACAATCGGCCCGATCGAATCTGTCAGAATGATGCTCTGGGGATGCTCCTGAAAATTTTTCACAAATGTACCGTCTTCGTCTGGCAATTGGGTATGATCGGGGAATGCAGGAGGCAGACCTGTAGCAGTTATTATCTCATTCATCGTCGTTTTCCTTGCAGTTATTGTTAATTGTACTGCGAAATTTTAGAGCAATCTGATTTGAAACTTTAGCTAATATTCGCTAATATGGAAAAGCGATCGTAAAAGGTAAGTCAAATGGTTGTCGCAATTTCTAAAGCAGGATTGGGTACAGGTGCGGCTTTCCTGTCAAACGTGACATGGGAGACTCTGGAAAAGTTGGATGCTGATTTGGCAGACACTGGGGCGCGCTTAACTTATTTGGATGGGTGTTTAGAAATTATGGCCCCTTTATCTGATGCTCATGAAGAACCTAAAAATACTTTAGGTCAGGTTTTAGAAGTTTATATGCGGACGAAGGACATTCGTTTCTACGGACGCGGCAGTACAACCATCGGGATGAAGGAGTTGGGTGCACGGAAAGAACCGGACGAGTCTTATTGTTTGGGTACGCGCAAGTCGGTTCCAGATTTGGCGATCGAGATAACAGTTACAAGTGGTGGAATTGATACGCTGGAAATCTATCGTCGGGTGGGTGTGCGGGAGGTTTGGTTCTGGGAGGATGGGGTAATTTCGGTTTATTGCTTGCGTTCTACGGGGTATGAATTGGTGAGTAAGAGCGAACTTTTGCCGGAGTTGGATTTGCGATCGATCGAGTTTTATTCGCGGATGGCAGATCAATATGATGCGGTGAATGCTTTTATGCGATCGATGTAGAAGTTGAGAAGAGCGATCGATGTTACAGTTTGATACTGCTAGGATTTGACTTGGATTGAATGTATTGTTGAAATACAGGATTGAGTAAAAATAGCGCTCCCGCTCCTACTTGTACTTTTTCCAGTAAGCCGCGCCGCGCTAAAGATTGTATGGCTTGCCAAAATTCTGATTTAGATAACTCAATATCGGCAGGTGCTTGGGAAATATCTACCGCTTTATCTTGACTTGCTAACCAATGGCTCACCTTTTTTTATGACTCCGATAAACGCTCAAAGTGAGATTCTAAAATCGTTTCTAAGTCACCTAAATAAATATCATTATTATCGGTTAAAAACCGGGAAGCGCTACCGTCAAAGAATTCTAAAATTGTTGAAGCTATGATATTTAACCAGGAAGGATGACCTTGATAAAGGGCGATCAAGTCTGACCATTTTTGCTCATCTGCTAATCCTTTTTCTCTGATAATTTCTGCCGATTCTTCCCCTAACCCTTTGAGGTGTAAAGTTCGTGCAGGTCGGTTTAGTGCTTCTAAAGCAGTAATTTCTCTGGGTTGTTCCCAACTGAGGATAATTAAACAACTCTGATGAGAGGATGTGGCAATTTGTTTGAAAAATTTGCCATAGTCTTCATAGCCTGCTAAATATTGACCTGCTAATTGACTGCTTTTAAAAATATTTTGTACGTCATCAAGGATTACTAAACAGCGAGAAGATCGAAAATAATCGATGACTGTGGGTAATGGGGGTTGTGGCGATCGCCCAAAAAATTGCTTTAGTTCGGTTTGGAGGGTTGAAAGTGCGGGAGTGTTAGTGAGGCTTAACCAAATAATATAATCAAATTGGGTTTGAATTTGTTCGATGAGTTTGAGGGCGATCGCGCTTTTGCCAATTCCACTTAAGCCGTAGATGGTAATCAAGCGGGTATGGGCTTGTAATATCCATTGTTTGAGGGTGGAGAGTTCTGAGGTGCGATCGTAAAAGTAAGGGAGTTCGGGTGCGTCTGTTAAATCGATGAGGGGCGATCGGGCTTGATTTTGGGGAGATTCAGGGGGAAAGGGCGATCGCTGCTTAGCCTCTTCTGGATCTTGCCTTTTTTCACCACAGATATTGATATGACTATTAATGTTACTACTAACAATCTGTGAAGATTTACCATAATTGTAAATCGTAGATACTGCTTTTCTTTCTAAAATAGAGCGAGCATTCACCTTATTGATATCTTCTCCTAACATATCGGATAAAGTCTGCCATAATTCGGCAGCTATATTTTTAACATGGGACTTACTGCGATGGCATTTTTTAGCAATTTCTTCATATTTTAATCCTTGCCAAGCCCCTTCTAGGATAGCCATTTGCAGAGAATCTAGGTGTTTTGCAGCTTTTGTAAATACAAGATCGTCCGCCCACTGTAACATTTCCTCACTATTCATAGGCTGAGTTTTGGTTGAAGTATAGCTTAAGGTTATCTTAATTTATCATACTTTTCCGTACCTTTACAAGGTAATCATACCTGAGTACCTATAAAATAAAAAAAATCCTGACTTTATCGTACTTTTTAATCTGGTCATACAGAGAATAGGGTGATTATAATAGGCAACTAAATGAATACATTTTTAGGAGAGTCATAATGCAGAATTTAGACTTAGAAAATCGTCCCATTTTGCCCGAATATCAGTCTAATCAGGATGGTACACCCCCACGAATTGAGCTTGATGCGTTTTGGCTCCGTGCTGGGGAATATGCTTCTTCTTGCACTCCTTCTAACTGCCCTATGTTTACCCCGAATTTGGGTGAGCGTCCTAGCTTAGATGTTCAGACATCATCTTCATCAACTACAAAAGTTTAAGACCCAGAAATCCGATAGTTGAGGGCACTACTAAAACAGATTTAGTAGTGTCCTCTCTCAGTTACTCTTTTTAGAGAATGATGGATAAAAAACATTTTTTACTCGAATCAGTGACAGTTTCTTCAAAAAGCATTGCTTATAGTATAGACAAGCTCCTGTCTGGGATGATAGTTGCTGCCAAAATTAATAATTTTTATGCAGCCCATGAAATTGAGTCTATAGTTGACAACTGCAATCACATAGGGTTCAGATGGTTTGATAATTTATCGCTAGGTTATATTGGCGTTTCCATTTCTGAGCATTTATCTATGCCCAATGGTAAAAGTGAATATTTTGATCGAATCAGCAAAGTTTATATGAATCTTGACATAATTTTTGGCAGGCACAACAACCCAAAAGATAAGCTATTAAATTTCTTAAAAAATTCATTTAGTTGTGGAATAGCTTTTGACGCAAATTATCAAAATTTCTATGCTCCAGGTATTATTGAAGCTCAAATGAAGGGCCGACTAATACACATTGATGGTTCTCGACAACCATCAGTTTTACCTGGATGCAAGCCTATCAATGAACTTTCCGTAGTTCTTTATCTACAAGCCCCTGAAAAAGGGGGTGAATTACAAATTTTTAACAAAGAAGAGGAGCCATCTGATAGATATCGAGAAGTGACTTTTGAACCAAATGAGCGTGAGAAATTATTAGAGCAAATTTGCCAAAATAGAGAAAATATATTGATTCAACCAAATGCGGGCGACCTAATAATCTTTGCTAATTGCTACTATCATCAAGTTTTGCCTTCTGAAGGTCAAAAATACAGAATTGCATACCTAACCTCCATCTACTCAATTGACTCTAATCTCGTGATTTGGGTGTAGATAGAGGCCAGTTATACAAGTTCCTTTTATTCTTTTAATGACGCTCATAATTCTGTACTTATGAACAAGCTAATTTTTCCTATCAATCTAAGTAATATTGATGCTAATGATGCCCAATTTATCAAAAAGCTAGAACAACTCGATTTAAGACCAATACTTTTTAAGTTAGTTAAAGACCCTGATTCTGGAATACCCTGGTCTGAACATGAGGCAAGATTAGTGGAAATAGAATATAGACAGTATCTTTTTTTATGCTGGAAATACGGACAAAACCCTCAATTAGCGGTAGCCCCGAATAAGCGAGTGGATATGTTTTGGCATCAGCATATTCTTGACACAGGCAAGTACCAAGAAGACTGCGAATTACTTTTTGCTAAACCTTTCCAGGCTTTAATCTGTAAGTGGCTTCGTCACATCCTTAAACCTCTAGGGATGCAAGTTTATGCAGGTTATATGCAACATTTCCCTTATTTAGGTCTTCGAGGTCAAAAGGATGCTGAACTTTTAAAGCAAGCATTCGATACAGGAAAGCAGCTATTAGATTTGCATTTTCCACCAAGTAGATAATTAATCGTTGATATGCCATTAATACGATAACTTTCTATTTATGTTGTTGAAACTTTGGAGCAAATAGATGTTTAATTTTTATATTATTTCAACGAAGCTAGATTCACCAGAATTGGAAACTAATGTTGGGTGTCTTTTGAAATCAGAATTATTAGGTTTGCGTATCCCTCAGTTTTATTCTATCGATGCCTGTTATGAAATTACTGAACGTTGTCACGAACATGGCTTTTTTTGGATGGAGCCTGAATGGGGAAGGATAGGACAAACAATTGCTCAATTTCACTCTCATCCAGATGGGAAAAAATACTACTTTAGTTGTTCGCCTAAAGTGATTGAAGTTCGTAAATGGCTTTTTGGGAAATATAAAGATCCAGTCGAAAAAGTTGCAGAACTTCTTTATAATTTCTATCCTTGCCAACTGGCCTTCGATCCAGAATATCAGCAATATTATGCTCCAGGAGTAATTAGTATCCAGACAAAGGGAAGTAAATTACACGTTGATCGTGTACAATATGAATCTTATGACTGGAGTTTAGCTGATATTCATGTTCAGTTTTCTTGCGTGCTATATTTACAACTACCTGAATATGGAGGAAAACTTGAGATTTATAATCGAGCTTCGAGAGAAAACGATGTAGAGTTTGAATTTTCCCCAAATCCAAAAATTCGCACAGGAGTTGACGAAAAAATAGTAGAAGGTTATAGCCGAATAGAATTTACTCCGGAAACAGGCGATCTACTTCTTTTTAATACTAACTACTATCATCGAATTCTTAGAACAGAAGGAAATCAAAGCAGGACAACTTCCCTGTCTTTTTTGGGAATCAATAGTAAAAATCAGATACTTTTCTTTATGTAGATTGAGTTATTTAATTAATTTATAAAATGCAGAGCGTCGTTATAAGGCAAGCAATTTTTGATGATGCCGATCAGATTATAGAGCTACTAAATCACCTAGATTATGAAACAGATTTCATGTTGTATGATCCCGGCGAAAGAAAAAACAAAAAAGACCTCCAAATAAAAATAAAAAAAATATTAAAAAATCTCAGCAATCAAGTTATATTTGTAGCTGCCAATGCAGACAATCAATTAATAGGTATAATGATGGGTTTTGGTGGTCAAGTTAATCGTCAAAAACACACTATACATATTGTTATAGGAGTAAGACAAAAATTTTGCTCTCAAGGTATTGGCAAACAATTGATGCAGTTGTTAGAATTATGGGCTATAAATAACAAGGTTCATCGGTTACAGTTAACAGTTATGGTTCATAATAAAACAGCCATAAATTTTTATAAAAAATGCGACTTTATGATAGAGGGAATTAAACGAGATTCAATAATGATTAATGGTGAGTATATTGATGAGTTGTATATGTCTAAGTTAATCTGAATTTATTTAACGATTCCTAGATATTGGCGGCCCGGCCTCCTCACAAGAATATTCGATCGCTGTACGCTCTGGCTTGCCTAAACTGTAACTATCAGCAATATCGCTCGCCAACTGACAGTTAATAGCGCTCCCCCCTCCCCTCTCCTACCCAGTAGCAGAAGAAGGGCGATCGCACCTCTTCAACAACCTCGACCGCACTTCATGGGATGAAAAGGCGACTTACACCCATATAAGTATTAATATCAATCACAATTTCAACCAGACGAATTGCACAACGCTGCCGATATTCAGAGTCATTCAACAAGGGGTCAGCATCGCCAATAGTAATCACGGGTAATGATGTAGAAGTAATTTCCTCGCGCATCACTTGTTCTAGAGAGTTATCGCCCTTCATACTCCGATTGGCGGTCAATAAAATCATGTGGTTTGATTGAGCAAACCGCCAAACTACCCGATCGTCACTATCGATCGGCACACTCACTTCGTCAAAGGTGATAAATCGAATGAACACCCAATCTAGCCAGCCACTACTCACAATGCTACCTGAGAAAAGTACGGCGTGTCCTTTCAAATTATGATCGACCAAAAAATTCATGGCTGAGACTTAAGTTTTGCTTTTGCTGCTTGAAGTTTTGCTCGAATAGCTTCTTCACCAGGTTTGGGTGGTTGGGCGGCAATTCGGGCAATCAGATCGCGATTTTTTTCTTCATAATACAGCCGCAGTTCCTCAGCTTCCTTAAGAACCATTTGATACTCGGCTTCAACGGTGGCGCGATTTGCCTCGATATAAGCTAAAGCCGCATTAATTTGTTCCTCTGTAAGGTCAAACAATCCTCTGATAAACTTAGGCGGATATTGAGCCGTCACATAGTCCATGATGTCGTAGATAGTGATGCGCGTACCTGCGATCGTCAGTCCTCTTTCTGTACGGATGATAGCTGTTTGTTCGTCGGATATGCTTGTCATGCCTCTAACCTCCTAGAAGTTATTTCTATATTAGACCTACTCTCAAAAGTCTTGCAATAATCATTAGTGTTGGGTTTATTTCCTGTTTTAGTAATGCGATCCAAATCCCAGAAACCGGGTTTCTGCGATAATTTACGCATCCTTACCGAGATTTTGAGAAGAAACCCGGTTTCTAACTCCCACGCTATCGTCCAACTTCAACTAAACCCAGCTAACCAAAGGGGAAGCATCAACAGTAAACCGACGGAAGTGATGGCGATGCTGCTAGCTAACAAATCGCGATCGAGCTCGTAGACTTCTGCTAAAATCAGCACGGAAAGAGCTGTGGGCGTTCCCGACATCAACACCAACACCAACCTCGGATCGCCGCTCAATCCGAAATAACTAGCACCCAATCCGATCAGCACAGGCACAATTACCACTTTTAACAGCGACGGGATTAACGCCAGTTCAAAACTTTCCCATTTCTTAATAGACCTCAGCCGGATGCCAACCAGCAGCAAAGCACTGGCAATTACCATCCAAACTGATACCTGCAAACCCGATTCCACTGTCTCGGGCAGGGGGATATTTCTGGTGAAAAAACCAATTAAAAATGCCCACAGGGCGGGAACTGTCACCACGTCCCGGAGCTGAGTCCACCAGTGATTTTTTTGTGCGGAATTCCCGAAATAGCTAGCAATAAATACACCGAAACAATAAGTTCCAATAACGTTGTTAGTGACGCTGTACAAGACAGCCCAGTTATTGTTATCGGTGCTGATGAGAGCGGGGGTGATTGCTAATCCGACAAAGCCGGTATTCCCTAACATTGCAGCTAGGATAAAACTACCTTGGCTCGATCGCTTCAAGGAATTTACATTTAACAGAAATAAATTAACCAGAGAATTTTTGCCCTGAAAAGATGGCTTTTTAACGTGGGCCGCACTCAGCCTGCGCAATAACAGCCAAGTCAACCAAGCTAAACTCGTACTCAGAAATAACACGAATATGGCGATCGCCGGCGTGAATCCCACAGCCCCCGAAAAATCGCTTTTACGGGCTAAAACTAGAATTTGCAGCGGTATCCCAATCCAGAAAAGAAAGTGGCTCAGCAGCTTGGGAAAATTAACTGGGATGTACCGAAACAGCAGCAGTCCCAAGCCCGTCCAGATAACTAGAGGGGTATAAGCGTGAAATAAGGTTTCAATCATAAAAATTTAACTAGACAATTTGAAATGCCTTTATCTATTAATAATAATGCTAAAATCAGTTTAAGAAATGCGAATTGTCGTTAGCGGAGTCCTCGAAGAGGATCGCACTTGCCCGCTTTTTCGCCTTAGCGTGTTCGCAGCACTGCCGATCCGAAAATTGTTGCCCAAATTCCCGCACCTTGGAGGGCACAATCCTCAGACTTGCAGCCCGGAATGATTGCAGCTTTTTACCTTCACATTCACAAAAACTCTGTTAATTTGACAAATGTGCGATCGAGTTATCTTACTTTTTCCCAACAGATGTCCTGCGTTTTCCTGCCGTTTCGCTCGAATGGAAATACGGTGAGGCTAAAGCTGCTAATGAGTTGCACTCATCAATTCAATTTCAAAGCATTAACAGGCACCTCATCCCAAGAACTAACAGTCCGCAAAGTAGCAACCCAGCCCTGCTGTTTTTGCTCTGCCGTCAAATTCTGCTCAAAAGATTCGTGGCAATCCTTCGCTTGAGTCTCATCGCAACAAGCAATGCAAGAATAAAGAATGCCCGACGGATCGATTTGCTCGTTTACCCAAATAATCACGATTTACTCTCTCAATCAAAATCTACTGTTATTTAAATTTTCCTATATTTTTGTCAATTAAGTAGGTCGGTATTAATTAACCGGAGTGTGGCATTTTAGCTTAACAGGCTTTCCGGCCTGTTCTACACACAGGCTTTCCGGCCTGTTCTACACACAGGCTTTCCGGCCTGTTCCACAACAGATGAATTTTTTGTGGGGAGTAGGGGTTGGGCTTCTAGCCCGCCCTGAATTGTTTCGATGCCAAAGTTGCCAAAGACTCGCCCGCAACCCGGCAAATCCGCCAGTCGGGCATCACATCAGCACCGATACCCTTGTAAAATCCGATCGCCAATTCATTCCAATCCAAAACACTCCATTCCAAACGCCCGCAGCCCCTTTCAACCGTCAACTGCGCTAAATAAACTATCAAAGACTTGCCAATTCCCCGCCCTCGAAACTCAGGCAGCACGAACAAATCTTCCAAATAAATTCCCGGCTGAGTCAAAAAAGTAGAATAATTGTAAAAAAACAGCGCCCAGCCCACAACTCGACCTTCGCACTCCGCTAAAATCGCTTCAGCAAAAGGTCGATCGCCAAACAAATGATGCTCCAAATCAACGGCGTTGCCAGTAACGGCATGAGATAATTTCTCGTATTCAGCTAAAGCTTTAATCAAATCAAACAGCACCGGCACGTCGGCGCGGGTAGCTGGGCGCAAAATTACCTCAGAACACATAAATAAGTAGTACGCGACAATCAACAATTAAAAATACCACATCAAGACATTTTTTATTGGTAATTTTTAATTAAGCTTTTGCAACTTGAATCAGCATATTTACGGCGGGGTCGGAGTGTCCCCCACAATAATTTTAAGGTTTTTCAAAATGCCAAATCTATTTTTTTTAGCTTATTTCAACCAGCCCTTCAATCGTTCCGTCACTTGAGGGCGGCGCAGCTTTCGCATTGCCTTATTTTGAATTTGACGGACTCGTTCGCGGGACAAATTGAACAAACTGCTGACCTCTTCTAAAGTATAAGGTTCGCCGGTCAGCAAACCGTAACGCATAGCAACAATCTCTTTTTCCCGCTCAGTCAAAATACTGTCCAACACCTCCAAAATATCTTGGCGCATCATCATCTCATTCATCTGAGCTTCGGGAGATTGCGTCGCGTTATCTTCAAGAACATCCAAAAGTTCCGAACTTTCTTCCGAGCCGATGCGGTGGTTGAGAGACAAAGATTGCCGGCGTACTTGCTGGAGGTAGCGAAGCTGTTCGCAAGTAACTTCCATTTCTCTAGCAAGTTCAGTTTCAGTGGGATTGCGTTGAAGAGAACGCCTCAAATCCCGATAAACTCTTTTGAGCTTATTTAACTGTTCGACAATGTGAACCGGCAAGCGAATCGTTCGCCCTTGATTGGCAATTGTCCGGGTAATTCCTTGGCGAATCCACCAATAGGCATAAGTAGAAAACTTGTAACCCTTCTCCGGATCGAACTTTTCGGCCGCTCGATTCAAACCCAAAGCTCCTTCCTGAATTAAATCGAGAAAAGGCACGCCCCGATTGAGATAGCGTTTGGCAATCGAAACCACCAAGCGCAAATTCGAGCTGATCATTTTTCGTTTCGCCGACTGACACTGGTGGCGAAGCTGTTGCAGTTGAGTTTCGCTCACTCCCAAAGCCGCTGCGAGTTCAGCTTTTGTCGGCACTCTGTCTAATTCCTGCTGCAAACGCTGTTCTAGTTCATCCAGGGCTACCAATTCTTGAACGCGGCGCGCCAACTCCACCTCTTCGGCGGCAGTCAGTAGAGGATAGCGAGCCATTTCCTTGAACAAAGCTCCCACGGGATCGTCGGCAGACCAGTTGTTGTATGCTGACGATCGAGTTACCGTCGGACGATCGATCTCGGTGTCCTCATCCTCTGCGATTGCGAATGAGGCTTCGGGTGCCACCGCAAAACTGCCTAGGTCAGATTCTGCCATATGGTGCTTGGTGTCGGTGGGATGATTTGAAAAGTATCCCTTAACTTTAACCAATTTAACCCGAAATTTCCGAAATCCATCTAGAAGCCGGTGAGTGATTTTAGTGGCTGGTATCTGTTCGCCCCAATTTTAGTATCTGTTCGCCCCAATTTTAGACCTTTTTATTGAGTCCGAGCCAGTAAAGGAGCTGCCTGCAATAATTGCTGAGTGTAAGGGTGCTGGGGATTAGTAAAAATATCCCTAGTCTTACCGATTTCAACAATTTTTCCAGCATTCATTACCGCAATGCGATCGCAAAAAAATCTCGCCACCCACAAATCGTGCGTAATAAACAGATAAGTCAAATTAAATTCCTGCTTCAACTCCAACATCAGCTCTAAAACTTGAGTCTGCACGCTGGCATCCAGCATACTCACGGGTTCGTCGCAAATTATCAGTTGCGGGCGAGTAATTAAAGCGCGGGCGATCGAAACCCGCTGCTGTTGACCTCCCGACAGTTCCCCCGGATAGCGGCGAAAGAAATCCTCCCCTGGAGTTAAACCCACCCGCTCTAACATTTGGATTACTTGTTTTTTAGCTTCGCTGGCATTAGCTAATTTGTGAATAAACAAAGGGTCAGCAATACTTTGCCCGACAGTCATCATCGGATTCAGGCAAGCGTGGGGGTCTTGAAAGATCATTTGCATTTCGCGGCGGTGCTTCCTCACAGCATCGCGGTTTAGGGCAGTTATATCTATTCCTTGAAATTCAACTTTGCCACCAGTCGCGGTAATTAGCTGCAAAATCGTGCGTGACAAGGTACTTTTCCCGCAGCCGGACTCCCCCACCAGCCCTAGGGTTTCTCCCCGTTGTAGCTCTAAACTAACGCCGTCTACTGCTTTAATTACCTGGCGATTCCTGGAAAACAACTGATCTAATAAATTGCTTTCTAAACTGTAGTGTTGCTGCAAATTGGTTACGGTCAAAAGAGGCGAATTTGTTGAGTTTGCAGTAACGACTTCAGTCGTGATTTCCTCGAATGCTAACCCTTTGTCAGAATCGGCTTGAATGTGCAAAGCTGCTTTGAGGAGCGATCGAGTATATTCGTGCTGCGGCTGTTCAAAAACGTTTTTCACCGGCCCTGTTTCTACGACTTTGCCGCCGTACATCACCGCAATGCGATCGCAATACTCAGCCACCATCGCCAAATCGTGAGAAATCAACAAAATAGCCGTTCCCCGTTCCTCGCAAAGTCGGGTTAATTCCTGCAAAATCTGGGCTGCTACAGTTACGTCCAAACTTGTAGTCGGTTCGTCGGCCACAATTAATTTGGGATCGAGCAAAAGAGCCAAAGCAATTGCTACTCTTTGCCGCATTCCGCCGCTAAATTCGTGGGGAAATTGCGACCAGCGAGACGCGGGAATTTTCACAGCTTCCAAAATGTCGATCGCCCGTTTCTTAGCTTGCTTGCGATCCAAATTCGGTATGTGAGCTTGCAAAGTCTCAATGCAGTGTTCCCCCACAGTCATCAAAGGATCGAGACGAGTCATCGGATCTTGAAAAATCAATGCCACAGCTTCGCCCCGAAACTGTCTGAGTCGAGAGGCATTCATCTCAAACACCGACTCTCCAGCAAAACTAACTCGTCCCTCAATCAGCGTCGAATCCGGCAACAACCGCATCGCTGCCCTTCCCAAAGTTGACTTGCCGCACCCAGACTCCCCAACTAATCCGAGCTTTTCCCCCGGTTTCAGCGTCAGCGAAACCCCGTCAACGGCCCAACCGGATTGGCCCCGCCGCTGAGGATAAGCTACTCGCAGATTTTCAACGGAAAATAGAGAAGAGTGATTAGTCATTAGTCATTAGTCCTTAGTCCTTAGTCAGTGGTCTGTTGTGATGAGTCAGTTGTTAGTGGTGATTTAATTGTTGTTTAATTGTCAGTATATAGTTGCTATTAGTTTTTAACTATTAGTAAGCCTTCAAACGTTATTAGTTATTAGCAATAAAATGATTTGCTGTTTGTAAATACAAATAAAACGGGCTACCAACCAAGCTTTTATTAGTACATTATTCGCCGAGCAACCGATTACTAACAACTAACAACTAGCGACTAACAACTGACAACCATCAACTGACTAAATTTCCCTTCGCTTCAACTCAGCTCTTCGCAGTATGTAAGTAGCCGCACAATCTGCGTGAGGATGGTCTGCTAAAACTTCTGCGAGTTCCAACACATATCCGGCGATGTCCGGCCCCAGTTTCTCAGTCAGCACTTGACGTTCCCGAGAGGCGAGTTCTTGCACGCGGGCCTTAGCTTGCCAATTGGGAGAAAACATCTTGTCAATCTCGGTGTAGAATCCCAGACTTTCGAGAATGTCCCACTCGCCGTTATCGCACCAAATGCCCCCGCACAACATACAGCGCTCTATGTAAAAGGGCACTCTGCTGAAGGGAACTTTCGCCCGGGACAAATAGTGACCGTCTTCGGGACACAGCGCTGCTTTGCTGTCGTAGGGAGACGGCGTGAATTCTATGCCGAGAGTCCCTGTCGTCGCCTCTGGCTTCTGAGATTTGTTGTACCACTGGCTCTGCTCTTTCTGCCAAGCTTCGTATTCTCTGCCTGGAATCCAGATACCGTAACAGTTCGGACACCACTGCACCGACATGCTGCCGGCTAAGGTGCCGCCTTCTAAGTTGGGATGTTTACATTTTGGACATTCCACCGCTTTATTTCTCCTTGCCTTCTCAATTCCCTGTTAATTCAATTATTAATTCTGTATCTGGGCGGGCCCTGAAGAACCAGAATTTTTTTGCAGCAGCGCGCCGCAGTAGCCAATTAGCGTGTTAAGCCGCGCGATCGCCGCAGTTTGCCTCGCCTCTGCTGTCGCTGGCTGGCGCGACGCTTGCAAAAACGTGACATCTGTCCCCAATAACCGCAGTTGCTTGTGAATTTCCGTCAAATAGGACTGCTCTGGGGGTGTTTCTGAGGCGTCTAACTCACCGCTGTGGGCTCTCATAATTTGGTTTCCGAAAAATTGTTGCACTTTTCTGTATTCGATCGCCAGCGCGGCCCGATCCAGATTATTCTGTGCAGCAGTTCTTTGTAGTTGTTCTAGTGCTTGCTGTAATTCTTGGTAGCACTGGCGGCGGTCTTCGGACAATATCATGATTTTGTAAACAAATTTGTATTTATAATCAAAGTAGATTCTTGCTTAAAGTTTGCTCGTATTGAGGGAAGCCGTGCGTTTTTGCAGCAATTCCCTGTTTTTGGAGAACTTTTTTTGATTGGCTGCCCTGACTAGACCCTCCTGGCTCATGCTTTTAGTTTAGCGTTGCCTGTGAATGCCGATCGCCCGCTACCTCAAATGCTACCGCCAAAATATGCTTATTTTACCCGAGCTACAGACTGCGGCGGCGGCAGTGGTGTCACTATATTTTCCTACCTGCGAGGGGGGGCGACTCGCAATTAGATAGGTATAGTTAACAAAAAAATCGACTATTTTTTTGAATTGCAAATTGTGGCATTCAATTAGTTTAGTATAGCTAAACACATAATTTCGGCAATTCAACCGGAAACCGGCTTTTAACCATTTGTATTTCTAAGTTTTAAAGGTGTACCCCATGAACGCGAACACTCTGACTCCCTCTCCTTCGATCGATCCTGCTGTAGTTCCCGATTGGCTGCAAGAATGCCTGAATGCTCCATCGCAGCCTGATGGGGGTCCTAACCCCCATTGTTCGACTGACAACAGCTTAATTTGTCGGGCCTTTGAATTTGCCCGCGACTTGCACGAAGGACAGTACCGCAAATCCGGAGAACCTTATATTTGTCATCCGGTAGCTGTCGCTGGAATCCTCCGGTATATGGGTGGCAACAGCGCCATGATTGCCGCCGGTTTCCTCCACGACATTGTTGAAGATACAGACATTACTCTCGAAGAAATAGAACAGCGATTCGGCCCGGAAGTGCGACAGTTGGTTGAAGGTGTCACCAAGCTTTCTAAGTTTAATTTTTCCAGCAAAACAGAGCGCCTTGCTGAAAATTTCCGCCGAATGTTCCTAGCAATGGCTAAAGATATTCGCGTCATTGTCGTCAAACTGGCAGACCGGCTGCACAACATGAGGACTTTGGAGCATTTGTCCGAAGAAAAGCAGCGCACTATTGCCCTAGAAACCCGAGAGATTTTTGCTCCTCTAGCAAACCGTTTGGGTATCGGGCGCTTTAAGTGGGAATTGGAAGATTTAGCGTTTAAATACCTAGAACCGGAAGCTTACCGCGAAATTCAGGAATTGGTGGCCGAGAAGCGGGCCGATCGAGAAACTCAACTCGCAGAAGTCACAGATAGTTTGCGAGAAAGGCTTGACAATTTAGGTATTAAATGCTATGAAGTCAGCGGCCGTCCCAAACATTTGTACGGGATTTATGGGAAGATGCAGCGCCGACAAAAAGGGTTTAAGCAAGTGTACGATATTGCTGCGGTGCGGATCATAGTAGAAAGCAATGATGACTGTTATCGCGCTTTGGCGATCGTCCACGATTCTTTCCGCCCGATTCCGGGCCGCTTTAAAGATTATATCGGTTTACCAAAAGCGAATCGCTATCAATCTTTGCACACCGGAGTAATCGGAACCAGCGGCCGCCCCATCGAAGTGCAAATTCGCACCGTAGCCATGCACCACATTGCAGAATACGGCATTGCCGCGCACTGGAAATACAAAGAAACCGGCGGTTCTAGCAACACAAAAGTCACCGGCGACGACGAAAAATTTACTTGGCTGCGGCAACTCCTAGAATGGCAAAGCGACCTCAAAGACGATCAGGAATATTTACAAAGCATTAAGGACAACTTATTCGACGAAGATATTTACGTTTTTACTCCTAACGGAGACGTAATTGCTCTCAATAGCGGGTCAACTCCCGTAGATTTTGCTTACCGCATTCACACAGAAATTGGCAATCGCTGCACCGGTGCCAGAGTAAACGGGCGAATGGTAACACTAGACAAGGTTTTAAAGAACGGCGATATTGTAGAAATCTTGACCCAAAAAAATGGTCATCCGAGTTCCGACTGGCTGAATTTTGTCAAGACAAACGGAGCAAAAAACCGAATTCGTCAGTGGTTGAAGCGATCGCACCGAGATGAAAACCTCGCTCGGGGGCGCGAATTGCTGGAAAAAGAATTAGGTAAAAACGGCTTAGAATCTTTGCTGAAATCTGAACCGATGCAGTCGGTGGCTCAGCGCTGCAACTACCACAGCGTCGAAGATTTAATCGCCGGTTTGGGCTACGGGGAAGTCACTCTAAATCTCGTAGTAAATCGACTGCGAGATTTAGTAAAAGTGCAGCAAAAAATTGAAGCTGCTCCCGGAGGAGGACAGGAATTGCCCCAGCTAATACCTGCATCGACGGCACCCAAACCAGTACCGAGTTCGTCTCCGAGCAAATCGCCGATCGCAGGTGTAGAGGGATTGCTGTACCATTTATCCGGCTGTTGCTGTCCGATTCCCGGCGAAGCAATTATTGGAGTTGTGACTCGCACTCGCGGAATTTCGATTCACCGGCAAGGGTGTTCAAATGTTGAAAGCGTACCGGGCGATCGGTTGGTTCCCGTGAGTTGGAATTCGAGCGATCGCAATGCTAGCCGCCCGAATACTTATGCTGTTAACATTCAAATTGAAGCCCTCGATCGAGTCGGAGTTCTCAATGATGTTTTATCGCATTTGAAGGACAACAAAGTGAACGTCCGCAGCGCTCAAGTAAAAACCTATCCCGGTTTGCCCGCATTAATTGACTTGTGCATGGATATTGAGGATAAGGAACAGTTCGAGCGGACTTGTATGCAAATTAAAAAGATGAGCGATATTTTGAATTTGCGCAGGCTGAGTGAAGTGAATTAGGAGGACAGCCTAACTGTATTTTAGGGTGCGCTGGGCGCACCCTATCGCTCGCTGCCAAGACGTTAAGCCCAATAAAATTTAAAAGGCTAAGGAAAGTTTTACTCAGCTTCGCGAGGTTCAACTACCAGCCTAATTCCATCAAGAATTTGACGAACTCGATCGACCGAGAGTGTGCCAATTTTCTCACCTAACTGAGATTTATCGATCGTCAAAATCTGCGATACGTTAACAACACTCTGTTCTGGTAAATTAGCTTCTCCTGCTTCTAACAAAACATTTCCTCCTGGTGAATTAGCCCGTCTGAGATTTGAAGTAAGCACACAAACAAAAACCGTATTAATGCGAGAACGATTGAATAAATTGTTCTGAATGATTACATGGGGATGGAGATAACCGGGTTCTGAACCAGAAGGCTCATCAAGTTCTATCCAAAAAATATCACCTTGATTTATTACCATTCGCCTTCCACCAGCCTGCGATGAGAGCGACTCATCTTGCGAAGCAAAACTTGTTCTTCTTCAGAGAGAGGTGCTTCGCAAGCAGCATTAATTTTTTCTAACACTTGTTGATTTTCGCGGCGGCGGATAAATTCTTCAAGGGCTATTTCGATCAAAAAACTCTGCGAAATTTGCATTTCGCCAGCTAATGTTTCGGCTTGTTCAAATAAAGATGCTGGCAATGAGATAGCAGTTTTGACAGTTGTCATAGCTTTATACCTTCATTTATTTATATGAGTCTAACTAATAGTATAAGCTAACCACAATACGGTTCAGCAAACAGGCAGAACAATGAAACTCTTTATTTCGCCGGAGCGACTGGCTTTGACACGCCCAACTTTTGCTGCAAAAACTCCCGCGCCACTTGTCCGGCTTCCTGCTGTTTCCCGTCAACTTGATAGTTTAGTTTCCGCATATCTTCCTCGGAGATTTTACCGCCCAATTCTGCGAGGAGTTGACGCAATTCCGGGTATTTTTCCAAAATTTGCGCTCGCACAACCGGAACTGCTTCGTAGGGCGGGAAATAGTTCTTGTCATCTTTCAGCACTACTAAACCCAAACTTTGAATCAAACCGTCTGTCGTATTACCAGCAATCACATCTACTTCTTTTTGTTGCAGCGCTTGATAAAGCAATCCTAACAGCAATTCCTTCGGTTCTTCTCTAAATTTAATCCCGTAAGTTTTAGCCAATCCGGGAAATCCATCTTCTCTCTCGTTAAATTCTGGGCCGAAACCAGCCCGGAGGTTAGGTGCAGCTTTCCCAAGTTGCGAGAGAGTTTGTAAATTGAGTGTTTTAGCCTGATCTCCCCGCACAATAATCGCAAAACTGTTATTAAATCCCAGCGGTTCCGTCCATTCTGCTTTAAACTGTTTGGGATATTCTTGTTTGAGGTAATCGAGGACTTTTTTGGGGTCAGAAATCTGTTTTTGTTTGAGTATGTTGGCGTAAGCAGTACCCGTGTATTCGACGTACAAGTCGATTTTACCTGCTGTTAGGGATTGATGGCAAAGCGAGCCTCCGAGATTCAGTTCGCGTTCTACTTTGATATCTGTTTTAGCTTCGATATGGCGTGCTAAAATTTCTGCGAGAATGACTTGTTCGGTAAAGTCTTTCGAGCAGATGACAACTCGCTTTTCGGAACTAGAGGTACATCCTGCTACTGCAAACAAACAAAGCAGCCAGCAGGAACAGAAAAAAAAATCTTTCTTAGATATTTTCATAAGCGAACTCCGTTGTCAGTTTCACAATTATTAGCTTCTAATTTATAGCATTTCTCAATGATTTGTAAAGCCAAGATCCCCGACTTCTTGAAGAAGTCGGGGATCGAACACCGATCGCACTTTACCCAAGTTTCGTTTTCCTGTTGTAACATTTATTTATAGACATGGAGGACAAAAAATGGTAATCAGCGTCAGCGATATTATCCAGCAGCAGCGGCAATTTTTTGCGACTGGGAAAACTAAAGATGTGGATTTTCGGATCGAACAACTCAAGAATCTCAAAAGTGCGATCGTTTCCAATCAATCACGGATTGTGGATGCTGTCAAGGCTGATTTGAACAGGCCGGAGTACGAGGCTTATTTTGAAATTGGTGCGATCGCAGAAGTTAATTATGCCATCAAAAACGTTAAATCGTGGGCAAAGCCGAAAAAAGTGCCTACTTCGATCGATCAATTCCCAGCATCGGCCCGCATTTACCCAGAACCTTTGGGCGTAGTTTTAATCATCGGGCCTTGGAATTACCCATTTCAGCTAATGATATCACCCTTAGTCGGGGCGATCGCCGCCGGCAACTGCGCCATCCTCAAACCTTCTGAAATCGCCTTGCACACGTCGGCAGTTGTCGCCGACATGATTACCAAAACCTTCGATCCCGCCTACGTAGCAGCCGTCGAAGGAGGAGTCGAAATCAGCCAACAATTATTAGCAGAAAAATTCGATCACATCTTCTTTACAGGCGGCACAAAAATCGGTAGAATAGTCATGGAAGCCGCCGCCAAACACCTGACACCTGTCACATTAGAATTGGGCGGCAAAAGTCCTTGCATTGTAGACTCAGATATTCAAGTTGAATACACGGCTAAACGCATTGCCTGGGGCAAATTCATCAATGCCGGTCAAACTTGTATCGCTCCAGATTACCTGTTAGTTGATAAAAAAGTTAAACCGGATTTGATGCAGGCAATTAAAACAGCAATTCACGGATTTTACGGCGACGATCCGCAGCAAAGTCCTGACTATTCCCGAATTATCAATCAGCATCATTTAGGACGTTTGGCAGAGTTTATCAAAGACGGAGAAGTGGTCGTCGGCGGTCAAACAAACCCCGAAGATAAATATATTGCACCGACGGTTCTCGACAAGGTTTCCTGGGATGCGCCTGTGATGAAGGATGAGATTTTCGGGCCGATTTTGCCAGTTTTGGAGTATGATGATTTGGGGGAGGCGATCGCCCAAATCAACGCCCGTCCCAAACCTTTAGCTTTGTATTTGTTCTCGAAGGATAAAGAGAAACAAGAGCGAGTTTTGCGGGAAACTTCTTCGGGGGGAGTTTGTCTCAACGACACGGTTATGCAAGTCGGAGTAACAAGTTTACCTTTTGGCGGAGTTGGCGACAGCGGCATCGGCACCTATCACGGCAAAGCAAGTTTTGACACTTTTTCGCATCAAAAAAGCGTTCTGCAAAAGTCATTTTTACTTGACTTAAAATGGCGCTACGCTCCCTATCTAGGTAAGTTGGATTTGATTAAGAAAGTTATCGGTTGAGCGATCGCACTTGCAGGGGCGGGTTTACAATATAAGCGAGATAGCCAAATCAACCCGCCCCCTTCCTGATATTATCGGTTAAGCGATTTCACGGTGAACGATAATTTCCAGAATTTTTCAAGGATTGCTCATCTGTTTTATGAACGATTTCCATCACAATGTCTACGTAACTCTTAACTCACATCTTGCACCATTCTCGCTTAACAGGCTTTCGGGCCTGTTAAGCGAAGAGTGAATTTCTCGCTTCACGGGCAGGAGAACCCGCCCATAAAAATATTATTGAAAATGGTGCAAGATGTCACTCCTAAAGGACTGTTGCCCCGTCCCAAATAATTCACATTAGAAATGTCTATAATGTCTTTTAGCATCTTCTCGATAACAAGCCATTTATGGAACCTCTATCAAAAGAACGGTGTGCCGCCTGCCGCCAAAACTCTCCCCGCGTCACAGCTTACGAAATTGTCCAACTCAAATCTCAAATTCCAGACTGGGATTTTATCGAAAAAAATGGCATTCCCCAGTTAGAACGCACCTACAAATTCCCGGATTTCAAAAGTGCGATCGCCTTTACAAACAGCGTTGGCGAAGCAGCAGAAACCGAAGGACATCACCCCGCACTGTTAACCGAGTGGGGAAAAGTTACCGTTACTTGGTGGACTCACGCGATTTCTGGACTGCACCGCAATGACTTTATTATGGCGGCGAAAACAGATGCGATCGCCAATCAATTCCCAACATAAAATCAGACTTATCAGCCGATAATAGTTTAAGAACTTACAGCTCCGGGTACCAGCGGTGAATACCTTTGATTCGCCTTCAACAACTCCAGATTCAGCCGGTAGCCGACATTCCGTACAGTTTGAATTAGGCTCGGCTGTCGCGGGTCGATTTCGATTTTTTTACGCAGAGAGAGTACGTGAGTGTCGATCGTCCGGGGGTTATCAATAGCATCGGGCCAGGCCCGCAGCAGCAAATCCGAGCGCGACAGCGGGACTCCTCCAGCTTGAGCCAGCACGTACAGCAGGCTGAATTCCTGGGGAGTCAACTCGATATGTTCCTCGTGCAACCTCACTCGGCGGTGCACCAAATCAATTTTCAGCAGTCCGCAATCGAGCGTCGCCGGCGGTATCATCGTGCGGTTGCGGCGCATCAGAGCCTCCACCCTAGCCATAAACTCTTGCATCCCAAACGGTTTAGTCAGGTAATCGTCTGCCCCCGCGTTCAAACCTTCAACAATATCCGATTCCGAATTTCTCGCCGACAGCATCAAAATCAGCGACTGCTGCTGCTGTTGCAGCCAGCGGCAAAATTCCAAACCGTCCCCATCCGGCAATTGGGCATCCAGAATCACTAGGGTTGGCTGGCGGCTGAAAAATATTTCCCTAGCGTGACTGATATCCGCTGACTGGTGCACCCAGTGACCGACTTGCTGTAGATGCCAGCCCAAGAGCGATCGCAGGTGCGGATTCCCTTCAATAATTGAAATACTTGCAGATCCCACAGAGGCGAGCTTCCCTTATCACTAATGGCTACCAGGTTAACAGAGCTTTTGTCAAGGTTTTGTAACCATTGCTACTCAAGCATTAGCTCCATTTCAAGGCGTGAATACATCGAGAGTAAGAATTTTACAGATTTGGTCAATTTGGGATGCTCAGTCCGCAGAAAGGTTAAATCATTCGGTCGATGATCTTACAATGAAAATAAGACAGTGTACAGCCGATCGACCCCATGCCCCAACCGCCTGCCAAAACCGAACCCCCCGACCAGGCGCCTACTCCCAGGAGGTTGACAAATCGGGCAAGTGAAACTAGAATTCCTCCAACCGTTCGCTCGGTAGCCGGAATACTCAGCCACTTTGACCGCAAAATTCAGCAACATCCCGACTCAATTAAACGCACGGCGAATTATCTAGGTGCGCGAAAAAAGTCGAGCAACTGCATTGCAACGAGTGAAATTTTTTATGGAGGGTAGCCTGTTGAGCAGGGTAAAAACTTTTATTTAGAAATAGCCTCAAGCTGATCCACTCAGCATCAATCGAGGCCTTTGCTAAATCCCGCCGTCATTATACAAACCACAAAGGATTTCAACCTCACACCATGCTACAAGACACCCAAACAATCCGGCACTACCAAAAACTCACCGACGCCCTCGTCGAGATGTGGAATAGAGGTTATCGCTTCGATGACCTGCGGCTTTACTTAGATGGCTATTTAGCAGCCCTGCGACATTCCAACGGTCTGGAACCCTATCTGATTCACAGACTAGAGGAAGAAGCAGCGCGTTACATTCACGACCCCTCTAATTTTGCAATGCCACAGACACAAACTGAATCAGACTACTATTAATACCAACTTCGGTTTAATAAATCTGCTGATTATTATTGGGTAATGGGTAATTGCCTTTTTTGATACTAACAGCTACTACCAGAATGATTGAAGGGGTCAGAAAATCCGGTTTTGGTATAAGAGTCAGTCAGGAAGTGGCAAGCTGTAGTTTCAAAATTGATGTTTAGTAGGGCGGATCGTGTCCGCCCTACTGTTGTTAAAGTTAGAATTTTGGGAAAGTTTTGAGTTCCGAACTAAGATTTTTTAAGTCTGTAACTCACAATTTGAAACTGACAATTCAACACTCAAAACTCAAAACTTTCTTTGTCCTTTCCCTTCGTTTTATTTAAGAAGCCAAAGCAACTTCTACAACTTCTTGCAATTCGCCCTTTTGATACATCTCGATCATAATATCCGAGCCGCCAATAAACTCCCCGTTGATATAGACTTGGGGAATTGTCGGCCATTGGGAATACTCTTTAACGCCTTGACGAATTTCCTGGTCTGCCAAAACATCAACAGTTTCGTAAGGCACTCCCAAAGTATTGAGAATTTGCACCACAGTATTAGAAAAACCGCACTGGGGCATTAACTTATTGCCCTTCATAAACACCATGATTTTGTTTTGCTTAACCAACTCGTCTATTCTTTGATGTGCTGTTGTACTCATTGTAGGTCCTAATATTGTTTGAAAATTTTTAAACGTTGACTGACGCAGAAACCGCGTTTTTTACGAAAATCTTTCGTTACAGCTATAGATTCCAGTTAAAAAACCGGATTTTTTTTTTGTGCGTAAGTGGAGCAGTTGTATTTCAAGCAACTCTTGACACGAGCACAAACGTGTGATAGCCACTAGCAACTCAACAATTAAGCAACTTGATTCTTAGCTTCCCATTCTGCAGGAGTTAAAGTTTCCAAGCCCAAAGCGTGGATGGCTTCACTAGCCATTGCCTGTTTGAGAGCGCCGTAAACCATTTGGTGCTGCTGTACTCGGCTTTTTCCTTCAAAAGCGGCAGAGACTACTCTCGCCTGGTAGTGGTCGCCGCCGCCAGTCAAATCGTCAACTTGTATTTTAGCGTCGGGCAACCCTGCCTTAATCATTTCTGCTACTTGAGACGGTGTAACCATTGGTTTCTCTGATAAACGGCTGTAATTGAGATTTTAGTGGAACTATTTTGTCGATGAGCTCGGTTGACTGCTGGCAGGCCGGGGATAGGGCGCATCCACAAAACCCAATTCCAGTAACTGCTGGTAAGCTTTCTTGCCCAAGTCGCGAGTTGGCTGCTGCGATCGAATAATCTGAATCAGCAGGGGCACAGCCAGTTCGGGCTTATTTTGCGCCCGGTGTACCAACGCCAGCCGGTAGGTAGCTTCGTCGCGCATTTGGGCTGTTTCTACAGCTTTGGTGCGGTGGCTTTCGGCCAAGCGGATGTCAATTCCGGCAAAACTGCTACCCAGTTGTTGGTAGAAGTTGGAGAGTTGATTGAAAATCTGGCGGGATTCTTGGAGTTTTTGACTGGCGAGTGCGTAATTCTGATTGGAAATAGCACTGCTGGCTTCTGTCATCAAACGCTGGCCTCCTTGGACGCTCAGCAAGCTGCTGTCTTGCGTCAGAGGGCGGAGATTGTTGGGGTCTGTGGGGTCGTCGGCGGGTTCGACTTGCGGTTGGTTCTCTGGCGCAGAAGGTTGTTGTGCTTGGACTTGGAGCGGTTGCAACAGGGTAAAAGCTGCGATCGCCCCGATCGTAATCCGGGCAGTGGAGCGAAGCCAGCAAACAGTTCCAGAGTATACCATGAAATTACTTTGCGCCTGTGCGCTTTAAAAAAATATTTAGCTTGAGCCGATCTTACCATTGGCGATCGCAACCGGCTAAGTGTAAACCAAATTTGTTGAAATGTCAAAGGGTGCGCGATCGGGCAAAAGGTTCTTTAGGAAAAATTAAGTAGAGACTTGACTGGTTGTTCTCAAAATGAGAAGATAGAATGGTAGTTGAGAAACGATCTATGAGACTGATTTCTAAGAAAAATCTTCTGAGTGCGATCGAACCCTACCCGGATGCCCAGAGTGCGATCGAATCCTGGTACCAGCTAATCCAAGACAACGATTGGCAATCCCTAGAAGATGTGCGAAACGGATATTCGCGATCGGTCGATCAAGTCTGTGGATATACCATCTTTAATATTAAAGGCAATCAGTATCGATTAATTGTACAAGTTAAATACAAAAGCAAAATTATATATTTTCAGCAGTTCTTAACTCATGCCGAATATAGCAAAATTAACTGGGACAATGAAGAAGAAGTCAAAATAAAAATAAGTTAAATTCTACCTAAGCATATCGGGAATTAATACAGATTACCGGATCTATTTAACAAATTAAAAATATTTACACCAATCAATCGTCAAAAGCAGGAGGTCGAGAAACAAACACCCACATTCTAGTTAAAAACCATGTCTAATTAAACAATTGAATGAACCATGAATATGACAATTGAAAAAACAGCTTACGGTCAACTACTGGCGAAATCGCAGCCTAAGCCCATCCTGAACGAAGAAGATTACGATATTGCCCTCGCAGAAGTAGAATCTCTGATGTCTCAGGAAGAATTAACATTAGAAGAAGAAACTTTACTGAGCCTCTGGGCTCTGTTGATCGAAGAATACGAAGCCAAGTATTACCCAATCCCAGAAGCGACTCCCCGGGATGTTCTATTGCATCTCATCGAAGTTCGCGAACTCAAACAAGCCGATTTAGTGGGCGTGATTGGTTCCAAAGGAGTAGTCTCTGAGGTGGTTAATGGGAAACGGGCGATTAGCAAGGCGCAAGCTAAGGCGCTGGGAGAATTTTTTAATGTTAATCCTAGCGTGTTTATTTGAGGGATTTGCTGAATCATTGTTAATAAGCCTTTTACGGGCGGGCTAGAAGCCCACCCCACAAGAAAATTCAGTTTTTGTGGAACAGGCATCCTGCCTGTTCTTGAGAATATAGTAAGACTGGATTAAAATTAAACAAAGGCATTTCTGATGACACAACCGATCGAACTTTCCGCAAATACCTTACAAAACTATCAAGGAATTGGAGTCCCCGATGAAAGTCTGGCAGTGATTTTGCAGCGCGGCGGCGACGAATTGCTGCTCTCAAAAGCGGACGATCGCTTTACAGTTCGCCCCTCATCAACAGCATCAGCCTCAAACGATTGGGCTGCAACAACTGGGGCAAAACTCAACCGTCGCGTCGGCCAAAGCAATCTCGAAGAATATCTCGTTGCGCCCTCTAGCCTAGAAGCAGCAATGCAAGCAGCCCGCGCCAGCGATGCCGTAGCTTTTGCCAGCCACGTCTATTGCCCCGCCAACAATCCGAGTACATTCTTTTATCTGACAGACCAAATTACCATTCAATTTGGGGAACAAGTAGACGAACAATCGCGAAATGCGATCGCCAATGCAGCAGCTTTAAAAATAGTCCGGCCAGTAGAAGGAATTCCCAACACTTTCGTCTGCGAAGTCACAAAACAAGCAACAGAAAACCCGATCAAAATTGCCAACCGCCTGACAAGATATCCAGAAGTTCTCGTAGCGGAACCAAACATTTTAGTAGAGACGCAGCAGCATTACACGCCCCGCGATCCGCTTTATCCCAAACAGTGGTATCTCAACAACAAAGGCGGCAACCAACTTGTCGGCGGTGCTCAAATTTATGCAGAACCAGCTTGGGACATGACTCGCGGAGTTCGATCGATCGTAATTGCGATCGCCGACGATGCAGTTGACATCACCCACCCAGATTTTCAAGGCCAAGGCAAAATCGTCTCACCCATCGATTTCAAAGATGGCGACACTTCCCCGATGCCAGTCGCAGACTCAGACAACCACGGCACAAGTTGTGCCGGCGTCGCCATTGCTGAAGAAAACGGCAAAGGCATTGTCGGCGTCGCCCCCGGATGCGCCCTGATGCCGATCCGCGCCAGTGGTTTTCTCGATGACAATTCTGTCGAAAAAATATTTAATTGGGCGATCGAAAAAGGTGCCGCCGTCATTTCTTGCAGTTGGGGGCCTGCTGCAGTTTACTATCCCCTTTCCCTGCGGCAGAGTGCCGTTATCACCAAAGCAGCAACCCAAGGGCGGGGCGGCAGAGGCTGCGTTATTCTGTTCGCTGCGGGGAATGCCAACCGCCCAGTCAACGGTACTGTTAACGAGAAAGGCTGGCCCAACAACGTCGTGGAGGGTCAAACTAGATGGCTAAACGGATTTGCCGTTCACCCCGACGTAATTGCCGTCAGCGCTTCCACTTCCCTCAACAAAAAAGCAGCCTACAGCAATTGGGGCAGCAGCATCTCGGTTTGCGCCCCCAGCAACAACGCACCGCCGGGAACCTGGCTGCCCGAAACCGGATTTATCGGCACGCCGCCGGAGGTGACGCAGTATTTGCCAGGTTTGGGGGTGTTTACTGCCGATCGAGTGGGCGATCGGGGCTACGACTGGGGGGACTATACTGATACTTTTGGCGGTACTTCCAGCGCCACTCCAGTAGTCGCTGGGGTTGCAGGGTTGATACTTTCGGCTAACCCCCGTTTGACGGCGCGGGAAGTGCGGGGAATTCTCGAACAAACTGCTGAAAAAATTGTCGATCTCGATCCCGATCCCCAGTTGGGCAATCGCCTGGGAAATTACGATCCTAACAACAACCGCAGCGATTGGTTTGGTTACGGGAAAGTGAATGCTTTTAAAGCTGTGCAAGCTGCGGTGAGAAAGGGCGGCGGCAATCCGAATATCGGCGGTGCGGTGTTCAGCGATATTTCTGGACATTGGGCACAGAAGTTTATTGAAGCTTTGGCTGCGGCGAATATAATTAGCGGTTTTCCTGACGGTTCTTTTCGGCCTGATGACAGTTTAAACCGCGCTCAATATGCGGCGCTGTTGGTGAGTGCGTTTAGTCCGATTCCGAGGGTGCCGGCTACAAATTTTATTGATGTTTCTGCTACTTTTTGGGCGAGAAGTGCGATCGAACGGGCAAATCGGGGGGGGTTTTTGGCGGGGTTTCCGGGGTTGAAGTTCGGCCCGAATCAGAATTTGACTAAGAGTGAGGCGATCGTGTCTTTGGTTAACGGTTTGGAACTTAAGGGCGGGAATCCTGATTCTTTGAAAGTTTACATCGATCGTTCTCAAATTCCTAATTTTGCTTTAAGTGCGATCGCCACAGCAACTGCTTTGAAGATTGTGGTTAATTATCCTTCCCGCGATTGGCTTTCGCCGCAGCGGGATATTACCCGCGCTGAGATTTCGGCTTTGATTTACCAGACATTGGTGGCGATTAATCGGGCAAAGGCGATCGATTCTCCCTACATTGTCTAAGGGCAATAGGTTCCTCGTGAGGACTAAAGTTCTCACGAGGAACCTATTTTATTGTGGCAGCTTTTAAGCTCGAAAATCCCCCAAAGCTTTCAAGGCAAACTGTGGCAAAGCCAACATCCGTCGCCACCGCCAAGGTTCTTGATAAAGCCGGTACAGCCATTCTAAATGATTGTCGCAAAACCAAGCCGGCGCGCGAGTTTTTGTTCCCGCCCAAATATCGAAACTGCCGCCTACTCCCACCCAAATTGACTGAGGGCAAAGGTGTCGGTGTTCGGCAATCCAAAATTCTTGGCGCGGCACTCCCAAGCCGACAAAAATCAGTTTTGGCTGCATTTTTTTGAGGCTTTCACGGAAGTCTTTCTCTTCATCTGCGGAAAGATAACCGTGTTGAGAAGCAATCGACAATCCGTTAACTTTTTGCTGCCAATTTTCTGCCGCAGCAGCCGCCACTCCGGGGGAACCTCCAAAGAAAAAGAGTGGTTCCGAATCCGGCAATTTTCCGGCTTTTTGTAGCAGCGATTCTGCTAATTCAATCCCCGGATAGCGCTGTGCCGGTTTGCCGCGCATCCGCAAGTACAGCACCACTCCCGAACCGTCGGGAATCACCAGTTCCGCTTTGCGGATTACATCCGCTAAAGCCGGATTTTGCTCGGCTTGCATCGCCATTTCTGCATTCAGCGTCACGACGTGACTTCCCAACCCTTGATGCAGGCGCTGCATCAGCCAACCTGCATAATCATCTAATATGTGAACTGGTAGTCCCAGCACTGAAAATTGCGGCTGCGATCGATCCATATTTTTTTCTTTGAGATTCCTACACACCTAGTTATTTAAATTAGCTTAGATTGGCGATCGATGCTAGACTACTTTTGGACGCAAAAAACCCGGTTTGTGCCACAAAGATTCTGTTAAGTCATCATTCCGTGGCCCAGAAACCGGGTTTTTTGTACGCGGCGCGCAAGTCCATTTGAGTTAGGCTGCCAAGTGCGATCGAGCATTAGTGTTCAATTTTTTTGACCGACCCGTCAGCGTACCATTCCATCGGTACTAGCTCAATTTTACCATTAATTTTCACAGTAGAGTAGACAATTTTTACGAAAGGAACGCTGTTGTTATTGTTGTTGCGGCTAGACATGGCAATCACCTTGTTGTGTTTGCAAAACTTGAGAAATAATCTGAACTCTGATATATTTAAAAGTCTATTCACCGCAATTCGGCTCGCATCAGGAAAAACAAGGAAAACGAAATGGCGATCGCAAAAACCCAGCGGCAAACCAGGTTAGATTATTACTACCAGCAAATCAAAAACATCATCCTCAAGCGCCAAAATCCAATTACTGGTTTGCTGCCGGCGAGTACCGCCGTTAACGCTCACGGCGACTACACCGATGCCTGGGTGCGCGACAACGTGTACAGCATTCTCGCGGTTTGGGGTTTGGGTTTAGCTTACCGCAAAATTGATGGAGATCAGGGCAGAACATTTGAACTCGAACATAGCACAGTCAAACTAATGCGAGGCTTGCTGTTTGCGATGATGCAACAAGCAAACAAAGTAGAAAGTTTTAAAAATACTCAATCGCCCTTAGATGCGTTGCACGCTAAATACAATACTCAAACTGGAAGTATTGTTGTCGGCGATGACCAATGGGGACATTTACAGTTAGACGCGACATCTATATATTTGTTAATACTTGCTCAAATGACGGCTTCCGGGCTGCACGTAATTTTTACAATTGATGAAGTCAATTTCGTGCAAAATTTAGTTTACTACATCGGTAGAGCATACCGCACGCCCGATTACGGAATTTGGGAAAGAGGTCATAAAATTAATCGCGGCAATGCAGAATTGAACGCCAGTTCAGTTGGCATGGCGAAAGCAGCGCTGGAAGCAATAAATGGGTTGGATTTGTTTGGAATTAAAGGCTCTCAAGCATCTGTTATTCACGTTTTGCCAGACGAAATTGCCAGAAGTCGCATAACTTTGGAATCGCTTTTGCCTCGCGAATCTAGTTCAAAAGAAGTAGATGCCGCTTTATTGAGCGTGATTAGTTTTCCGGCTTTTGCTGTGGAAGACCGAGAATTAATAGAACGGACTCGGAATAAAATTATTGACAAGTTGCAAGGAAAATACGGCTGCAAGCGGTTTCTGCGGGACGGACACCAAACAGTGTTGGAAGATGCCGATCGCCTGCACTACGAACCGACAGAATTAAGGCAGTTCGAGCACATTGAATGCGAGTGGCCGCTATTTTTCACTTATTTGCTTTTGGACGGCATATTTCAGGGAAATCAAGCCCAAGCGCAAGAGTACCAGCAGCGTTTGGAATCTCTAGCAGTCGATCGCTCTGGTTTGCCGCTGCTACCCGAATTGTACTACGTCCCCGCCGAAAATATAGAAGCAGAAAAGCTAAATCCCCGCAGCCAGCAGCGCTTGCCCAATGAAAATATTCCCTTAGTTTGGGCGCAAAGTCTGTATTTTCTCGGTCAATTGCTAAATGAAGGATTAATCGCAGTTGGCGATATCGACCCGCTGGGAAGGCATTTGTCAGTGGGCCCGCACAGAGAACCTTTAGTGCAAATTGCACTGTTAGCTGAAGACGAAGATTTGCAAGCAGAATTAGCCACCAACGGCATTGCCGCGCAAACCCCAAAACAGGTAGAACCAATTCAAGTCCGCCAGACAAAAGAATTATCAGCTATTTACACGCAAATTGGACGCAACGACCCATTAGGTTTAACCGGCCGCCCCGTGCGGCGTCTGCGGAGTTTAACAACTTCTCGGGTGTTTAAAATTCGCGAAGAGGCGATCGTCTTTCTTCCCTCATTTTTGGACAGACAAGAATTTTATCTAACTCTAGACTACCATTTCCTAGTATCTAAAATCAAAAGCGAAATAGCTCACATTCACCGCCACTGGTATCAGTTGGGACGGCCTACGGTAACGCTGATGCTGACTCATACCATGCTGGAAACCGGCAGGGAAGCGCTGCTGGAATTAATGAAGGAACTCCGCGACGGACACTCGGAAAATACGCCTGTCAAACTGGGAAATCTCAATCAGTTAATGCTGACGGCAGGTACCGAGAGAATTGATTTCATGCACGATTTTGAATTCACAGAGTCTCCAGTTACAGGTGCAGTAGAAACCAGAAGCTATCTCACTTACAATCCTAAAAAAACTTGGCCTTTGGGTCACACGCAAGAATTTAAATTAGAGTGCGAAACTAATACTCAATTCTTGCTAAATAGCCTGCGCGATTCAGAAAATTTGTACGAACAAATTGAGTTGCTGCACACGTTAGTTCGCCTCAAAGGATTAAATTTTGATACAGGATTTGGAGGTGCGGAAGAAATAGTTAAAGTTGTGGATTTGCTCAACGAAGTTTATACAAAAGCTGGAGAAAGTTCGCAATCGAAAATCCAATGGGCAGTCATCCGCCATGCCGCAGGTTTGCTGGACAAAGTTGATATCAGCTTGTCCGATGCAGTGACAGACATTTTGGTGCGGCAAAAACAGATTGCTGTGGGGAAAGCCTACAGCGAAGATTCGATAATTTCGCGGCCGGGTTCTTATACGGAAGTGATGGACAAAATTCGCCAATTCTGCGGAGAAGATATTCGCGATCGAGTTCTCACCCAAGAAATTCTAATTTATCTCAGCGTCCTAATTAAAGCAGAACCGCAATTATTTAAAGGTCTGCTGACACTGAGAGTTAGCTACTTTATTCTGCTTTTAACAAGCGAATTAGCCCGCGAATTAGGAGTGACGCAGAATGAAGCTTACGAACATTTAATGCAGCTAAGTCCTTTTGAAATCAAAAATCGCCTGCGCCAAGTGTTGACAGAATACGAGGAAATGAATCAAATCCTCAAACAGCAAGAATCCCTGCGCGTCAAACAGGCGGAAAAAGATATTGAATGGGTAGTAGCGCCTGTTTCCGAAGAACCGCAAATGCCTGCGGGAGGATGGCGGCGGAAGCGGCAAATGGAAGGTACTGTCAATCGCGTACCGAAGGATTTTTATCCGAGTGTTTGGGGACTGCTGCGGCACTGCAAAGGCTTGATAATTGGCGACAAATTAGAGCGCAAAAATCGGTTAGATAGCCATATCATTTTATCGGAAATGACCCCTGGCGAAAAGAATTTTGCGCTACAAATCGAGCATTTGCTGAATAAGATTGTGGCACCGGAATACCGACAAGTCAATATAGAGGCGCTGATGGAGTTGGCGGCGATTGGCCACCGTAACCCAGAGTTGCAAGTAGAAGAATACATCGTTTTAGATGTATTAGTCGGTCACGCGGTGCGGCTGAATTGGCTGGGTAAACACTTGGAAAGAGCAGATAAATACGACGAAGATAAAGCGGCTGCTTGGCAAGCTTTTTACAACACTTCGCCTTACGTTTGCGCGAGTCACGTACTCGATGCTTTCCGATTTTTGACGAAGTTTGGATAGATTGAGTGGGGTGGTTAATACAAGCTACCCCTCGATAGTTCGGCGGTTGAAACCGCAACTACACAAACGAAGTCTGCCTCTGCGGACTAAGAAATAAGGGAGATATTTAAGCTGGATTTGGTATTACAGTTTTCAACAAGTCTAGTCAACTGAATATTTGCAGTAAAATAATGTCAGCCATTAGCTCAACTACCCGCGTCATAATCAAAGCATACTTAGAAGTTTTCATCGAAAATCTTGTCAATGAATACAGAGGACGCCTAATACCAAAACTTGATATTCCAGCAGCATATTTATCATGCAAATCCTCTAAAGGTCAATTGAAACCGTTTCAGGCTGCTATTATGCCCTCAGAGTTGCTGCGGATTAACGAGTTTGAAAGAGGTTTCAGCAGCAGCTTGGGCACAACTTATGAAGAATGTGCAAAACTCATTGCTTTGGAACATCACCAAGAAGCAAGCAGAAGCTATGAAATTTCTGGCGAAGTTAGCATAGAGGCTATCAATGAAATTGAGCGTCAGATAGCACTATTTGAGCAGTCAGCCGACAAAAATGCAAATAAACCTGCTTTTGAAGAAATGATAGAAGCTGTTCTTGAGGCTCAAAAAACGAACCATTTAGTTAGGCGATCGGTCAAAGCAGATTTGTACGTGCTATCCCGTGACGGGAGGAAATTTTTCTTTGAAATTAAAGGGTCAAAACCCAACAAAGGACAATGCTTGGAGGTAATTCAACGACTGCTGAGATATCATTTACTGTGCGGACTGTCTCGCCCCGACGCTCAATCTTATTATGCGATGGCTTACAATCCTTACGGGCCAAATCGTTCAGACTATAAATGGTCAGTGGCAAGGAAGTACACGCCCTTTGAACAAGCTGTCATTATGGGGCATGAGTTTTGGAATATTATAGGCGGAGAGACTGCTTACGAAGAACTTTTGGATATATATCAAGAAGTTGGGCGGGAGAAGGGTAAGCATATGCTTGATGCTCTTGCTTTTGGATTTTAGTAAAGTATGAGTTTCTTCAGCTTTCTCTTTTCAGTTCACTAACATTTAAAATAGTTTAGGATAAATAAAAGTGTTAGAGCAACTTCATGAATTATTAGCCTTTGTTTTAGAAAAAGAAGTAGGATTGCCTGCCAGAAAGTCTCGATCTTTCGCCAGTCACTTTGCGGATTTAGAAGAATTTTTTAACTTACAAGCAGAAACGCTCATAAACGGCATTAGCAGCATATCTGGCAAAACAGCGCTCAGATTTACTCCCGATGAGATTGAACGAATTTTAGCATTTATCTCTTCAGGCAACCTTTCGCTGCAACTTACTATCGCTGAAAATTTTTTAGCCAGTATTTGTCGGGATTTTACTGGGCGACAGCTAGCTATGGTTGAAAATCTGACTTTAGGGAAAATTCATCCCAACCCGTTTTTAATCAGGGCGTTAAATCTGGACACTCCCGAAGAAGTTGTCAGGCTTAATGTTTATATGACTGCTACTAGGTTTATTGTCACCTCAATGGGATTTTTTATTCAAAAACTATTGATATCTTGCTCTGAAAGTGCAGAAAGTCCACCGGAAGAGTCAGGATGGGACGCAATTAAAACTACCAGTGATGGCGAGAAATGCTGGATACAGGTAAAAAGTGGCCCGAATGATATGGATAAAGACCAGATAGTATATTGGGCTGCGAAAATTGAGGAAAAAATTAACGAGGGTGATCGCGCTTATATTGGTATAGCTTACGGCAAAAGAACTAATAAAACTGTCACTCTTGGTTTGCTGAAGCAAATTTTGCCAAATTCGGAAATGATCACTTTAATAGGTCGAGAACTGTGGGATTTTGTCAGTGAAGATACTCGCTATACTGTGAATCTGTTTGAAGTTTTGCGTCAGTCGGCTCGTCAAGTTTTAGCACAAAGTTCTATTGATGAAGCTATAGAAAGATGTAGCGATCGACTAATCGCTGAATTTATCGGAAAGTACGGTGAGGGAAGTCAAGGTGTTTTTAACTATATAGCAGATATATTTTGAGTAACAGCTTTTGCAGTAGCCCAGAAGCGCTACTGCAAACCCCAAACTACAAAACCCCTTTAGAACTCGGAATCCGAGTGGCGCGCCGCGGATCGATTTCTACCGCCATCCGCAGAGCTCGCGCAAATGCTTTAAACGCGGCTTCCACAATGTGATGAGAATTTCCCCCCTGCAACTGTCGAATGTGCAGTGTCATTTGAGTGTGGTTCACCACCGCCGAAAAAAACTCTTTCACTAATTCGGTATCGTAAGTGCCGATCCGCTGGTTGGGAATTTCCAAGCTGTAACTTAAGTGAGGGCGTCCCGAAAAATCTAGCACTACTTCTATTAAAGCTTCATCCAAAGGTGCGATGAAATGCCCGAAGCGAGAAATGCCCGATCGATCCCCGACAGCTTTTGCTAGGGCTTGGCCTAAAGTAATTCCCACATCCTCGTTCGTGTGGTGGTCGTCAATCTCCAAATCACCGATCGCCTGCACGTCCAAATCGATCAATCCGTGAGAAGCAATCTGGTGCAACATATGGTCTAAAAACGGAATCCCCGTAGACGCCTTGCAAGTTCCCACACCGTCGAGATTGAGGCTGGCCGTGACATCCGTTTCCAGTGTCGTGCGTTTCACCAAGGCGGCCCTAGCTGGTTGAACTGAACTTGTAGGAGGTAGAGAAGGGCGATCGATTATCTCCATAATTCGCAATGGGTCATTCATTAGTTATTGATAATTAGTAATTGAAGATTACAGCTTGATCAGCGCTGATTCTCAAGTGTTTAGTTAAGAGAATTATGCAAAACTCAAAACTCTCGAAAGGGGCGGCTTTTGCATAAAACTTACTTGTTAAAGTTAAAGTTTATTGTCTCAACCCGCCCCTACATAAATCAAAATTCTCGACAACTGTTACATTCCCATGATTTCGTAACCGGCATCGACATACAAAACTTGACCCGTAATCCCGCTAGCGAGATTGCTGCACAGAAAAGCCGCAGCATTTCCCACTTCCTGCTGAGTCACCGTCCGCCGCAGCGGGGCCACTTCCTCAACGTGGTGGATCATGTCCAGAATACCGCCAACTGCTGACGAAGCCAGAGTCCGAATCGGACCCGAAGAAATCGCATTTACCCGAATATTTAACGGGCCCAGTTCAGCAGCCAGATAACGAACATTCATTTCCAAAGCCGCCTTAGCAATTCCCATCACATTATAGTTAGGAACTACCCGAACGCCGCCCAAATAAGTCAGGGTCACAATACTGCCGCCCTCGGCCATCAGCGGTTTAGCAGCAGCACAAAGCCGCACCAGCGAGTAAGCGCTAATATCCAAAGCATTGGAGAAACCTTGGCGCGAAGTGTTGGTGAAATCTCCCGAAAGTTCGTCCTTGCCGGCAAAAGCCAGACAGTGGATCAGGACATCTAACTTGCCCCACTTGTCGGCGATGGTTTGAAAAGTAGACTCAATTTCGCTCTCGTCTTGGACATTGCAGGGCAAATACAGACTGGGATTGAGCGGTTCCACCAGTTCAGCGACTTTGCGCTCGTGCTTGCCTTTCTCGTCCTTCAAATAAGTTATGCCGAGGTTGGCCCCAGCTTTGTGGAGCTGCTGAGCGATGCCCCAGGCGATCGAGCGATTGTTGGCAATGCCCGTAACAAGAGCATTTTTTCCGGTCAAATCTATCATCTGTATTTCTTCTAGAAGCAACTAGCACCGTTCTCATTGGCTCTATGCGACAACCCCGCCAGTTTAGACACAACTGATTCAGATTTAACTGATTGAGACACAATTGAGACACAATTGAGACACAATTGATATTAATTTTGCTGTGGAGCTACATGGAGGCGGAATTGAAAAAGTTAAGAGAAGGGCTAGATTTAATCATACAGCGTGTGTTTACCTTAACATTAGATGGAAGTAACAGAATCCTTGCATATTGGAGGTTGGGAAGTATATTTACTCAATAAGGTTAATCCGCAAGTTATAAAGTATTGATTAGTACAAAGGATCTAGTCGTGACGCATGATAGACCGCTAGCAGCCGTGTTCCGCCAAATCAGCGGCGGGGCGTTTCCACCCATTGTGGAAACCTTTGAACGGGGCAAGACAATTTTTTTCCCTGGAGACCCGGCTGAGCGCGTCTACGTTCTCATTAGAGGTGCCGTGAAGCTGTCCAGGGTGTACGAAGCAGGGGAAGAAATTACAGTTGCCCTCCTGCGCGAAAATAGCGTATTTGGGGTGCTGTCTCTGATTACGGGACACCGATCGGACAGGTTTTACCACGCGGTAGCCTTTACGCCGGTGGAATTGATCTCGCTGCCGATCGAACAAGTCGAGAAAGCGCTCAAGGAAGACCCGGAATTGTCGATGGTGATGCTGCGGGGGCTGTCGTCTCGGATTTTGCAAACTGAGATGATGATCGAAACGCTGGCTCACCGAGATATGGGTTCGAGACTCGTCAGCTTTTTGCTGATTCTGTGCCGGGATTTTGGCGTGCCCGGTACAGAGGGGATTACGATAGATTTGAAGCTGTCCCACCAGGCGATCGCCGAAGCGATCGGCTCGACACGGGTAACTGTGACTCGTTTGCTCGGGGATCTCAGACAAGAAACCATGATCTCGATCCACAAGAAAAAGATCACAGTCCACAACCCGGTGGCTTTAAGCCAGCAATTCACTTGATGCCGAGAAAGTATAGGATTTTGGATTTTGGATTTTAGATTCAATCCAAAATCCAAAATCCAAAATCTAAAATCGGAATGACTGCTGGATACATCCTGGTATTTGTAATTTTAGTGTTGGGGGGTGTGATCGCCACTGTCAGCGATCGCCTTGGGACGAAAGTCGGCAAGGCAAGGTTGAGCTTGTTCAAACTTCGCCCCCGCGATACTGCTGTTGTTGTGACAGTAATGGCCGGTAGCATCCTGTCAGCACTGACTCTGGGTATTTTGTTTGCGACTAGCAAGCCGCTGCGAACCGGAGTTTTTAGAATAGACGAGATTCAAAAAAGGCTCAACAACGCCCGCAGAGAAATCAACCAGGCCACTCAAGAAAAAAATCGAGTTGAAACTGAATTAGCTCAAGCCAGAGCCGCTCAAGCGCAAGCTAAAGCCAATTTAGAGCAAATTAATCAATCCCTCCAAGCCGCTAATGCCGAGCAAGCTCGGACGCAAACAAAATTAAACTCGCTGCGGGCTCAGCTCAACAGCGTGCAAGCAGCCAAGTCTAAAACTGAACAGCAGTTAAGTCAGGTAGAAGCGGCTAAATCTCAGACAGAAGAACAGCTCAGCAGTGTGGAAGCGGCTAAATCCCGCACCGAAGAACAATTGAAACTGGTTGAAACGGCCCGATCGAGTACAAAAGCTCAGCTCGATCGCACCGAGAACCAATTGAAAACTGTTTCCGATCAAAAAACGACTTTAGGATCGGAAATCGCCCAACTGCAAGAGGAACGCCAACAGTTAATCGAGCAGCGAGAGCAGGTAAAAACTCAAATAGGCCAGCGAGACGCAGAAATTGCCAAGCGAAACGCAGAAATTGCCAAGCGAGACACAGAAATTGTCGATCGCAACGAACTAATTGCCCAGCGAGACAAGGAAATTGCCCAGCGGGTGCAAAATCTCGCCGAGCGCGATCGCATAATTGTCGAGCGCGACAAAGTAATTGCCGAGAGGGAAGCACTCTTAGAAACCTTGGCACAGCAACAAGCTCAACTCGAACAGCAACAAACTTTATTGCAGCAGCAAGTGCAAGTTTTGGAACGCGATTTTCAGGCAATCCGCGAGGGTACAGTTGCCATCAGGCGCGGTCAAATTTTAGCTGCTGGCGTCGTTCGCATTATTGAACCCGGTATGGCAAGTGGCGCGATCGATCGACTCTTGCAAGAAGCAAATAAAACCACCGTCGGACTGATGCAACCGGAGAATAAGAAGGTTAAAGAGCAGGTTATTCAAATTACTAAAGCAGAAATAGATCAACTAATTAGTCAGATTAAAGACGGTCAAGACTACGTGGTGCGAATTGTCGCCGGCGCTAATTACCTGCGGGAAGAAAAGGTAATTAAGGTATTTGCAGAAGCAGAAATCAATCGAGTTGTTTTCCGCGCTGGAGATGTGATTGCAGGGGTTGCTGTCGATCCGGTGACTTTGACCGACGAACAGGTGCGGCTGCAGTTGCTGCAATTGATAGAAGCTTGTCAATTTCGCGCTCGCCTGATCGGCGTTGTCGGCGGTAGAGTCCAAGTTGCCGACAGTCAGATTGAAACTTTAGCGGATTTTATCGAGCGATTGCAGCAGTACGAGAAACCGGTGGACGTTCAGGCGATCGCCGCAGATGTCACTTACATCGCCGGCCCGCTTAAAATAGATTTAGTTGCTCTTGAAAACGGAGCCGTTGTGTTCCGCACCGGACAACAAAAACAAGGCCAAGGAGACTTGAAAATTAAAAAATAAATTTGGTAATTAATAATGGGTAACTGGCTATGATTTTAGGTTTCGATCCTGGTAAAGACAAATGCGGCATAGCTGTAATGGGTAGAGATAAAAACGTCTGCTACCATCAAGTTGTGCTGTCGGAAGCAGCTATATCTACTATTCAATCTCTGTGCGAACAGTTTTCGATTGAGTTATTGGTGATCGGAGATCAAACGACTTCTAAGAGTTGGAAACAAAAACTGACGCAGAGTTTGTCGCCTGCGCTCAAAATTGTTCAGGTGGATGAGAGGTACAGCAGTTTAGAAGCGAGGGAACGCTACTGGCAAATGTACCCTCCGACGGGACTCGACCGCTTGATTCCGAAGGGAATGCGCACGCCGCCGAGACCGGTGGACGATATTGTGGCGATCGTCCTCATTCAGAGGTATTTAAACAAAAGTTAGTCTATTTTATAAGCGTTACCACTGATTCTCTTTGATTATTAAGGAATCAAGATGTTTGGGCGACTCTTGAATTTTTAACTTAAATAAAATACACCCTAAATTTAGTGAATTTATCATTAAATAACAGTTAGTGTTACTTGATGACAGCTTCGGTCAAAATTACCTTACCATTCTGCCGGACTTGCAGGCGTTCGGGGTTAATTGAATAGATAATATTGCCGTTAGTCGCTTCATAAGTTCCGTCGTCACCTGTCGTTACTTGCATGACATTGATTTGGCTGCCATTTATTTTGCTGAGGCCGCGGTAAAAAATATTGCCTTCCTGGGTTTTGCAAATGTATATAGAAAAGTTGGGCGTTGCGAAAAATTGCACCATTTCGGCCCTGGGACATCCCTCAACTTGAGAAATTTGCAGCGGTTGATAATTGCCCAAAGTGTTCGGCGCGATCGCCCGAACTTTCGCAATCGGTTGATTTAGTGCCGTTGCTTTTGCTGAGGCTGTCAAAAAGCCGTGAAGCGAAGCTATCCCGAAGGGAATCGCACTAATCCCCGCCATAACTAGACCTACTCCTTTTATGCCCTTAACTCTATCTTTATAAAACATCTTGTCACTCCTGGTTTTACCTATATAATTACATCTTAAGCGATCTTTGCTGGATATTAATAATATTTAATCTCACAGGTGATGTGCGGCTGGAACACGGTACACCGTCGGTTTAAGTAAGGTGCGAACTGTGCACCCTACACCAGTGAAAATACATAAAGTATGTCAATGCGATCGAAGAAAAGCAATCTCTTGCATTCAGAACATTTTTAAGATTTTATGACTTGTTCGCGCCGATCAGAGAAACCGGGTTTCTTCATATATTTCTCGTTACTAAACTTTTGATTTTCCTAGGAACCGGGTTTCTCGCCTCCCATGCGATCGCCAACTGACTCAGTTACACGGTAATGTTTATTGGCGCTTAGCTATTTAGTGAATAATAAAAAGGGAAACAGAAGATACATTTTTGCTCCCATTTCCCATTTTTTAAATAACCGTCGTCCTGACTGCGAACCTGGTAATCAATTAACTGCTGCCAACTGTTTGTCTTTGATTTCCACAGGCGCGGTTAATGCCTCTTCCAAATCCGCACAGCCGAGTTTTTCCTCCAAAATTGCCATCACTTCGCGGCCGAAATCATTGGAATTCCGCTGCCAAGCTTCTAAACAAATCTGTCCGAAAAACGAACCCAAAGGCTCGGGATTCCAAAGCAATTTGCGCGCTGTCCAAGGCATCAAACTCATGGGATCGTAACCAGGTTGCAGAATCTCCTGTTTAAAGGCGTATTCTTCCAAAATTGTGTGCGGCTGCAACCCGATAAAGAAAATCGCTGGTTCTACTTTATCGGCTCCGAAAATTCGCTCTAATTCTCGGTGATAAGCAATAGTTTGCCGGATAGTTTCAAAGGTTTCGTCAATGACGTTAAACGAGTAATTGACGGAAACCACATCGTTGTAACCGGCGGTTTTTAAATCGCGGCAATTCTCTAAAACTACTCGCAAGTTGTAGCCCATCCGCATTTTCCGCACCAGTTCCTGGGAACCGCTGGTGATGCCGATTTCAAAGTAATTCATCCCCGTTTTTACCATCAAATCGCACAATTCTGGTGTGAGATTGTCCGCACGGATGTAAGCGGCCCAGTGTATGTCGTCCATGCCGGCGGCGATGATTTTTTGCAATAATTCAACTGCATCGTCGATGAATTTGCGTGCTGGGATAAATTGAGCGTCGGTAAACCAGAAATTGCGGATACCTCGATCGTACAATTGCCGAATCTCGGCCACCACCTCATCCGCCGGATTGATCCGCACTTGCTTGCCTTCAATCACCGTATAAATGCAGTAACAGCAATTATGAGGACAGCCGCGCTTGGTTTGGACTCCCACGTAGAAGTCCATATCTTGTAGATAATAGGAAAATTCCGGCCAAATCGTTTCGATGTAGTTATAATTGCAGGCTGTTTTCTCGATGTTGGCTGGTTTTTCGTGAATTAGCTTCGCGCGCGGCACAGTTTCTCCCACCACATAACACCTTTCCTCCGCCAAATCTTCCCCCTTAATCAACTTCTCCAGCAAAGCTTCGCCTTCCCCCACCGAAACCACAGTTCCCGCCGGCAAACTACGTCCCAACTGCTCGTAAAAAACGCTCACAGCACCGCCTCCGACCACTGCACGAGCTTCGGGGCGGTATTTCCGGGCCCGCTTCAATCCGCGCTTAATCAGTCCCAAATTGCGCCAGAGTTCGGTGTAGTAAGACGCGGCTAAACGCAGTCCTCCGAGTGCTCCCCGGAACTTGATCAGCAGATTTTTGGCGTAGTAAAACTCGAAGGCATTTTGCAAGGGGTTGCCGCCCCTGCCGCCCACGGGCGCGTAAATTTGAATGTCCCGCCAAGAGAAAACTAGCAGCGTCGGCTTAAACTCGTCTATGCTGGCATCCAAAGCTTTAGCGAAATCCAGGGGGGGCACCGCGCCTAAATCGAAAATGCGCTGTTGGACATCGGGAAACAGCTTGTGTACGTGATCCGAAAGATACACAACTCCGATCGGGAAAATAGGATTGCAAGGGAGGCGAACGTACAGGACTCGGTTTTCTCGATTTTCCATGATTGCCATATCCTAAAGTGGAACTTTTTCAGCTATGTTAATATTCTTTTAATATAACTTTACAATATGTCTAATTTTCGCAATTTGACATTAAATATTCTTAAATTTTTCTATTTGGCTCAAGGCCGAGCTTGTTGGTGTCGATCGGCGACAGCAGCAGAAAAAAGCTAATTTTTAAGTCAATACAGCGTATTTTGACTTAAAATCCCAGCGCAGAGTCAAAAAAACCATATTTATCCGGTTAGAGTTTAAGTTAGGTACGATCGGTCTCTCATGTATTAGGGAGTTGGTAGTCGGCTTTACAGTAGGCGGGATCACCTAGTGTTAGCCTGAGAAGATAACTAAAACTTTTAGGCAAGGCTCCCTCAGCAGTTATGGCTCAAATTCTTGACCCCGTACCCTCAGACACCGACAGCAAGATTCTGTGCTGCTACGTCAACGCCACCAGTCAGATTCAGATTGCTCGCATCGCCAACATTCCTAACTGGTACTTTGAACGAGTGGTGTTTCCCGGACAGCGCTTAGTGTTTGAAGCGATGCCGGCTGCAGCATTGGAAATTCACACCGGGATGATGGCTAGTGCAATTTTGTCGGATAAAATTCCTTGCGATCGCTTGCAGATTAACGAAGGCCCCTATTCAAACGTCAATCCTAGCAGATCCCCAGAGGCAGTTCAGGGCGATCGAACAGCGATGGCCCGCCGCCCCAAATCCCGAGAAATCTCAGAACCTTTGACTGTACCGGCGCTAACCGCCGTTGATTAATCGGAGTTGTGAGTTTTGAGTTATAAATTGTCAGTTAATTGATAACTCCGCGCTCAAAATTCCAACTTCAGCAAAGTGGTAAAAACTCAACACTTAAAAATCAAAGTTTGTGAAATGAATTTTAGATCGAAACTCCCGACAGCAAAGATTGTCCGGTTTTTCCTATTTCCCTGAGTTTGGTTGGCGGGTTCGACAACTGTGCAAAAATATCATTAAACAGCTTCTCGAATTTCAGCCATGTCAGCAAAACCTATCGCATTTCCCCCATCTTCTGCCCCAGTATTTGAGCCGGCGGTATTCCGGCTTTCTCCCCTAATTAGAATCACGCTGTTGAGCTTGTACACAGCCCTGACAATTCCCTTGCCCTTTTTGTCGGAAGTAACCAAAGCACCGGTTCCCCCCGCCGCAATCTGGGCGGGAATTGTTGTCGGCGCTGCGGGCCTCTACGGCGTACTCAGTGAAAGGGTAATTGTCAGCGAAGAAGGGATTGAAGTCACATATCCCAACTGGTTTCCGCGTTTGTTTCGCAAGGGTTGGTCGCTACCTTGGACTGAGGTAAAAGCTCTCAAACCTCGATCGACCGGTCAAGGAGGTTTAGTTTACTATTTTTTGAGTCATTCGGGAGAAGGTTATTTGCTGCCAATGCGAGTGGCTGGATTTGGTAAATTAGTCGGTTTGGTGGAAGCAAAAACAGGTATTGATACTAGAGATGTCCGCCCTTTGTCGCAGCCTTGGATGTATCTTATTTTACTTTTATGTACGCTGCTTCTGCTGTTGGTAGATGCGTGGACGATTGTAAATGCGATCGGGCTTAAAGGTAATCTTTAAAGTGCGCTTAGCAAGCATCCTACCAATTAAATGTAAGCGCGCAATTCTCTCAGCGTACGGTGCAGCAAGTACCCTACCAATTAAATGTAAGTGCGCAGTAAGGTGCTTGCTGCACCCTAAAAATTCAATGTCAGCGCTTGGGGGGTGACAAATATAGGTAGGAATCATGCTGCTCGCTCGACTCCGTTGAACACAATTTCTATGATTAAAAACAGAGAGATAGTTAGTTGTCGAGAGGAAGTGAGTCTGAGAGAATTTAGGTAACATTTTTTTGTATAGAACCCATTTGATATCTTTTTAGGCGGTAGCTAGTCGTTTGAGCATTAGCCGAATGAAACACAGCTTGAGCTTGGCGTTGGAACGTTGGAGTGTCCGGTCAAAATTCTTGACTAAACTTTTACATCGCT
This sequence comes from Microcoleus sp. BROC3, assembly GCF_036702515.1. Classification (NCBI taxonomy): domain Bacteria; kingdom Bacillati; phylum Cyanobacteriota; class Cyanophyceae; order Oscillatoriales; family Microcoleaceae; genus Microcoleus; species Microcoleus sp. BROC3. The sequence goes on from NZ_JAUBTQ010000030.1 coordinate 80,458, forward strand.
CCACCCAAGCATTTGACCGTTCAATTACCCATCTAGCCGCAACAGGCACAAATCCAGATTGCCCTTTAGCCGCCTTTTCTGCTTTCGATGGTTTAGCTGAAAGTTCAAATTGAATCTTCGTCATAATCTCTGGATAAACCGTCTCTAAAGCTTGGGTTAGTTTCTCAGGATGATAGCCATTATCCAACAAGATTGTGGTTTTGGGCAGGTCGTCCGGTTTAGATTTGAAGTAATCGATGTTATGTGTGAGCATTTCAATTAGCCCCGAGGGTCATCAGATACACTGGCTTTAGTACAGTGAGTAAAGAAGGGGAAACCTAGTATATCTACCGCTAGATGTCTTTTGATGCCATTCGTGCATTTATAGAAACAAAACCCTTTTGACTCAATACTGGCATTACAAGTATTTTTCACAGCTTGGGAGTCAATGATAATTAGAGTCGTCCACTGCGGTTTTTTTTGACTTGTTCGCGTACCTTGCTATGTAATTGTGTCTCAATCCGTTCGAGAGAGCCATCTTCACACCAATTTTGGTAATGCCAGAAGACTGTTGAATATGGCGGTAAATCTCTGGGTAAATCTCCCCAATTACAACCGTTTTTGAGCTGATAAAATATGCCCGAAAAGGAGTTGTCGCTTTGTCCACACTGGGGGTCGAGTTTTCTTCTTCTGGGATAGTAAAGGCTCGATTATTTCCCACTATGAGTCTGTCAAATCGCTTGAATATCCCATTTCTCACCCCAGCTCACTTGAATTTATCTACTCCGCCTTGATTTTACGCGATCGCGCAAAAGATATCAAATGGGTTCTATACGCTCGATCGCGACAACTAGAAACCTGGTTTTTTGGGGAAGCGTGCGTCCAGGACTGTCGAATTAACAGTACATAAATCCAGCAGCTTAACGAATAAGGATTGAAACTTATGACAGAAATGGGGGCAGATCCCAACCGACCTTATCCGATCGCAGACCAACCGCGCGTCTGCTTCATCAAAAACTTCATTAAATCCTCCAACATTATCGTCGGCGATTACTCATATTACGACGATCCAATAGATCCAGAAAACTTTGAAAGAAATGTACTTTATAATTACGGAAGCGAGCGATTAATTATTGGTAAATTTTGTGCGATCGCCACCAACGTCAAATTTATTATGAACGGTGCCAATCATAAACTAGATGGGATTTCAACTTATCCCTTTCCCATCTTTGGAAATGGTTGGGAAACAGCGATGAATTTATTAATGGAACTGCCAAGTAAAGGCGATACCGTCATTGGCAACGATGTTTGGATCGGCTATGAATCGCTGATTATGCCCGGAGTAAAAATCGGCGACGGTGCCGTCATTGCCGCCAAATCAGTTGTAGTAAAAGACATTCCCGCTTACACAGTTGTCGGTGGAAACCCCGCCCATCCAATCAAACAGCGTTTTAGCGATGGTGAAGTTGCACAACTATTAGAAATTCGGTGGTGGGATTGGGAAATCGACAAGATTTCGCGCAATGTCAGCATAATTATGCAAAGCGATATTCAAGCACTCAGCAATGCTGAGTAAACTCCCAAATCCAACGATTTTTAATTAACAAAGTGGAGGTTTAAAAATGTTGAAAATTGCCTGCTTAATTTTCTGTATTCTAGGCACTGCTTTGCCCTACTCCCAGTTTGTCCCCTTTCTTTTAGAAGAAGGGTTGAATATTAACGCTTTCTTCGGTGAGTTGTTTGCCCATCAAATTTCGGGTTTTTTCGGCATGGATGTAATAGTGTCATCCCTGGTTTTTGCTACTTTTGTATTTAGCAAAGGTTCGCGTCTAAAAATGAAAAACTTGTGGATTTATATTGCCAGTAACTTACTGGTGGGTGTTTCCCTTGGTTTGCCTTTATTTCTCCTAATGCGACAGCGCCAACTTGAAGAAACACCTTGAGAGTTTTGTAGTTGTTGGGTTTTGCTTTCGCTAAACCAAACCTACACAATCGGAAAACCAAACATCACCGTCAATCTGCGTGCCTCTGCGGTGAAAAATCACAAACTTAGCTTCTTGCAAAAAATCTACTCTTTAATTCAAAACTCAGGGGGGGACAGGGAACTGTTAATCAACCCCCCCTAGCCTCCCAAGAGGCACCGCCCCTACAACTTATTTGCTGGGCCCACAGCATCGATCGCAGCTTCAAGAGCGATCGATACATGAGTCCAATGAGTCCCCCCCTGACAAAAAGCCACGTAAGGCTCCCGGAGAGGCCCGTCAGCCGAAAACTCCGACGTACTCCCATCAATAAAAGTACCCCCAGCCATCACCAACTGACTCTCGTACCCCGGCATCGGAGCCGGCACCGGATCTAAATACGAACCCACGGGGGAATTTTGCTGAACCGCCCTACAAAAAGCAATTAATTTATCAGCAGAACCGAATTCGATCGCCTGAATCACATCCCGTCTTTTAGCCAAAGGAATCGGATTCACCCGATAACCCAACTTATAAAAAATATAAGCCGTCAAATGATTTCCCTTGAGCGCCTCCCCCACCAACCCGGGAGCCAAAAAAAGACCCTGAAACAGCAAGCGATTCAAATCAAAAGTAGCGCCGCCGCTGCTGCCAATTCCCGGTGCCGTCAAGCGACAAGTTGCCGCCTCCACCAAATCAGCCCTCCCGGCGACGTAACCGCCAGCAGGGACGATCGTACCCCCCGGATTTTTGATTAAAGAACCAGCCATCAGATCCGCACCCACAGCAGTAGGTTCGCAATCGTCGACAAACTCCCCATAACAATTATCGACAAAGCAAATTGTGCTAGGATTCTGATGTTTGACTATGGCGACGATTTTTTTAATCTCAGAAATAGACAAACTCGACCGCCAAGAATAGCCGCAAGAGCGCTGGATAAAAACCAGACGAGTCTTTGCTGAAATAGTAGATCTCAATGCCTGCCAATCCAAACTTCCTTCGCGAGTTAGAGGCAACTCACGGTAACTAATGCCAAACTCAAGCAGTGAACCTTGACCTTGCCCCCGCAAGCCGATCACTTCTTCTAAAGTATCGTAGGGAGAACCAGCCACTGCCAACATTTCATCACCAGGACGCAGGATGCCAAAAAGAGCACAGGCGATCGCGTGAGTACCCGAAACAAACTGTACCCGGACAGCCGCCGCCTCTGCCCCTACCACTTCGGCAAATAACCCGTCCAAAGTCTCCCGACCCAAATCGTCGTGGCCGTAACCCGTAACCCCTGCAAAATGGTGGACTCCAACCCGGTGGCTGCGAAAAGCTTTTAAGACTCGTTGAAGATTTTGCTTGACTGTAGTGTCAATACCAGAAAAAATCTGAAAGAGTGCCTGTTCTGCTTCCTGTAGCCGTGAAACGCTATTCATCTATACCTCGCTCACCCTTTGCGTGCGCGCTGTTCATTATGGCGTAGATGCGGCCCCTAGTTTGTAAACATAATATATTCATGACGATTGCAACTTCCAAAAAAACTTCTCCTGATTGGCCTGTCGTAGGCTTTATGGCCTTTCTGCACATCGGTGCTTTATTTGCTTTGCTGCCGAGTAATTTTAGCTGGTCTGCGGTCGGGCTAGCAGTATTCCTGCATTGGGTAACAGGTGGTTTAGGAATTACTCTCGGATTTCACCGCCTTGTCACCCACCGCAGTTTTCAAACACCGAAATGGCTAGAGTATTTTCTAGTTATTTGCGGTACTCTTTCCTGTGAAGGTGGCCCGATCGACTGGGTAGGAATGCACCGGTTACACCACATACATTCCGACACCGAAACAGATCCCCACGATTCCAATCAAGGCTTCTGGTGGAGCCACATGGGCTGGATGCTCTCGGATCTGCCGATCAGAGTTGAAATCCCCCGCTTTACTAAAGACATCGGCGACGACCCAGTATACAAGTTTCTCCAAGCATATTTTATCCCCATCCAAGTTGTCTTCGGTGTGTTGCTTTATTTATTAGGCGGCTGGTCTTTCGTGGTTTGGGGCGTGTTTATGCGGATCGTGGTGGTGTTCCACTGCACTTGGCTGGTTAACAGCGCTACCCACAAATTCGGCTACCGCACCTATGAGTCGGGCGATCGCTCGACGAACTGCTGGTGGGTTGCCCTGCTCACCTACGGCGAAGGCTGGCACAACAACCACCACGCCTTTCAATACTCGGCTCGCCACGGTCTCCAATGGTGGGAAATCGACTTCACCTGGATGACCATTCAACTGCTGCAATCGCTGGGTTTGGCAACCAAAGTGAAATTAGCAGAAAAATAGATAGCGATCGGCAATTAGTCATGGGTTGTCTGTCATCAGTTCTGGACTAATGGCTCGTGACCAATGGCTAATCCTGTTTTTTGCGATCGGGTACAGGTTGGGTTGAAGTAAGCTCGCATCCTCTGGTGCGATCGACCCAACCAAAACCAGAATCAGTTATAATAGATTTGGGAACAAAAAATTTTGTTTAGCATCCAAAATTTTTATTGTTAAGACAAAACGGTAAATTTTTTCAATCCTAATCCAACATCTATCCTTCATTATTTATTAGTTTGGGTAAGTCTTCAACAAAACAGTTCACTACCTCAATCCAAACTTTTATAGGTGAATTCAGCTCGGCATCTAATCAGAAATCAAAAATAGAATGACAATTGCAACGCAAGAAAAACTCCAATACAATTGGAAGCACGTTATTAGTTTAGCAGGACTTCATATCGGCGCTGTGTTCGCACTGCTACCCAGTAACTTCAATTGGACAGCAGTTGGTTTAACAGTATTCATGCACTGGATAACCGGCGGTTTGGGAATAACTCTCGGATGGCATCGTATGCTCACCCACCGCAGTTTTCAGACACCCAAATTCGTAGAATACTTTCTAGCATTTTGCGGAGCCCTTGCCTGTCAAGGAGGAATAATTGATTGGGTTGGGCTGCACCGATTGCACCACACCCACTCTGACCAAAATGCGCTCGACCCTCACAATGCCCAAAAGGGTTTTTGGTGGAGTCACATCGGCTGGATGCTATATAAAGGTCCAGCTCACGCTGAAATTTCTCGCTGCACAAAAGACATTTCGAGCGACCCGTTTTACCAATTTTTGCAAAACTACTTTCTCCCAATTCAAATCGCATTTGGCGTCTTGCTCTACTTAGCAGCAGGCTGGCCGTTTGTAGTTTGGGTAATTTTTGTCCGCTTAGTTTTCGTGTATCACTGCACCTGGTTTGTTAACAGCGCCACTCACAAATTTGGCTACCGCACTTACGAAACCGAAGATAGTTCTACTAACTGTTGGTGGGTTGCGGTTTTGACTTACGGCGAAGGCTGGCACAACAACCACCACGCTTTTCAATACTCTGCGCGTCACGGTATGAAATGGTGGGAAATTGACTTCACTTGGATGACAATTCAAGTCTTGGAAGCACTAGGTTTGGCTACTAAAGTGAAATTACCAGCAGCAAAATAGCAGCAATTCAGTCCTAGACCGAGAACCTTTGTAGGGTTCGTACTTGGCACCTTACCGCTTCAAAAACCCGGTTTCTTTAAGAAACCGGGTTTTTTGATGACTAATAACCAATAACCAATGACTCATGACTAATGAGCCCGTTTTTGCTCGCCCCGGCCGCGCAAATATTCCGCTAAAAATGCCAATCCTCCCGAACCTACTATCAACAGCACGCTCAGAGCATTAATATCAGGTTTTACCCCAGTCCGAATCCGGCTAAAAATTTCCATTGGCAGAGTTGTAGTCCCGCTACCAGCGGTAAAACTCGCAATCAAAAAATCGTCCATGCTGAGGACAAAAGACAGCAGACAACCGGAAACAATTCCGGGTATTAATTGAGGCAGCAAAACCTGAATAAAAGCCTCAACAGGCGTTGCCCCCAAATCCAAGGCAGCCTCTTCTAAATACGGGTTTAAATCTGCCAATCTAGTAGAAACAGCTAGAGCGATGTAAGCCAGACAAAACACAATGTGAGCGGCGACAATTGTCCACAAACTCAGAGGAATAGCCAGCGCCGCTAAAAATACCAGAGTTGCAACTGCGGTCGCAATATCTGGAATAATAATCGGCAAGTAGGAAACTCCTTGATATAAACTCTTCCCAGGAAAGCGGTAGCGCGCTAAACCAACGGCCATCAAAGTGCCGAGTACAGCCGAGATTGCAACTGCACACACAGCCACTGTTAAACTGTTTCTCAGGGCAATTAAAATCCGCGTATCGCTAAATAATTTAACGTACCAATCTAAAGTAAATCCTTCCCAGCCGGCGCTAAAACGCGATTTGTTAAAGCTGTAAAATGTGAGTACCAGGATGGGCAGGTACATATAAAAAAACATCAAAACGGCAAATATCACCTGCCAAGAAACCTTAAATTTAGGTTTTAAGTACATATCGGCTTGTATTTCCTCCTGTGGATTGTCGGCGGTATTTTCCATGTCTTGCTAATGGGAAATTGGTAATTGGTAATTAATGGGGAATTGAGAATTGGTAATTTGGAATTAGCAATCGTAAAAATTAGAATTGTTTTCTTTCTTATGCCCTCTTTCTTATTCCCTCTTCCTTCTTCCTTCAACATCCTAAATTGCATTACGATCGCCATATTTGAGCAAAAGGGCAATTCCGATACTCACTGCAAAGATTAATACCATACTCAGAGCCGAACCCAGCCCCCAATTTTGAGTTGCCCCCAAAAACTGATTGTAAATCAAACGAGCCGCCGTCATGCTGGAAGCTCCACCGAGCAACTCGGGATCGACAAAATCGCCTAAACAGCTAATAAATACTAGCAAAGAACCCGCAGCAATTCCCGGCATCGTCTGAGGTACTGTCACTTTCCAGAAAGTTTCCACGGGATTCGCGCCCAAATCCTGAGATGCTTCTAGCAACCTGCGGTCTAACTTTTCCAAAGAAGCGTAGAGAATTGTCACGATATAAGGCAAATAACTGTAAGCCATGCCGATTAAAACTGCGGAACTTTGATTGAGCAATTCCAGAGGAGGAATGCCTACAAGTGCCAGCAGCGAGTTGAGAACCCCCGTAGGACGCAGAATTGTAATCCAAGCATACGATCGCAACAGCGAAGAAGTCCACAGCGGCAACACAAACCCTAACAAAGTTAAATTCCGCCACTTTTTCGAGACATTGAGGGCGATCCAGTAAGCGACGGGAAATCCCAGCAGCAAACACAGAATAGTAGTCCCCGTTGCGAAAAAGAGCGATCGACCCATCACCTGCAAATTCAGAGGCTCGAACACTCGCAGGTAATTGCCGATTCCCGAAGGATTCACCAAATCTCCAGGCTTAATATTGGGTACTAAACTAAGCTGAAAAATTACCAGAGTTGGTATTACTAATAATAGAGCCAGCAACAAGCCAGAAGGGCCGAGCAATGCCAGCGGCCCAGCCCACGACGACCACGGGGGAACAGTTTCAGCCTTCAAGGAAGGATTGGGAGGAATAGGAGGGGGAGTTTTGGTAGAAACAGCCATAAATCAATTTTTTTGAGTTTTTAACCGCTGATGAATGCGGATTAACGCGGATCTAATACGGATAGAGTGGGCGATCGGCTGTGCGGGGGCGAGTTTGTGTAAATATTGGGTTATAATTAGAGATTGCGTGTAAAATCCGCCCTAGGTTTGATGATTAGCCGCTGGTTAATTGAGTCCAATAGCGATCGTACACTTCCATAAATTTCCCTACCGGAGCCACACCTTCGCACTTTTTCAAAACCGCTTCCGAAGGGAAAAGAATCTCGTTTTCGCGGACTTCCGGCGTCAACAAACTAAAAGCATCTTCCGAAGGAGTTGAAAAACTGAGCCGCTCTACTAAAGAAGCTGCGACATCGGCTTGCAGCAAAAAGTTAATCCATTTATAAGCTGCGTCGGGATTGGGAGAACCTTTAGGAATTACTAAAGTGTCAGTCCAAAGAGAAGAACCGCTTTTGGGGACGACATACTTTAATTTATCGTTATCTGAAATTACTTCATTAGCATCCGAAGAATAACACATAGCTACCTTCAAATCCCCCGTCAGCATTTGCGGCCGCCAAGCATCAGTAGTAAAAGATGCGATCGCCGGTTTGAGTTCCACCAACTTTTCGTAAGCTTTTTTCACTTGCTCTTGGTTCGTAGAATTCAGAGAATAGCCCAGCATCCGCAACGCAGCGCCCATGACTTCTCGAACATCACTCGCCAGCGTCATTCGCCTTGCTAACTCCTGTTTGTGCTCCCACAAATAGTTCCAATCTTCAGGAGCTTCTTTGAGTAGTTCGGTGTTGTAAATCAGGCCTGTGGTTCCCCAACTCAAAGGCACGCTGTAGCGGTTTCCTGGGTCATAGACAGGGCTTTGGAACTGTTTTTTGAGCCGATCGAGCCCGCCCAAACTTGAGTGGTCTAATGGGCTCAACAGCCCGAGTTCCGTCATCTGAACCACCATGTAGTCAGACGGGTAAATGATGCTGTAGGCGCGGGCCCCACCGGCTTGAACTCTCGCCAGCATCTCTTCGTTGGAGCTAAACACATCGGCCACTACGCGAATGCCGGTTTTTTCGGCAAAGCGATCGAGCAAAGCGTTATCGGTATAGCCTGCCCAAGTATAGATGAAAAGTTTGTCTGCCGCACCTTTGACGGGAGGAGCAGATTGTACGTCTGCAAGTCGCCAGCCACAACTCGAAACAGCTAACCCGGAAATTGTCGCCGCCGAATTTTTTAGGAACTGACGGCGTGTAGAATTAGCCGGAAAAATCCTGGAAATTGGTAAGTTAGTCGGAGGCACAGTTCGATTTTAGATTTTAGATTTTAGATTTTAGATTGGGGAATTGGGGATTGGGAAATTCGATTTTAGATTTGAGAATTTGTAATAAGGAATAATTGGTAAGGGGGAAATTCTCCCATTCTTCCCCTCTTCCTTCTTCCTTCTTCCTTTTTCCTTCTTCCTTCTTCCTTCTTCCTTCTTCCTTCTTCCTTCGTTTCCCAATTATGCTCGATCGGTCAAAGCCAGACAATCAGTAGTTCCCCAGTAAGCGTAAATCGGCGTGTGCGGGTCTGGGAAAGAACCGCCGGTATTTGGCTGGCGCACCGTAATTTTATCGCCCGACGACAACTCAACCACGTAATGAACGTGCGTGCCCATGTACATAGTATTTTTGAGCCGTCCTTCAAAACAGTTAATCGACACTTCCGGCTGGTAGAGATTCAAATATACTTTTTCCGGCCGAACGCTGACTACAACAGAGTCGCCTGTGACACCATTCCACATATCCGACTGCTGAACGACTATTTTCAGATTGGCTGATGTGCGAACTGTGATAGTCGATCGGTCGATCGATTCCACCGTACCAGAAAACAAATTCGTATCCCCAATAAAATCCGCCACAAATGCCGTCTGCGGACACTCATAAATTTCTTCAGGAGAGCCAATTTGCTCAATCCTCCCCTCGTGCATCACCGCAATCCGGTCAGACAGACTCATCGCCTCTTCTTGGTCGTGAGTCACCATCACAAAAGTCAAACCCAATTCTTGATGCAAATTCGACAGTTCCAACTGCATCTGCTTCCGCAACTTCAAATCCAGAGCACCCAGAGGTTCGTCCAGCAGCAGAACCGCCGGTCGATTTACCAGAGCTCTCGCCAAAGCCACCCGCTGCTGCTGGCCACCCGACATTTGACCGGGAAACCTGTTGGCGAAAGATTCCATTTTCACCAATTGCAAAACTTCCCGTACCCGTTCTTCAATTTCCGCTTTCCCCAGTTTTTTTATCCGCAATCCAAAAGCGATATTGTCCCAGACATTCATGTGTCCGAACAAAGCGTAGCTTTGAAACACAGTATTTACCGGACGGCGGTAAGCTGGAGTGTTGGTCATCGACTGGCCGCGAATCATCAATTCGCCCGCCGAGGGAGTCTCGAACCCAGCGATTAAGCGCAGCGTCGTAGTCTTGCCGCAGCCGCTAGGCCCGAGGATGCTAAAAAATTCTCCTTGGCGGATGTTGAGGTCAACTCCACGGACTGCGGTTTCGCCGTTAAATACCTTAAAGACCTTGCGGAGTTCAACGTCAAGCGCTGTATCCGTTGCTGTCGTACCTTGGTTGAGTGCTGTCTGAAACATATTCGCCCTTTCCTGGGGGTAATACACGCCACTTAAATACAGTTTAAGTTTAGACTTTTCTGTATTTTAGGTGAGGAATGTTGGATGTAACAGGTTTTGGGATTTGTTATTTAAATTCTATCCCAGAGCGCACCATTGTCAGCAACAGGCAAGATGCCTGTTCCACAAAGAGTAAATGTTCTTGTGGAACAGGCATCTTGCCTGTTCGTAAAATCCTTATTGAGAATGGTGCAACATCTCAGAGCGACTGGGCATCTATTTGTTCTCAGGACTTGGCGTGGGAGAGGGTTTTTGCGGTTTCTCTGTTTTGGGTGCTTCTGCTTTTTTCCACTCTGACAAAGGTCGCTGGACGGCATTTTTAAAGTCAAAAGGCACTAGCAGCACGGGCAAATTTTGGGCGGAATTTTGAGGGGGCGCTTCCGGCGGATTGGCTTGAGCGTACAAGAAGCGGCCGCTAAAGTCTGTTTTGCCTAAAACTAGGCGGTGAGTTTCCTGGTTGTCCAGTTTTACTGTGACTGTAGCTTGGGGTTGGTCGAGACCGAATTCGGGCAGTTGAGCAGCAGTAATATTAATCGTGCGATCGCTCTTTCCTGTTGCCAGCCTGTCTAGCAAAAAATCCACCGATGCCTGACTCGCGTGTGCTTGCACTGGCAATTTCATTTCCCAGCTAGACTTGCCTCCTTTTGTAGCATAAACTCGCTCAAACGTCAATATTTTTTCGGGAGTTTTGACTGTAAAGAATTGTACGCGATCGGAGTTAAAAGCAAAAATTTTCTGTTTTTCTTCCTTAGCGGCTTCCTCTTTCGGAGACACTTGCATCTCGAACAAAGCAACCAACCCAGTCATGCTCAACGCGACGGCTATCAATACTAATGTATTTTTCTGCAATTTCATAGTAACAGCGAATTGGGCATTGGGCATTGGACATTGGGCATGGGGCATTGGGCATTGTTAACTGTTAACTGTTGACTGTTGACTGTTGATTAATGTTATTGGTTATTTGTTATTAGCCACAGCAAAGGATTAACAAATGACAACTGTCAACTGTCAACTGTCAACAGTTAACAGTTAACTGTCAACTAACTTATCTTCTCTTCCACCAGATAGCGCCGCCAATTCCCAGTCCGAGTAAAGGCCACATTAGCCAAGCTAACACCAGCAATCCTACTTGGATGGTCGTCATGTTAATACGGCGGTTGGTAGCTTTTTTCGGACTGATAGAAAAGCTTTGCTGGTCTGGTTTACTCAACCAACTGACTGAATTGAGAAACACGTCGCTATTGAGTTGTTGGTCAAACCAACCGTTAGTCACAAATTGAGATGTGCCAATTACTACCATTCGCGATGTTTTTCTAGGAGTTGAAGGCGCAGAAGGAGTTGACTTTGGACTGGGAGATGCTGTGGGAGATGCTGTCGGTGTTGGCGAACTTTCTGGATATGCTGTGGGAGATTCTGTGGGAAATGCTGTGGGTGTTGGCGAAGTCGTCGGTAATGCTGGAGGCGTAGCTTCTTGCGAGACAATCACCGAATAGCTGATTGGGGAAGCTGTTGGTGAAGTTGTCGGTGATGGTGAAGTTGTCGGTGATGGTGAAGTTGTCGGCGATGGCGAAGTTGTTGGCGATGGCGAAGTTGTCGGTGATGGTGAAGTTGTCGGCGATGGTGAAGTTGTCGGTGATGGTGAAGTTGTCGGTGATGGGGAAGTTGTCGGCGATGGTGAAGTTGTTGGCGATGGCGAAGTTGTTGGCGATGGCGAAGTTGTTGGCGATGGCGAAGTTGTTGGCGATGGTGAATCTGTCGGCGATGGTGAAGTTGTCGGCGATGGCGAAGTTGTCGGCGATGGTGAATCTGTCGGTGATGCTTGGGGTGAAGGCGAGGGCGAAGTTGTCGGTGATGCTTGGGGTGAAGGCGAGGGCGAAGTGGGTGTGGGTGAAGGTGAGGGCTTTAAGGGAGTGCTGTCAGTGGACGATCGAACTAAAGCTACACCTAATAATAGCGGGCCTTGTCGATCGGTCTTTTGATCGAACTCCAATTTCTTAGTCGTCAAATCGCTTTCCGCCCAACTTTCCTGACTCGTCCAAATCAGCGGTTTTTCCTCTATCCCTTCTACTGGCGAGGTTTCCAAAGCACGCGCAAATGGATAAAATGAAATACCGTTGCCAAAACTTTGAGTAATCGGATGTTCGCCGTAGCGCCTGACTGTGGGAACCGTAGGGCCCAGGCCAAATCTTTGACCAGTGCCCGAAGCATCGATGGCCAAACGGGTGTCTAGTTTGACGCCCCATTCTTGCAGCAATTTGTCTAATCCCGTATCAATTGCCGGGTCTACCATTAACAATAAACTGCCGCCGCGATCGAGATAAGCTCTTAGTGCTTTAATTTCTGTATCGGAAAACGGTTTGTCCGGCCCGGGAACGATTAAAGCATCTGCATCTTCTGGCACTTCTTTGCGTTCGGTCAAATTCAGTGTTTGGGCGTTGTAGTATTTATCTTTCAGAGCTTTTTCAGCTTGCTGAATTCCGCCTTGACCTTCCTGTAGCGGGCGGGCTCCTTTGCCTTGCAAAAAGTAAACTGTAGCAACGCGAGTGCTCAGGATTTCTTCTAAGCCATTGGTAAGTTTTATCTCTGAAAGACCTTGATTTGGGTCGCTACCAAAAGCAGTGCCACCTTTTTGCAGTACCTGTTTTTTGTCGCCGGATTGCAGGTAAACTTCTCCGATGCTGGTAATGCTAAATTCCCGCGCTTTTCCAGGTTGGGCCTGCGGGTCAACAAACTCGAATTGGAACTTGTCGCCTCCCTCGCGTTTGTAGCTTTGCAGCAATTCTTTAATTTGGGGGTTTTGGATGGGGTCAAATACCCAAACTTTGACTGTTTGTTGCAGGTTTCGCAGTATTTGTTGAGTCTGCGGGGCCAGGGTAAATTGTTGGCTTTCGGTTAAGTCGATGCGGACGGGATAGCGAACGGCTATGAAGTTAATTACTCCGAGAATCACAAAGACGGCGAGGGTAGCAATCAGGGCGTTGGTGCTGGCTTGAGTGGAACGCTGGCCCCAAAAGCTTTGTTCGTAACTCAAATATAGCAGCCAAAGTGCGATCGTCACTGCTCCGGCAATAACTAAACCGACTGTCAGGGGGTCCCATACTCCAGATACAAGTGCTGCTGTTACCCCCGCTGCGATGAGGAGGGGGCCCAGCAAAAAAACATATTTCCAATTTTTTTTGCTAATTTTCATAATGTAAATATTGAGTGAGAAAATTCCGCTTCGAGGATGTTATTCTATATCGCATTAGCCTGCAACCATGCTGTTAAATCTGACTGATGGTTGAAATCCAGCACGGCATCTCCTAGTGCTTCTAATTCCTCTACCCCTAATTCACGGATGCAGTTTTCAGTTTCCGGTTGTATTGTGCCTAAGCGCTTCACTAGCTGACGCAATATTAACGAGAGTTGAGCAGCTTTTGTCACCTGTTCTCTTGCTACATCTATGGCAATCTGCTGGTCTTGAATCCACAGTTCTTGCTTCTGCAATTCATTTAATTCTTCCTGAGTGAAGTTTTCCTCGCTGGCAATGCTAAAAGCTTTCTGAATTTCTGGAACTGCCCTCAATGTTTCTGGTACTGTCTCCAGAGTGCTGGTATTTTCTAGAAAGTAAATCCATTGATCGGCGGCTGTTTCTAATTCTGCTAATTCCTTGCTAAATTTGGGCAGTTCGATAAATACTAATTCTATTTCAGTATCTGGACACTCAAACTGTTGCTCTTTTTCTTGAAAAACAAACTTTGACATAAATTCCGGCTGATTTTCAAACATTTCAAAGTCGGCAATTTTCAATGAAATTACTGTTTTTAGTCTTTCGTAGCGTTCTTTACCTGTTAATTGCTGGCTGTAGCTTTTGGCAGCATTGTACAAAACTCTGTTTCCAAAGGAAGGCACGTTGATCAGTTGAATTTCAACTAGAGCGATTCTGCCGCCGTTAATTGTGGCTTTGACATCTAGATGTGTGTCTTGGGTTGCCAGAGTTGGAGGTTCTGGTTGGGAGTCGATTATTTCTAAGTCTTCGATGACCGGCTGTGCTTCATAAAGGATGGCGTTTAAAAAATTAATCAGGATGTCTTTGCTGTCGCTGGAACCGAATATTTTTTTGAACGCAAAGTCGATTTTTGGATTGATAAATCTCATTCTTTCAAGTAATTAGTGGAATAACTAACATTAATTGGGAATTGGGAACTGGGAATGGGGAATTGGGAATTGGGGATTGGGAATTGGTGGTGTTTACTTTAAGGTGCAACTCTCCAAAGCTCCTACTTTCCCACTCTTTCCTCTTTATTCCCCGAAGCCTTCCCTGATGCTTTTAGGAACGCTGATATCGCAGCGCATCGATGGATTGGGCGGTCAGAAATACTCCTAAAATGATGTAACTGGCAAACATAATTAAACTGCTGGTATCGAAAACTCCCTTGACAAGATTGGTGTAATTTGTTAAGAGCGACAAATGTCCTAATGCTGTGCCGAAGGGGCCACCGATACTGACGGCGACTGCATCGATCACCCAGAGAAATAATACTAGAGTGAAGGTGAGGATGGCGGATAAAATTGTGCTGTCGGTGAGGGAGGAAATAAACATTCCGAGGGACAATACTCCTGCTGCTAGTAAGATTAAGCCGGCGTGTCCTAGGAGAAGAACTCCGGGGGGTACGGGTGGGGTTGAGGAACTGAGGGCGATCGCCTCGCAGAACAGCAGGGGCAGCAACATTGTGGTATAAAATGTTAAAACTCCCAGGAGTTTGCCGGTAGCAACTGCCCAGTTTGTTAAGGGCGATGTGGCTAATAGTTCTAAGGTGCCACGTTTGCGTTCTTCTGCGTAAAGTCCCATTGAAAGTGCGGGTAGTACGAACAAGGAAAGGGAACCCATGATTCGCAGGAAGAGTTGCAGGAATTCGTAAGCAACGTCGATGGGAGGTTCGGTAATTCCCATTTGGTCTCGCTGGCCGATTTGGGGAATTAACCCGTCGGGGGCGAGGAGGATGGCTATTAAAAAGTAGCCGGTGATTAGCCAAAAGACTGCTGCGATGGCATAGGCTAATGGCGATGCAAAATAGCTTTGTAGTTCTTTGCGGTAAATGGCGATAATATTACTAATCATTACTAACCTTTAGGAATTGGGAAGGGGTAATTGGTCATTGGTAATTGGTTCATTCTGAGTCGCCTGTGGGTGGTTTTTCGCTGCCGTCGCTATCCTGTTTTTTTCTTTCTATTTGTCGCTTTTTGGTAGCAGGTGGCTGTTCTGGTCGAGAATCGCTACTCGGTTGTGGCTTTTTTTTAATTGGCCGATTTTTGACAACTGGTTCGGATTCTGGTTGAGAAGGTTGGCTCGACTTTGGTGTTTCTGAAACTTCGAGATTTTCGACAACCGGTTCTGGTTGAGAAGGTTGGTTCGACTTTGGTGTTTCTAAAACTTCGAGATTTTCGACAACCGGTTCTGGTTGAGAAGGTTGGCTCGACTTTGGTGTTTCTGAAACTTCGAGATTTTCGACAACCGGTTCTGGTTGAGAAG
>NZ_JAUBTQ010000030.1:96192-96993 GCF_036702515.1 Microcoleus sp. BROC3
GTTGGCTCGACTTTGGTGTTTCTAAAACTTCGATATTTTCGACAACCGGTTCTGGTTGAGAAGGTTGGTTCGACTTTGGTGTTTCTAAAATCAGTTCTGGTTCTGGCTGAGAAGGCTCGATCGACTCTACTGTTTCTACAATAAGTAGATTTTCGACAACCGGTTCTGGTTGAGGATGTTCTAGCGACTCTACCGTTTCTGAAACTTCGAGATTTTCGACAATCGGTTCTGGCTGAGAAGGCTCGATCGACTCTACTGTTTCTACAATAAGTAGATTTTCGACAACCGGTTTTGGTTGAGGATGTTCTAGCGACTCTACTGTTTCTACAATGAGTAGATTTTCGACAACCGGTGCTGGTTGAGGATGTTCTAGCGACTCTACTGTTTCTACAATGAGCAGATTTTCGACAACCGGTGCTGGTTGAGGATGTTCTAGCGACTCTACCGTTTCTGAAACTTC
Organism: Microcoleus sp. BROC3; assembly: GCF_036702515.1. Taxonomy (NCBI): domain Bacteria; kingdom Bacillati; phylum Cyanobacteriota; class Cyanophyceae; order Oscillatoriales; family Microcoleaceae; genus Microcoleus; species Microcoleus sp. BROC3. The sequence continues at coordinate 96,653 of NZ_JAUBTQ010000030.1, forward strand.
GAGATTTTCGACAACCGGTGCTGGTTGAGGATGTTCTATCGACTCTACTGTTTCGACAATGAGCTGATTTTCGACAACCGGTTCTGGTTGAGGATGTTCGATCAATTCTTGTCTTTCTACAGTTTCCAGAAAATCTGCCACTGGTTGCATTCCAGGTTCTAAATCGCTTATTTCCTCTGCTGTTTCTGTAATTGGTTCGGATTCTGGTTGAGAATAGTCGATCGACTCTACGGTTTCTACAACTTGCAGATTTTCGACTATCGGTTCTGGTTGAGAATAGTCGCTCGACTCTACGGTTTCTACAACTTGCAGATTTTCGACTATCGGTTCTGGTTGAGAAT
>NZ_JAUBTQ010000031.1:0-90084 GCF_036702515.1 Microcoleus sp. BROC3
GTGTGAATGTGACCGTTTTTCACGGTTCGGCAAGAATAGCAAAGGGGACAATTCGGCAGAGTTTACAAAAAACTTATTGAGGCTACTTTTTTACCATCATTACTTCTTGACCACTACCCAAAATCGAAGTAAGTCCGCAGGGTTGTTGTTTTTTGGCAGTGATGTCAACTTAACATCAAATGTAGTAGCGGTTTGCTGTCTTAATCCAAAATCATCTCGCTCCCCCCAGCGCCCTCCTCGCGGGCAGGGCTGTTTCATTCTAGCAAAATCATCAACCGCCAAAACCTATCACGGAGCCATCTTCGGCCTTGCGTTACCGATCGACAGCTCACAACTCGGAAAAGATTCATAGCAATAGTAGTTGATAGAATTGAAAAGTTAATCACAGACCCAAATTGATGTAAGGGAAATTTATATTCTTAGGAGTTACGCATGGGGCCCAGCAACCGGGTTTTTTTACGAAAAAACTTCGTTCGCAGGAAGTAAATTACAGCATATTTCTGGTTTGTGAAACACAGTAGCAGCTATATTGTGTGGTACCTGTTATGTAGGGGGCGTCGCTGCTCAATGGTTCAATCAAACTTGCAGATTGCAGATTGTTAATGGCGAGGCGACGCACCTTACTTAATACAATATGGTGTATACCAAATAGACATGAAATATACTGTAAGAGTTGATTTTTGACAATGCAGAGCCTCCCCCGTAAATACTTTGTTTGTCAGACCTGAATTCCTTAGTGTAACTCTTTAAGATAAAATCTCAAATGGTATGAATATCGGTAAAATTAATCTTATGTGGATGTCTTTGTCTCTGCACTCGAATAAAATCCTTGAGTTTTTTTAGAGATTCGATTAGAAGGTGCGTATTATTAATTACCAAATTACGAGCGATTGCTATCTAATTTGCTTCAGGGCGATCGCTTTTTATTTTCCCGATTTAGTATTAGAATCAAACAGCCCTGATTCTTAAGGGGGCGTTGGGGGTATAAGCGAAGCTAATAGTCAAACAGTAGACTGATACTACGTTTGAGCTGGTGGTTGACACTGATTAAATGTGACATACTGCTACACAGACTGCAAACAGTAAATGTAGGCTGCGCACGGAACAACGAGATACTGATAGCTGGTGTTTAAACTGGATCGCAGCGGATTTCGATGATAAATCCGTCGGGATCGTAAAAGTAAATGCCGCGTCCTGTAGCGCGAGTGACGGGGCCGCTGTCGATCGCAATTTGATTTGACTTTAGCACTTCAAGAGCGCGATCGAACAAAGCCGGATCGATGTCGAAGGCTAAGTGGTTGGCGCGGGTAAAAGCTTTCTCCGGGTCTGGGTTTGGCGGTTCCAAGTGCGGCTGCCAAAATAAGTCAATCACAGTGCCGTCTGGGGTGACGAAATTAGCGACTTTACCGGCGGCTACCATTTCTGTTAAAGTTGCGGGAATTTCTGCACCTGTTAGTTCGTGCAGACCGAGAATTGTAGCGTAGAAGTGGCGGGAAGCATTCATGTCGCGCACGTTTAAAGCAATATGGTGAACGCGGCGCAAATTCCCCGGCGCGAGGGCAATTTTGACTGTGTTTTGGGTTGTTTGCATGATTTTCAATTGCGAAGATTAAAATTGAATGCTGTTAGATTTATTCTGATTCTGTCCTGGAAAATAACCGTTTTAAGTTGGTAGTGAAAACTTTTAGTATGGTCGTGCGATCGCACATAATATCAAGTATTCAGTCCTGGACGCATCGGGGCCCAGAAACCGGGTTTTTACCTTGGGTTCGGTCTACAACCCGTCTTTTCGTAAAATACCCCGGTTTCTCAACAATCCCACATAATATCAAGTATTGTTATTTTTCTTTAGGGAACGATGCCATGCCTACAAATAGCATTGCCAGACCGCCTGCAAGAATTGCGAAAGCAAGTACACCTACAACTAAATCTAATCCCGATGTATTTTCCATTAAATTAAACCTTTTTCCACTTAAATAAAATCATCGGTATTTGTTCATGGTTGAGTGCTGGCAAACAATGAATGGGAAAGAGAAGAAAAAAATAATATTTCAACTTCTAAAAAAAAGCCTATTAAGTTCTTCTCTCTTTCCTAAACATCCATCCGTTAAATCGGTTAAATTCCGTACACTGCTTAGTTGCCGAACTTCTTATTTTGCCAATTCTCGATCGATCGCAGCGATCAGTTCTGGCGAATCTGGGCCTACGCTGCTGCGGAATCTGGCAACCACTTCACCTTGTTTGCTAACTAAGAATTTCTCAAAATTCCAGGAAACATCACCCTTGGGCTCGACTGCACTCGTAAGCTTAGCGTACAGCGGGTGCTGCTGACTGCCTTTAGCGTGTACTTTGTCAAATAATTCAAAGGTGACGCCGTATTTTGTAGTACAGAAATTGACGATTTCTGAATTACTTCCGGGTTCTTGAGCTCCGAAATCGTTGCAGGGAAATCCTAAAACACGAAGTCCAGCAGCGCTGTACTTCTTGCCCAATTCTTCGAGTCCTTTGTATTGCGGTGTATACCCACATTGGGAAGCTACGTTAACTATCAAGAGTACCTTGCCAGCGTACTCTCCTAGCTGCTTGTCTTCGCCTGCGATCGTTTTTACTTTAATGTCGGAGATTGTGCTGGGCATTTTCAAATACTTTTAAATTTGACCACCACAATTTTACCGCAATTGGGTACAATCTTGTCTAGATGCCGATCGCTAAAAATTTAAATATCCCGGCCTGGGCAGGTTTGCCGAGCTCTGGCTTGTATGATAAATATTGGCGAACCCGCCCATACCAAAATTACGGTTAATTTACCCAACACGATCTTAGTAGATGGCGGTGAACTTTCCCCACAGCATCTATCGCCACAGTCAGCTATTAGATTGAAGCTTCTTGCTGATAGCTAAAATCTACAGCGAAAAGGAGGAATATTTTAACTCTCTGATTGGTGTTCCGTCATCCATTTTTGGTAAGTATCCTCAAGTTGCTTGTCTTCGAGAACGAGTTCTAGGCGGACTTTGACGCAACCGTGGCGGGGTTGAGAGGCGATCGAATTTAAGATTTTGCTAGCTTTCTGCACAGAGGTAAATTCCGCCTTAACTGTCGGTTCCTGGCGATCGCTTTTAACCTCCGTCAAATCTATACCGGTGATGTTTCCCTCGCCCAAATCTATTTCTGCCAACACCTTCGGATCTTCGCCCACTTGTTCGACAATCAGCTTTTCCCACTGGATCGGCACTTGTACCATCCGAGTTTCAATTTCTTTGCGCACGATGACTTCGCCGACTTTGCGCTTGCTGCGGTTGATCACCAATCTTTCTTCTAGCAGGCGAATTACTTCTCGATCGACAATATCCAAGTTTTCCTCATCCTCATCTGTGTCCAAATTTGCATCTGTGCGATCGGCATCTGTTAGATTTGACATAACTTTTGAGGGATTCGTTAACTCGGTGTTGCTGAATTCACTATGCGGTTCTGAGGCATTTTCTAAAGACTGACTCCCGGCATTTGCCGAAACTCCCGGCAGCATATCGACTTGTTCGGAATTAATACTTACAAACAGCGCTTTTTGGTGATAATCGACTTTTTTGAGCAGCTTAATACTTAGTAAAAAAATGCGGGTATTTTCACTGCCTAGCCCGGAAACCACAAAGTTTAGCTGACCGTTCTCATCAAAATAGACATCTTTAACTTTGCCTACCAATAGACCTTGGTTGTCTTTGACTGTAAAACTTTTTAGCTTAGTTCTAACTTTTTCGGGCACCCGGTTGAGACGGGTAATTGATTTGGCAGTTGCTATCTTTTCTGCTGATGCTTTAACGTTCATTTTTTAAACTTGCCTGCTTAGGTATTTTTATTATGAATTGGTAAGAGAAAATGGGTAAAGGCGGGGAAAGTGCATAAACTTTGCCAAAACCAGACAAGTTTTGTACCCCACCCGCCCCGTCATCACATAGGAATTGCGCGATGCCACAAATCAAACCTGCGCGGTGACAGAATTATGTTATGAATCTGCAATCCCTATGCAATACCTGTTGCGGTTGCGTTAGATATCTTTATTATCTATAACCGCAGTTCCATCGCTCTTAATGTCTAATTCTTCACGACGCAAAGTTTCTTCGCCCTCAACCGTGCTGCGAACAACTTCTTTTCTGACGTTGACTTCTTCCCGGACGAAAGCTTCCTTGTGAATGTCGGCCGTTTCTTCGTAGACTTCCATGCGTGCAACTTCCCCTGATTGGAAGTCAGCGTCACCAACTGAAACTACTCGACCCGCTTCTACCGGCGTTACTCGCTCGATTACGACTCGTTCTTTTTCAATGGGTACTGAAGCTCGCGCTGTTTCAGTTTCCACGCGCTTGCCAACAGCTACTTCGCCTGTTTTTGCGCGGTGTTTGTTGGCAATCAAGCGTTCTTCATAAAGCTTGAGATTTTGGTGCTGCTGTTCGTTGGTGTCGTAGAGGGGGCGGTCGATATCGTAGCTGTAGCTGCTGCGATCGTAGCTAGCAGGAGTTGCAGTGGTTGCGGCTGCTGTTCCTTGATTGCGGTAAACGCCTCTTACCTGTTCTTCGCGATCGTAATCTAATGGTTCTAATTCATTGTAAGCCGGCAATTGTTCTGCTTGAGCTTTGTTGCGAAGGCCTGTTGCGTGGACGCGACGGGCTCCGTAGTCGAAGCGAGCCGAGCCGATTGGCAACAATACTTTTTTGCCAAAAATCCAAATACCGGTATCAATTACCAGATAGCGGAAACGACCAGTGTCATCAACCAAAGCATCATAAACAGTGCCTACTTTGTCATCAGAGTCGCCAGCATAAACATCAAATCCCTTGATGTCGTCTCCAGCAAAGATTTCTTCCTGATAATTAGGATAAAATTCAGCTAATCTTTGAAGTGCCATGTGTTTTTTCCTCTTCGCTCTACTTAAATTAATAGTAGAAATTAATTCGTTGACTTCCCTCTCCCTAAAGTCAGAAGTGTATAATTTAGGGTGTTTAATACTATAGGAATACTGCCCCAAATCTTTTTCTGTGCTAGCAAACTCAGCTATTTAAAAGGTTGTAAAACTTTACAATCCTCACTCTTATAGCCATTATTAAAAGTCAAAGCGAACCGTAGGGACACGGCATTGCCGTGTCCTACTCCCCGCGCCGGACAAGGCAATGCCGTGTCCTACTCCCCGCCCTGGACAAGGCAATGCCGTTTCCTACTCCTCGCCCTGGACAAGGCAATGCCGTTTCCCTACTGTTAATAATTGTTAACTAGGTAGTTACAAATAAACATTACATAGTTATATACAAAAATCGAAGCCCCTCATCTTGCGGGAGAGGGGCTTCGGGAAAGTTAGAAATTTTAAGTTCAGAGTTGATTTAGTTGAGTTCTGATAGTTTCTATCCGGCTGCGATTAACTCCTAAATCCGACTCTCCCAGACGCGAAGCCGATCGCACGTGGATGACTTTTGCTGCATCATCTACCAAAAATTCAACGTCATCAACAAACCCCATCAAAGCACTGGTGAACTCCGCATAGAGGTAATTATCAGTTGCCGTGATAATTTTAGTTTTTCCATAGGACTCGATCGCCTCTTTGAGCTTTGCCATCGCTTCACTCTGGGACGAAGTGTATGCCAAAGGCTCAATTTTGTGTTCGGCATCTTGACTGAAGCTGCTGACGCAGTTGGGGGAACTCGGACACGCTGCGAGTTTTCCTGACACAATGCCGATATTGGCAGGTCTTTTTCCAGCAAACATTGTTTTTTCTCCGGGTATAGCGATAAAAGTAGCGATCGACAGTACCGCTACTGCTACCAATGACATTAAAATAACTATCACTCTTTTCAATGCTGTCGGCGATTTAGTTTCAACTGTTTGCAAAGGATTAGCCCTCTTGAAAGTGTAAATACGGTATAATTTTAATATTAATTCAAATTAACATCAAAAAGTTAAATATATTTACTTTGTTCTTCTATCAACCAGTAAGTCAACATTCTTCCTTTACCTTTAACCGGGATATGACCCCGTTCTTCAAAAACAAACTGCTCTTTCAAACGATCGTAAGTCTGCACCGTCACTTGAATTTTACCGGGCAATCCGTTCGACTCCATGCGCGAAGCAACATTAACAGTATCCCCCCACAAATCATAGCTAAATTTGCTAATCCCAATAATTCCCGCCACCACCGAACCGCTGTGAATTCCGATCCGCAATTGAAAATTTTCTCCCATTTTGCCATTAAACCTCCTCAAAGCTGCCTGCATCTCTAAAGCTAAAAGTGCGATCGCCTCAGAGTGGTCCTCCCGCGCCGTCGGCAAACCCCCAACCACCATGTAAGCATCCCCAATCGTCTTAATCTTTTCCAACCCGTGCAACTCAGACAACCTATCGAACTCCGAGAAAATCCCGTTCAAAATTTCTACCAACTGCGTCGGACTTTTGTGAGCCGAAAACTCTGTAAAACCCACCAAATCAGCAAACAATACGCTCACATCATCAAAATGATCCGCTATCAATTTTTGCTCTTTTTGCAAGCGCTCGGCAATAGGTTTCGGTAAAATATTCAGCAGCAATTTCTCTGTTTGTCCTTGCTGCAATTTCAGCGCTGCTTCAGCTTGTTTCCGCTGAATCAGCGAACCGAGCTGCGTAGCAACCGCACTCACTAATTCCAACAAGCGCGGCTGACATTTTAAAAAAATTTCTCGATAAAAAATCAAAATAGCTAACACTTGGTTGTCCGCCACAATTGGCACCCCAAAAGCCGCTTTCAATCCCACATTCACCGCAATTTGCGATCGCAAAAAAACTTGTTCCGGTGCAGTAGAAACATCCTCGATCCATTCAGGCTGCTGCGACTGCCAAATCCTCCCCGGGAGTCCCACACCGGGAACAAAAGTTAACTGCCAACTTTTTTGTCGGAATTCAGCAAAACTCAAGTCGCTGACGTACCTGCCTGTAGCACATTTTAAAACGCCCTCACTGCAAGGAATCCAAGCTTCGCCCAGATTCCATTCAATAGTTTGGCAAATTAAACCTAAAATCACATTTATAGCCGAATCAAAATCCTCAGATTTGCTAATAGCTTGAGTTGCCTTCAGCAGCAAGCTTGTTTCCATTTCAACCTGGCGACGTTCGGCGATTTCCTGGTGCAACTGAACGTTTTGATCTGTCAATTTTTGATTTTTTTCTTGCAATTGCATTTGCAATGAACGCACAGTAAGTTGATTGCTCACTCGTGCCAATACTTCTTTCACCTGAAAAGGTTTTGTGATATAGTCTGCTCCACCCACTTCAAAAGCTTTTGCCTTATTTATGCCTTCTTCTAGCGCGCTGAGAAAAATGATGGGAATTTCCCTAAATTGGGGTTCTGATTTCAGCTTTTGACAGAGTTCGTAGCCGTCAATGTCCGGCATCATAATATCGAGTAAAATCAAATCCGGTGCGCTAGATTGAATCGCATCTAGGGCAGAAAAACCATTAGTAACAGGCCGAACTTTATAGCCGTTGTTTTGCAAAATTTTAATCAACAAACGCAGATTATCTGGCGTATCGTCAACTACTAAAATATCTGCTTGATAGTTTTCAGTTTGTTCCGCCTGGATCTGCATTATCTGATTCCTCCGCCTCGGCAATTAAATTGAGAATTTTCTGGTAATCAAAATTATCGAGATGACCCTGGAGGATTTCGGCAAATTCAGGATGAGCATCCCTTATTTCGTCGATTGTCCTGACAATTAAGTCAAAATCAGCACTGCGGATTACCTGCTTCATGTTGTCTATCCATTCTGCGGGAAGTGTAGGTAAATAAGCAAGCGCAGCATTAGATGGCGAGCTAGATAGATAATTTCGATCGCCTGTGGAGATAAAGTCCGTTGAGTCAGAGTAGAGATACTTCACCCCCAAATGTTTGTTGAGGGTATCAAATATATCTGTTTTGCGGAAAGGTTTGCTCATAAAATCGTCGCAGCCGACCAATAAAGCAAACGCTTGTCTGCCTTCAATTGTACTAGCTGTCAAAGCAATAATCTTCGGAATCGGGGAGTCTGGATGGGAAATATTCATTTTCCCCTTTTCTTGCTCTCTCTGCTTGATTTTGGCCTTAATTTGTTTAGTAGCTTCGTAACCGTCCATCACCGGCATTCGCAGATCCATCAAAATTAAGTGCGGGTGCCAATTTTCCCACATTTCTATTGCTTCGTGGCCGTTGGTGGCTTGTTGCAGCCCGAAACCGCAGGGAGAAAGCATTTTGACTAAAAGTTGGCGGTTGTCTTCGCGATCGTCCACAATTAAAATCCGGTAGCACGGTTGATTTGGTTCCAAACCAGTAACTTCGCGGTTAATTGGCGAGGCGGGAATATCAGCATACACCGCACTGACTGGAATCTCAAATTTAAAAGTAGTGCCGAGTTCCACTTGACTTTCTACGACGATTTCTCCTCCCATCAGGCGGACAAATTGACGGCTGATGGTCAATCCTAAACCCGTGCCTTTCTGAGTTTTTTGACCGGAAGCAGTTTGCACAAATGCCTTAAAAACATTGTCCAATTCTTCCGGAGCAATGCCAACTCCTGTATCTTGTATTTCAAACTGAAGGAAAAAAACCGGAAGCGGAGTTAAATCATCAGCCTCCTCCCTCAATTGAATGGGTGCAAAATCACTGCTACTTAAAGAAAATTTTTGAATAGTTGTTGTGGTATCAAAGCCAGTGGTTGGAATGTTACCTACCAAAATTTCCGAATTTTCTAACTTTCTAACTCTTAATATAATCTCGCCTGTTTGCGTAAATTTAATCGCATTGCAGAGAAGATTGATCAGCACTTGGCGGAGTTTAATATCATCGGTTCGCACGTACTGAGGAACGTCAGCATCGCGCTGGAAAAGCAACTGCAATTCTTGATTTTGTACCCGCAGTTGAAACATATCTTGCAAATCGTCAAGCAAGCGGTAGAGGTCGAAGTTTGTCGGGTCGTTCATCATCCGCCCCGCTTCGATTTTTGACAAGTCTAACGCTTGATTGATCAGGGTCAGTAAGTGTTCGCCGCTGCGGTGAATAATTCTCAGATTTTCTCGGTTCTCGACAGTAAGATTGGGGCTTGATTCCATAATTTGTGCAAACCCGAGTATGGAATTGAGAGGGGTGCGCAACTCGTGGCTCATATTGGCAAGAAACGTGCTTTTAGCTTTGTTTGCGGCTTCAGCAGCTAATGCGGCTTGTTGCAGTTGTTCTGTGCGCTCCTCAATTTGGGCTTTTAAGGTTTGCTGGTAATCTGCTAGTATTTTTTCGGCTTGTTTGCGATCGCTAATATCTTGAAAAGCTGCGATCGCATAAGCAATATTTCCGCTAGCGTCAAAAATCGGCGTCGTATTGATCTCGATCGCAATTATTTTGCCATCTTGACGGATTTCTACATCGTCAACCTTGACAAATTCTCCTTTCAGCGCGCGCAAAATTGGCAGATTATCCGGCGGGTAAACCTCATCAGTATTGCCAACATAAAGTTGATAAGTGGCAGCTAATTGTTCCGCAGTGCTTTCCGGGATAGTGTCTGCACCCAGCAAATCCCGCGCTGTCTGGTTGAAATAGGCGATCGAGCCGTCGGGATTATAAACAGATACCCCCACTGGCAAAGCTTCTAAAAATTGCCTCAGGCGGCTTTCACTCGCAGACAGCGCCTCATTTACTAGCTTTAACTCCTCGTTTACTTCTTGCCGCTTAAGGATTTCATCTGTTAGCTTTTGGTCTTGCAAGTAACTGTGAACCGCTTCTACTACCGTTAATTTTAAGTCTTCATTTTGCCAAGGTTTAGGGATATAACGGTACAATTTAGCATACTTAATAGCATTACTCAGGGCTTCCAAATCTGCTTGCCCCGTCAGCATAATCGTCAGCGTCTCCGGCGAGCTTTCGTGAATTTTTCGGAGCAGTTCGTCCCCTTTAATATCCGGCATGATATAATCGGAAAGCACCAAAGCAATCTCGTATTCATCGGCCTGCAAATCTGCCAGCAACTCTAAAGCATCAGCCCCCCCTTCAGCCGTTTCAATAATACACCGATCGCCGATCGCCTTTTTCAGTTCAATCTTTAAACTGTTCAAAACGTCAGGTTCATCATCAATACAAACAATCACAGGTTTTTTCATAACTTAGCCAGCCCAGATTTTATAATCTCTATTAAGTCTTTGCTTTGCCACGGTTTGTACAAACAACAGTATAAATCGGCTTCTTCTACTGCCCGCTGAAGTGCCGCTGCATCAGCTTGTCCCGTCAACATCACCTTAATAATTTTAGGATATTTTTGGTGAACTTTAATTAAAAGTTCGTCACCTTTAATTCCGGGCATCAGCCAATCAGAAACAACCACAATTACCTGAGCTTCTTCTTGAAAATCCTCAAGTAAATCTAAAGCTTCATCACCACTTTCAGCTAATTCGTAAAAGTAATCATTTTTGAATTCATTCTTGAGCTGAATCTTGAGAGTATTCAAGATATCGGGTTCATCATCAACGCAAAGAATTACAGGCTTATTCATCTTTTCCTCTCTGCTTTTATTTTAGTGGTTTACCGACATGACTTGCTTCTATCTTATTGATTTCGGGCGGGGATGCAGGATATCTGTCCCCTATCTTATACCATTTGAGATTTGAGATTTGAGATTTGAGATTTGAGATGCGGAATGAATAATTTCATAAGAGTTGGGAACTTGCCTACAGTTACATTTTTTTTAAAAGTGGTATTATTTTAATAGAACTTCCGAACAGAAACTCAGTTTATCGCCCTAAATCTTGTCTTGGTCAGGGAGACAGCGACGAGTTTCACCGGGAATCAGTCCCCTACAAATAATTTTTGTTTAATAGATTGGCAGCGAGACTGTAAAACTTGTCTGCCCCGGTACAGAATCTACAGCAATTGTGCCTTCGTGTTTTTCCACAATTTTTCTCACAATATCCAATCCCAAACCGCTACCTTCGCCCGCCGATTTAGTCGTAAAAAATGGCTGAAAAATTTTGGGAATCACTTCTGGGGGAATGCCTTTTCCGTTATCAGTAAATTTGAGGAAAATATTTTCCTCTTCCTGGTGAGTTTCAATTGTCAAAATACCTTTATAATCCATCGCTTGCAGGGCATTATGAACGAGATTCGTCCAAACTTGATTTAAGTCATCTGGATAGCACATAATTGTGGGTAACTCTCCATATTTTTTAACTACTTCTATACCGTGTTTCAGTTGATTTTGATAAAGGGTTAACACCGTTTCAATACCGTCGTGCAAGTTCGCCTGGACTTTTTCTGGTTTGCTATCGAAATGAGCGTAGGTTTTCAAGGCAAATACTACTTTTCCCGACTTCGCTGTCGCTCTTTGGATCAGGCTAATACTTTTTTTAAAGCTTGCAAACTGGTAAGCAGTATTTAAAACTACTTCCCAATCCGGCAATTTAAAAAGCGGCAACAAGTGTTCTATGTTGTCGTAGATTTCCATGTCAACTAAAGTATCGGCAATTTCATCGGGCTTTTCAACTGATTCTGCCATCAACTCTCCCGTCAACTGCTGCTTAAACTTCCGTTTCTCTCGGCTGGTAAATAAAGTTTCTTGATGGGTAGCTCTGTACAGTAAACTTAAAAAATAAGCTTGACCTTCTTCAGAAAGCTGTTGAAAAAATTGAGGCATTTTGTCTAAATTATAGTCCCAAAAATTAGCTATATTATTAATAGAGGAACCTATAATGCCCAGCGGGGTATTGATTTCGTGGGCAATACCGGCAATCAGTTGTCCGAGTGCCGCCATTTTTTCCGATTGAATCAAATGCTCTTGGGTGGCTTGCAGTTGGTGGAGCGCAGTTGCTAAATCTTGATTTTTTTCTTGCAAAGTTTGTTGCAGCGAACAAATTTTTAAATGAGTTTCTATCCGGGCTAAAACTTCTTCAACCTGAAACGGTTTAGTAATAAAATCCACTCCACCAACGGCAAAAGCTTTAACTTTATCCATCACGTCGTTAATCGCACTGATGAAAATCACCGGAATGTCTTTGGTTACTTGAGAATCTTTGAGGCGCTGACAAACTTCATAGCCGTCCATCTCCGGCATCATAATATCCAGCAGCACTAGATCCGGGGGCATTTTTTGAGCTGCCGACAGTGCTAGCTTGCCGTTGGGAACTGGGCGAACTTGATAGCCTTTTTCGCTCAAAATTCCTGTCAGCAGCCGCAGGTTTTCGGGAGTGTCGTCCACTACTAAAATATTAGCTCGATTGGTTATCGGTAAAGTTGAAGTCATCGGGTATTTACTGTTTTTCGCTGATATCGATTATGTTCAAAATTCTGTCATATTCAAAATTATTAATGCAATCTTGAAGCTTGGCCGCAAGAGAGGGATTGACAGTGCCGATTTGTGCGATCGAAGTCGCGATCGCCTCCATGTCCACACTCAAAATATTTTGCTTGAATTCGGTCATCCAGTCTGGAGAAAGAGAGGCAAAAGCCTCCGGTGTCAGCACCTCCTGACTTGACTCCCCTATACCTGCCCCACTGACTGCGGTTGGATCTTCATAAATATAGCGTACTCCTAAATGTTTTCCCATTGCCACAAAAATGTCCTCCTCTCGGAATGGTTTCCGCATAAAATCATCGCAACCAGCCGAAAGAATCACCGCCCGTTCTTCCTCCAAAACGCTAGCAGTCAGGGCAACAATCGCCGTTGCTTGCCCGCCAGTTGTAGTTTTAATTTGTTTCGTTGCCTCGTAGCCATCCATCACGGGCATTCTCATGTCCATCCAAATCAGATGCGGTTCCCACTCCATAAAAATCTCCACCGCTTCTTTACCGTTATTAGCTTCTCTTAACTCAAATCCAAGTGGACTGAGAAGTTTGACCAACAGTTGGCGGTTCAAAGGTTTGTCGTCCACAATTAGCAAGCGATAACTTGGCTGATTCGGTTCGAGGGCAACGACTCGACGTTGAGTTTTTTTGCTTTCAATATCACCAGCTTCAACCAGATGAACTTGGATGTCAAAATGAAATACTGCACCCTTTCCGAGGTGGCTGGTTACAGTAATTTCACCTCCCATTAATTGCACGAACTGGCGGCTAATCGCTAAACCTAAACCCGTTCCTTCCTGAGAATCTTTACCTGTTTTTGTCTGCACGAATGCTTCAAACAACTGATGGATTTCATCAGGAGCAATGCCTGCACCGGTATCTTGAACTTCAAAATGTAGCGAGTAGCGATCGGGCAATCGATCGCGGCTATTTTGGTCTACACCCCGCCTTCCTCCTTTGATTTGCACGGACACTCCGCCTTGTGAAGTGAATTTAATTGCATTGTTGAGCAAATTAATTAAAACTTGGCGCAATTTCACTTCATCGGTACAAATATAATGGGGCACTTCCGCGCCCCGCTCGAACACTAATTGCAAGCCTTTTTCCTCAGCTTTGAGAGCAAACATATCTTCTAAATCGTCGAGCAGTCTGTACAAATCGAAGTTTTTTTCATAGATTGTAGTGCGTCCGGCTTCAATTTTTGACAAATCTAAAACTTGGTTAATTAAAGCCAGCAAATGTTCGCCGCTGCGCAGGATAATTGCGACATCTTCTTGATTTTCAGGAGACAGAGTTTTACTGCGGATCATGACTTGAGCAAAGCCGATGACCGCGTTCAGAGGCGATCGCAGTTCGTGGCTCATATTGGCGAGAAAGGTACTCTTAGCTTTGTTTGCTGCTTCCGCCGCTTCTTTCGCCTGCTGCATTTTGATTTCCGCTTGTTTGTTATCAGTAATGTCTTTAATAAAACCTTCGTAGTAAAGTAGATTTCCTGATTCATCGCAGACAGCGCGACAATTTTCCGAAATCCAGATTATGCTGCCATCTTTGCGGTAGATTTCCGATTCAAAGTTGGATAGTATCCCGTACTCGTCGATCAGCGCTGCAAATTCGTCGCGGCGGTTGGGCTTCACGTAAAGCTGGTTCTTGAAATTGGGCTGTGCTGCTATTAATTCTGCGGGCGATTCGTAACCGTAAAGCTGAGCTAAACCGGGGTTAGCGCTGATGTATTTCCCGTCACTAGCAGTTTGAAATATTCCATTCAAAGCATTTTCATAAATGTTGCGGTACTTTTCTTCTGCTTCCCGCAGGGCAGTTTCTGCTTGTTGGCGATCGGTAATATCGCTCGAAATCGACAAAAAACAAGCTTCTCCCTCAATATTGATGGTTTCTATAGACAGCAGCGCCGTCCTTTCTGTACCAGTTTTATTGCGAAACCTCAGCTCATAATTGTGAATTGCTGTCTTGTCTTTTAACATTTGAATCATGCGATCACGCTCTTTCAAACTCGCCCAAAAGTTGAGTTCAACCGCTGTTTTACCGATAATTTCTTCCTGGGTGTAGCCCATCATCCGGCAAAAACTCTCATTAACTTCTAGGTGGCAACCGTCACTGATTCTTGTAATTGTAATCGCATTCGGACTCGAACGAAAAGCTTTAGAAAACTTTTCTTTTGCCTTAGCAAGATCTGCGGTACGTTCGGCAACTTGCACTGCTAAATTTTGGTTGTACGCCCTTGATAATTTCTCCGCTAGTTTGCGCTTCGTAATATCTTGAAAAGCGCACATTCCGTAAATAATATTTCCTTGGGCGTCGTAAATAGGAGTCCCCCAAACTTGCAGGGGAACAGTTTTGTTATTGGAGGAGATTTCAATGTCATCAACAATTACACTTTTGCCCTGCAAAGCATTTAAAATTGGGTCGCGTTCCGCCGGGTAAATTTCCTGAGTTCCAGCTAAATAAACTCGGTATAATTGGCGCAATTTTTCGGCATCTGCTGCCACAATTCCTTGACATAAAAGTTTCTCTCCTGTAGGGTTAATATAGTGAGGTTGACCGTTTGGCTCTGCAATAAAAATGCCTAGCGGTACTGCATTGAGAAATTGTTTGACTCGGCTTTCGCTTTCCGAGAGGGAAGTAAATGAATGCTGCAATTGCTCTGCCATACTGTTAAAAGCAGTGGCAAGTTCTCCGAGTTCATCTTCGCGATTCAGACTGAGCTTTGTATCCCATTCATTCCGCGCCAAAGCTTTCGCCGCCGCATTCAATCTTAAAATCGGCCTCACCACCCATTTAGCAGTAAGAATCCCCAGAATTGTCGCCCCAATCAAAGCTGCAACCGACAGTAAACAAGTGGTGCGGGTATTGAGGTTAATTTGCTCCATAAAGTCGGACTCGGGTACAACTACTATAATTAGCCAATCCAACCCTCGATCGTCTTTAAAAGGAGCTACCTGAATAAAATTTTTCTTGCCGTCAACATCAAATGTAAGCTGTTGAGAATTAGAGATTTTAGCTAAGCTGTCGTAGGATTTCTCTAAATGCTGTGCGGTTTGGCGAATTACCGGATTCTCGCTTTCTGAAGCTTTGATACGTCTGGTTTCTTTACCTTCCACCACGAATTCTTGACTCGCCGTTGAAGTGGCAATTAACATCCCCGATCGCTCCATCACAAAAGTTTGTCCCGATTTGCCAATTTTGAGGTGAACGAGAAATTCTTTGATTCGGGAAAACAGCAAATCGCTGCCAGCTACTCCTAACAATTTGCCAGCGTCATCGTAGATAGGCAAAGCAGCAGTAATTGCCAGTTCCCGAGTCAAAAAATCCGTATAAATTTGACTCCAAATAGGTTTTTTGGCCGCTGCTGCTGCTATGTACCAAGGGCGAACTCGCGGGTCGTAAATATCGGGTGAAATTTGCACTAATTGAACGCGGTTTCCCTGAGAGTCAGCAGTATATCGAGCTAATTTATTGCCAGTAGAGCTGTCAGCAGCCGATATCAAAGTCTGGCTTTTAGTGCGGATTGCTCCCGAGTGGTCTCCATTTTTTGTGGCTGTGTAAATGATGCTGATCGAATCAAAATATTGAATTTGTTCGAGAAAATGAAGTTCTAGTTTTTGTTTTTCTTCTAGGTTCAACTGCCCCAATTTTAGGCTTTGAACGTTCAGGTGATTGACAATGTGGGGAATTGACATATAATTTTCCATGCGGTCTTTGATGCGATCGCTAATTTCTCCCCGCAACTGAGCGGCCACATCGTTGACTGCCCGCTGACCGTTTTGGAACGACAGCCAACCTACAACTCCTACCGTGCCGACAATTTGCACTAAAAAAGGAACTACAAGCACAGTTTGTAATGGAGCTTTGCCGATAATTTTGGTAGCAAAGCGATTGAGCGGTTTAGAAAACATAGTCATCTTAAGAGGAATTAGGAATTGGAAATGGGGAATTGGGCATTGGTAATTGTTTTGAGTTCTGATTGGAAATCATCTTCCCTTTGCTCTTCCTTTTCTCCTTCTCCTGTAGTTTACTGACAACAGTACCGTCGATCAATTTCAATCAAAATAGCGTATTTCTAATCAGATTTTTTTCGTAACTGCTGATACAGATCGCCCAAGCGCGATCGACCTAAGTCGAAATCATTTGATTTATTGCACCATTCTCAATAAGTCTTGGACGGGCGGGCTAGAAGAGCAACGGCCCGCAATCAAACTCACTATTCGCGGAACGGGCCCGAAAGCCTGTTAAGCGAGAATGGTGCAACATCTCAGTTTAAACTGAGATATTGCACCATTATCAATAACCCTTCTATGGGCGGGCTCTCCGACCCACCCCACAAGAAAATACACTTGTTGTGGAACAGGGCGGAAAGCCTGTTAAGCGAGAATGGTGCAAGATGTGAGTTTAAACAAACAGTAGCTAACCAGCACTCCGCCCAAAAACCTGCATTTACCTGCGATTCAACTCCATCCTTTCGCCGTAACGCAACAGCATATCCAAACTATCCAAACGATTTTGCCAAGTTTGAACTTGATAGCTATTTTCAGCAGAATGCAAGCGCATCGAAGATTGAAATTGAGATTGAAAACTCCTTAACAATCTTTTAGCAGTTGCTAAACTTTCCGTTGAAGGATTTGCCGCCAATTTGCTCAAAGCTTGCGCCAATTCATCCGATCGACTTTCCAAAACTTTCAGTTCAGATTCCGACACCCGCAACTGATTGTTAGCCAACAAAAAACTCCATTCCTGCTTGAGAGCAGTATAGCGCGAAGCAGCCGCTGCAAACGGCTGTCGGTAAGGAATCGGCTCCGCAGCAGAAGTGGAACGCACCGGCCGGCCTTGAGTGCGGTTAAAAAACCCCTGCATCGCGCTGCTGATACTTTCCACCGCAAAAATAGCATAGCCCCCAGTCGGCAAATCGCGCAAAGCTTGAATTTGGTCGATCGCCACAACTTCCGGGAGAGTCAACAGCTTAACCGACGGAGAAATCAAAGCCGAACCGAGCATTTGTTCCTTTACCAGCGGTTCGGTGATGCGCTGAAGTCGGTTAGTATCCAAAGCATAAGTCATCGGCACAATCAAATCTACAATGCCCTGACGAGCCCAAACTTCCCAATTTTGCTGAATTTTGTAAATCCGCTGACTTTCCGGGTGCGGAAACACCGCCACCGACAGAATAGTGCGCGGATAATTCTGCCGCAAAAGCTGAGAAACTTCAGCTACAAAAGTATTAATTTGATTAGTTTTAAACTCAACCCACTGCCGCCACAAACTGCCGTCCCTGGGGGAAATATTCACCGGATCTGCACCAGTCAACTGCCTAAATTGCTGCCTCGCCGCAATACCGTAACCGTAAGTAAAATTCGCATTGTCATCTTGAAAAGGATAGCGAATATAGTCTAATTGTACCCCATCTACTTTGTAGTTGTTGGCAATTTCGCTGACAATTTGCAGCACATAATTACGCGCTTCCGGGTTAGCAGGATCGAGATAAAACTTACCATCGTTAGGATTTTGCGTGCGTCCTTTATTGTCAATATTTGCCCACTGTGGATGAGCGGAAAGCACCGGCCCGGGATAAGAACTAGGCTTGCCAATTAAAGTATTGTGGCGCTTATTTCCTGCGGCAAAAACCCAAACCCAAGCGTGCAGTTCCATGCCTCGATCGTGGGCTAATTTAACCGCAGATGCCAGCGGGTCCCAGCCAACTGTCAGGGGATTTTGTTGCGGTGCAACTTGACTGGGATAAATCGTATATCCGGCATTCAAAGTTTCAAAGAAAACGGTATTGATACCGGCGGCGGCGAGCCGATCGAACACGGAGGCCAAACCCTGCTCAGATCGCGCTGCGACGATCGTCCCGCGATCGAGCCAAACCGCCCGAATTTCAGCCCCAACGCGCTGTCCTTCCTTCGGGTAATTTTGCCACAGCAACTGCCGCGCTTCCACCCACTGCTTTCTAGCCTCCGCGTACTTTTGCTCTTGCAGGAGTTGGTCGAAAGTTTGCAAAACCTGCCGCGCAGAGGCGATCGCCCCCGTCCTGCTCGATTGCAGAACAGGCGGGCGACTGGCTGCCGGGCCGCCGGCACTGTTGCTTGCCGCCACCAGTTGAGGGGCGGTAGCAGCATTGAGATTAACAGGCGTATTAGCTGAATTAGCTGCTGTCAGGGCGCTTTCAAACCTGCCGAGGAGGTTGGTGAGTTCTTGGCGCATCAAATACGCTTCAATGCTGACGATCGGCTTATTGGAATTTGCCTGCACGTCCAAACCCGCCGGCGCAGACTGATCTGAAGGGTCTGTAAAAGTTGCAGGTACTGGATCGGGAAGCGCACCCGAGGGAGAAAGTCGGCTCAGTGGGGTACTGCGCGGCGAACCAGGCGTGTTTCTAGTAACTCTGGAGGGGGGATTTGGTAGTGGGGTCGCGGTTGCTGTTGGCGGTGCAGCAGGCGAGCCGATCGTGCCTCCCCAGCGGGCGATCGAGGCCCGCAGCCAAGCCGTGTCTACATTGGCCGAACCGTCGCTACCCCAGCGCCAGCCGAGATAGGTAGCGCGATCTGTGGCGATGGCTGCCGAGGAACCGGAACTATCTTTCCAAGTAGCGACAGTTTGACTGTTTGCGTCGGCCGGAATCAAGACACCGCCTAGGACTGAGGCATTTTGTTGTGCAGTCGGCACCCAATTGCTAGAAGTAGTGCAAGCAATATCTCGACAGCGGCTGCGCGCTTGTGGCGTCGCCCGCTGGGTTAACGGAAAAGCCCAATAGGCCCCGAGGAGCGATCGCAAAGATTGGCGCACCAAGGCAGGGGAACTGCGGCCGACGGGGCCCGAAGCAATCAAGCGGCCGCCCTGGGAGGCCCAAGCTTCTAAAACTTTAATTTGTGCCGGAGTCAAAGTTTCAATGTTGGGCAAAAACAGCACGTTAACGCCTGCTAAATCCGCCGTACTTTTGATTTCTTCGAGATTGATTGGTTTGTAAGCAATGCCGCTTTCCCAGAGGCGCGTGGTAATCTTCACCCAATCGGGAGAATTCTCGGAACTGCGAACAACACCCAGAACTACTTCTGCGAAACTCGGAGAGGGAAATAAGATAAAGAGATTGAGTAATGTACTCGCTAGAGTTCCAATTAAGACTCTTTGCAAGAAAATGAAAAAGCGAGTTTTTTGAGCCTGAGAGCAGACATCAGGCATTTGATGAGGCTTATTGATTTGTTGCATAAATATGAGAATTACCCACCACACCGCTAGAGAAAAATTCAATAACAATTAAGAGCGATCGAGCGATTTTAGATTTTAGATTTTAGATTTGGGATTTGGGATTTGGGATTTGGGATTTAAATCTGGGTCTATTCCTCATGACAGTTGACAGGTGACTGTTTGGACATTTGAACAATACCGATGCAACCGGAAACGATTTTAGATTAAAACCTGGGTGCATTTGGGTTGAAAAACCCCAAATACAATTTAGATGCCGCACAGCTTACAGCCAACTGTCAACTGTCAACAGTCAACAGCCAACAGCCAACACTCAACTGTCAACACTTTTCTAACTTGCAGCTTCATTCACCGGGAATCTATCGATTAACTGCATCGCCCGACAAGCATTCCTCCGCAAAGCATCCGAAACATGAGGAACATGAGGAATCTGAGACAAGAAATCCAAAGTCCGGCGCAAAATCCGCACCACATCCCCTTCATCCAAACTCGTATGGCTAATCAGTTCCAGCCATTCAACGCCCAGAGCCCACTGTTCGACCAAAGTCACTAAATCCCGTTCCAGCCAAATCGGGATGGCAGCTTCGTGACGGTACTGAACTTGAAACAATCGGCGGCGCAGGCCTTTTTGGAGATTGTCCAAAGGTGCCAAAACTTCCGGCGACAGCGAGTAGTGAGTCCAACTGTCCGGCCTGGAAACTTCTGTAACTAAGGCCGCGCAAGCAGCAGCGAGGTGGTGGGGGTCGAGTTCGTCAAACTCCGCAGACATCAGGGACAAACCCAGCCACAGTTCGTTATCGCCGCGAATGGCGGCGCAAGCTTGACCCAAGATTGTGGGCACCAACCTGTCGGAGGAGTCATCTCGGTTTCCAGTTGCCGAAACTACTCTTTCCAAGCAGCCGAAATTCAGCAAGATGTCAATTAAATTGAGAAATTGCTCCCAGTAGCGAGCTCGCTGCTTTTCTAACTCTTGTTCGCTTTTGCGGATTTCTTTTTTCAATTCTTCCCGGCGGCGCTGGCGTTTGAGCAAAGTACCGGGATTGCCCCATTCTAGAACCGGGTGAATTTCTAGCTTAGCTTCTAGGGCTGCGATTTTCCGCTGTTGCTCGATCGCCTCTGGGCTCGGTTCCGGTGTCGGCAATTGTGGGATCGATGCAGCAATTGAAGCAGTTTCTTCAGTTCCCAAACGGCACTGGCCGAGTCTCAGAGCCATTTCCGGCGGCGGGTTCAAGGTATCTGCAACGCTCAAGCGGGGTAATTCGGCGTGCAGGCTAGCGACATCGCTAATGGCGACGACATACCAGCGGTTATCTTTGCCCAAGCACACCAAATTTGGTGCTTGGCCAGAACCTGCGATTTTGGCAACCAATACGGCGGGTACAGGATTTGTGTGCGATCGTTTGGCTGTCGGAACGTGCTTGCCTTTGAGACTCATAACCGTGCCGAGCACTGCAAAAGCCACAGCTACGGACATCTCCTTAAATCTGGCTTCTTCAGCTTGCTGCAAGAGAATTTTGAGCAAACGTTTGTCTTCTTTGAGTCTTGCCTGCAATTTTTCGTAATGGGCGAGCTCTTTTTCCAGGGTGGAGACATTGCCTCCAGCCGCCAGGGACTGTTCGAGCACCGCCAATTCTGTTTGCAATCGGTCTAATTCTTCTTGCTGCGGCTGCAAGTACAAGGTAGACAGGTATTGACCAAAACTCCGCTCTACCAACTCTTGAGCTTCGTCGAGAGTGTGAGTTTGCAGCAAATTCAGCACCATGCCGTAGCTGGGCGTAAACTGACTGGCGAGGGGGTCGGCTTTGGCTGTTGCCAAATAAGAGGCTTCTTTTGCGCCTTCAAAGCGCGTCTGAACTGCGACGACGTGCCCCAGCTTGTCCATGCCCCGCCGACCAGCCCGACCGGCCATTTGCAGGAATTCTGAAGCGTTTAGCAGTCGGTGTCCCTTGTCGGTGCGCTTGGACAGGGTGGAAATGACTGTGGTGCGGGCGGGCATATTAATCCCGGCTGCTAAGGTTTCGGTGGCAAATACGACTTTAATCAAACCTCTGCCAAAGAGTTCTTCTACTAAACCTTTCCAAGCGGGCAAAATGCCTGCGTGGTGGGCGGCGATGCCTTTTAAAAGAGCTTCTTTTTGACCGAAGCGTTCTGCTTCTGGGTTTCGCTGTAAAAAATCGTCAATGATGCGTTTGAGTTCGGCTGTTTCGGCTTCGTTAACCAGGGAGAAATTGCCGACTTCTGCGACTGCTTGGTCGCACCCGCGACGGCTGAAGATGAAGTAAATTGCTGGTAGCATATCTCGATCGTCCAACCGCGCCAAAACATCGGTCAAACTCGGAGTGGGGATGCTGCCTCTTTCTACTTTTTGCTGCTTCTTTTTGGGGACTAACCGGACATTCGCTCTTTTGCCGGTCTCGTCTAGCAGGGGAAATATCCCTTTTTGGTTGGCGAAGTGGAATTGCAGCGGCACTGGCCGAAAGTCTGAGTAGACGAGTTCTGTGGGCCCGTGGACTTTGTTAATCCAGTCTGTGAGTTGCTCGCTATTGGCAACGGTTGCTGAGAGGGCGAGAAGTTGAATTTCGCTCGAACAGTAGATGATGGATTCTTCCCAGACGGTACCGCGCTGGCGATCGTTCATGTAGTGACACTCGTCGAGCACCACGGTTTCGACTCCGGTGAGGGAAGTACCGACTTCTCCGATCGGCGTACCGTAGAGCATATTCCGAAATATTTCGGTAGTCATCACCAAAATCGGCGCATCTCGATTGACGGAGATGTCGCCCGTCAGCAAACCTACGTTGTCGTCTCCAAATTGACTGCGGAAGTCGCGCAGCTTTTGGTTAGAAAGTGCTTTGAGGGGAGTGGTATAGAAGACGCGCCGCCCCCTGGAGAGTGCTTGATGGATGGCGTATTCCCCGATTAACGTTTTCCCAGAGCCTGTGGGAGCACACACGACAACCGATTTACCTGCATCGAGGGCGGCGATCGCCTCTCTCTGAAAGTTATCTAGCTCGAATGGAAATATGGTCTTCAGATCCAGCTCTGGGCGGTTCTGGGCAGTGTCTGGCACAAGGATTATTATAAGGTTGCAGGATAAGTATGCTTAAATCTTGCTGAAAGCAAGTCAGCAGAGGACTGTATTGATTTTAAACCTTCGCCACCAAATCGGCTAGGAAGGAATAAGTCTGTTGGCAGTTGTCATTAGTCATTAGTCATTAGTAACAATTACCAATTACCAGTTACCTGTTTGGCTCATGCCCCATCCCCCATGCCCAATTCCCAATTCCCAATTCCCAATTCCCCGTTTCCTTCTCTATGATTCCAGTTATTTCGACTATTCCTGTGGTGCAGCTTGCTTCTGGCGATCGGCTTTCACTGCAAGTCTATCAGTTCCAAGGTGCGATTCCCGGCAAAAAAGCTTATCTCCAATCTAACCTCCACGGCGCTGAGATTAGCGGTAATGCTGTGATTTACCAATTAATTGAGTTTTTAAGGTCTTTGGACAGCAGTCAGTTAATCGGGGAAATTTGGCTAGTTCCGGTTTGCAATCCTGTGGGTGTCAGCCAGCGATCGCACCATTTTTCTCCTGGTCGCTACAATCTTTATGATGGAGTAAATTGGAACCGGATTTTCTGGGATTTTGAAAAACAAGGGGAAGATATTCTAGGTTTTGCTAAGTCTCACATCCATCTCGATGCCGATACTGTCAAAGTTAATTACAGAAAAGCGATTGCTTTGAGTTTTGCTAAAGAGTTAGCAAAACTTAACGCTCCTAGTTGCGGCCCCTACAGCGAACTTTACCGATATCAGCTACAATCTTTGTGTTTGGATGCTGACTATGTGCTGGACTTGCACAGTTCTACGAATCAAAGTTTAGATTACCTTTACTGTTTTAATTCCCGCGAGGAGAGTGCGAAACCTTTTTTGCTCGATCGTGCAATCTTGATGAACGAGTACGACGGCGATGCTTTTGACGAGGCGTTTCTCAAGCCTTGGCTGGCTTTGGAGAAGAGTTTGGCCCAGTTGGGAAGTGCGATCCAATTTGACGTGGAAGCTTGGACTTTAGAATTAGGTTCGGGGATGGAAATGAATCCCCAGTCGGTCGCGAATGGCTTGCGGGGAATCAAAAATTACTTAGCAAGTAAGGGTTTATTGAAAATAGATGGATTTCCCCTCCCGGAAACTGCGAATCATCAAGTTATTTTTACCCCCAAGAATTCCGCGATCAAATACTACGCGCCGGCGGGAGGGATGATTCAAAATCGAGTGCAATTGGGGAGTTATGTCAAAAAGGGCGATCGGCTTTATCAAATTCTCAGTTTTAATAAGAATGGGGAATTTCCCAGTTTGGTTTATGTTGGTGCTGAGTCGGATGGCTTCATTTTTGATGTTTCGACAAATCAGTCAGTAAATCAAGGAGAGTATGTGTTGTCTGTGATGGCAGATTGAGAATACCAAGAAACCCGGTTTCTTGAAGACACCGGGTTTCTGAAAACCTATGGGTAGTCGAACCATACATTACGATATGCTATTGAATAGGGCTTGTTTAAATTCCGCTGCACTTTTATAATAAATTTCAGGATTGTCAATTAAAGCGCGATCGATAACTGTGGCTAGCGGTTGAGGAATGGCTGAAGTGCGATCGCGCACAGGAACCGCATCATTTTGTAAAACCGCCAAAAACGGGTCTTGATCCTCCAAATTTCGCGGGGAATATCCCGTTATCATCACATACAAACAAGCAGCCGCCGCCCAAACATCAACATCCGGTTGCGTGTACTTATAATTTACTACCTGCTGTCGCGGCATAAAATACGGCGTGCCCACAACATTACCAGTCATCGTTTGGCCGCTTAAACCCGCTTGGTCAAAAGCCTTTGCTAACCCATAATCCCCTATTTTGGCAACTTGTTTCCCACCCACATTCGCCAGAAAAATATTCCCCGGTTTCAAATCTCGGTGAATCAAACCCCGTCCTTTTGCAAAACTACCATCAGCCAATCTGACATTGGGAATTTCTGCATTGTGCGTATAAGTTAAACCCTCTAAAACTTGCAAAATAATAGCCACAGCCTCACCAATCGGCAAAGTGCTGAAACCGCGTTTTTCCATCAAATCCACAACACTGCCACCGTCGCAGTATTCCATCGTGAAAAAGAAAGTTTCATCAGCATAACCAAACTCTTTTAATCCTACCACATTGGGATGTTTTAAAACTTTCATATTTTCAACTTCCCGCAAAAACCAATTAACAGCCCGCTGATGTGCCGCTACTTTTGGCAGCATCACTTTCAGCGCAACTTGTTCGTTAGTCCGCTTGTGTCGCGCCAAATAAACTAAACTAAAACCGCCCCTACCCAACTCTTTGAGCAAAACGTAATCGCCGAGAACTCCGATATGGCTTTCATTCGCCACTGCTTTCAACAGAAAAGCTTGCAGCATTTCCCACAGATTTGCTTGATTTGAGGGAATGACAGGGGGTGTTTGGTGTTGGAGAGTTTTGACAATTTCCGGGTCAAGGGCAACGCCAACTCGAAAAGAAGTATCGCTGAGTGTAAATTCATCTCCCTTTTGCAAGTCGTATTCTGGGAATTGAATTTGAGCAGCTTCTTCGGGAGTTTGATGAGCTTCTCGTTGACCGATTTTTTTGCCATTAACAAAAGTGCCATTTTTGCTACCGAAATCGCGCACCCGGATATCGGGAGGATTGATATCCAGCAAGCAGTGATAGCGGGAAATCGTGCGGTGTTTTTCGTCGTCGGGAATTTTGGGATAGCAATCTTTGGCGCGGCCAATAATGCAAGTTGTGCGGGTGTCAAAGGTAAATTCTCGGCCTTTGAGATTCCCGGAAGTGATGGTGAGGGTAACTTTTGAGCTCATATCGATTTCGTATTTGGGATTTTGGACTATCGAAACTCTTACTCCCCCCCCCCTTAACAAAGGGCTAACTCTTACTCCCCCCCCTTAGCAAGGGGCTAACTCTTACTCCCCCCCTTAGCAAGGGGGGGCTGGGGGGGGTAAAACACCCGATGCTCTCAACGATTGAATCCCCTCTACAATAACCTCTAAAACCCCCTCCAAATTATGATAAACATCCTCATTAGTAAACCTCAAAAAATTAATCCTTGCCGCTTCAATAAACTCTTGCCTTTCTGCATCATATTCTACAGCGCCATCCACAAAATGGCTGTCACCATCAACTTCTAGTGCTAACTTGATTTCCGGCGAGTAGAAATCTAGCACAAATGCTGCTACGCTATATTGTCTGCGAAATTTACAGTTTTCAAGCTGTCTGTTTCTTATTTGTTTCCATAGCAGCTTTTCAGCTTCTGTCATTTCTGTGCGAAGCTTCTGTCGCTTGAATTTTTCTGAGGTTCTGTTGTAGAGTTTTGTCATTGTTATATAGGATTTTAACCCCCCCCAGCCCCCCCTTGGTAAGGGGGGGAGTAAGAGCGTTTTTTTAGTTTGTTCGTTGGTTGTTTAGATTTATTCCCCCCCCGGCCCCCCCTTGGTAAGGGGGGGAGTAAGAGCGTTTTTTTTATTTTTTCGGAGGTTGTTTGGTTTTTTAACTGCCGAAACCATCCATATGCTTCGCCCAATTCACGCGAGTAAACTCGAATCTTCAGGGTTATCACTAATCAGCGCGGGTTTACCAATATGTGCGGTGGGAAATCAGATAAATCAAATTCTAAAACATCGGAATTGTATCTGGCGCGGAGGGCTGGGCGAAGCATTCTGGCAATATATTGTCGGTTTTGAAGCTCATATTTTTTGCCGAATGCTTCGCCCCTACAGTTAATAATAAAGTTTATCTTAGAGTCATGGTAACTCGGGGTTTTAGGCATTAGCTTAGAAGTGGATTCGTGGAAAAAGTTGGGTTCGCAAGTCTTAATAAAAATCTTAAACGCTTAGATATTACAGTCTACAAGTCTCGACGCGAGAGAAGAATACACTCCCCCCCTCCCCACGTCCACCCCCAAACCCAAACCACGGGGAGGTGAGCTTCTGGTGCTTTCTCTGAAAAAGTGAGCTCATTGTAGTACAGCCATTCGTTCTTTTTTCTCCAACCTACCCGATCGCCAAACTTTTCCCAAACCTCACTATCATACTCCCTAGTTCCCCCCAGACTTTTATAAATGCGCTTCTGCACGCTAAAGCCGAAGCGCCCATTGCTGTATTTTACCCAAAGTTGGTCAATGGTACGCAAGTCCTCGCAGGGAAAATTATCAATACTTTCTGTATTCAGCCCTCCTTCTTTCTCTCTACCCGCCACCTTCAACATAACTCTCGCCGTTTCCTCATCGGCTTCTCGCCACTTTTTAGCCGCCAATAAATTCTGCAAATTTGTATAATCCATCCCCACGGCTGAAATCACTCGCGTAGTCTCAGCAGGCACTGGTTTCGGTATCAGCAAATCCAACCATTTCTGCACCGACTGCGGGCGATTTTCCGGTTCCAATTCCATCCCTTTCACAATCGCCGCATTCACCCTGTCGCTAATCTTAGAATTGTGTTGCTTCGGCGGAGTTAAAGGAATATTTTGCTTTCTGAATTGCGACGGAAACGGCAACTCACCAGTCAACATGACATAAAGCGTTGCTGCTAGGGAATAAACATCAGTATAAGCACCAAGTTCAGCGCGTTTTTCTAATAATTCGATGGGTGCGTAACACTCAGTCCCGGAATTGCTATTTGTCCTCAATTTGCCCGGTGCCGTCACCTGTCGCGCTAAGCCAAAATCAATCAAAACTGCACCCCCCTGGCCCCCCTTATTAAGGGGGGAAGAAGAGAAGGGGGGATTTTCTCTTACTCCCCCCCTTACCAAGGGGGGGCTGGGGGGGGTTCTTAGCATAATATTTTGGGGTTTCACATCGAGATGAGTAAATCCTTGCTTGTGAACAAAACTCAGAGCACTTCCCACTTGTTGAATAATTGGCAAAGCTTTTTCTTCCGACAAAATGCCGTTATCTTCGAGATATTCTGCTAAGTCAGTTCCGTCGATTAATTCCATCACCATGCACCACAATTCTATATTTCCTGCCATTTCGGGAAATACTTCGTAAACTTGGACAACGTGGGGATGGCTGCACTTGGCTAAAGATAAAGCTTCGTTGACAAATTTGGTTTGGAATTCGCGAAAGTTTGGCTTACCTTGAACGTTGGCATTTAGGGTTTTGATGGCGACTACTTTACATTCTTTGCGGTTTTGAGCGCGGTAGGTGACACCGAATCCGCCACCGCCGAGGATTTCTTCGATTAGGTATTTGCCGTCGTGGAGTTGTTGTCCAGGGGGCCAGTGCCTCATAATGGGTATGTGAGGATGTGGAGAGGATGGTTTTGATTATAGCTGAGATGGGGGGAGTTTGTTGGATGCACGCTCTAATTTGTAGGGTGCATCAGTGAGTGGAGAGATTCTTGATTGTTGTGAAGATTCATGCTGAGGAACCTTACGATTTAAGGTTTGTGTAAGGTGCGTCAGTGCGGAGATTATCGATTTTTGAGAAGATAACTCACGCTGACGCACCCTACTATTTAAAGTGACGGTTTATGGTTGAATGAAAATACCGATCGCATTATGAAATCTCGCAGCAGTTGACTGAGGTCGATCGCATAAATGTTACAACCTAGTTAAGCGACCATATTCTGAACTTATGGAAATACTTGTGACGCTGGTGCTGGGTTCGGTGCTGTTGGTCTGGGGAATACGCTTCGGACGGGTGTTAGTTCGATCGGGAGTGACGGCTAATGATTTGTTTAAGGGCAGAAATTCGATCGCCCTGCTGTTTTTGGGTTTTTATATTGCCTTACTGCTACTGGCTCTAAATCTGCCTCAAATGCCAGCTTTGCCGATCGAGTGGCGCTTTCACGGGATGCAAGTTACTTGGACTTTGCTGAGGGCGATGTTGATGGGAGTCTGCGGTATTGGGTTTAGTATAAGTTGGCTGACAGCGCGATCGCAAGTAATCGCAGTAATTTTAATTGGCTTGCTGGGATTGGCAGGATTTACCAGCGCTGAAGCGTATTTTCTGGCACCAATTTACACTGATTTAATCGATAATTTGCAGCCAAACGGTGTGTTTCGGCAAACATCTAGCAGCAGTTGCGCGCCGGCGGCCCTAGCAACAGTCTTAAGGCGTTGGGGAATCGATGCGACGGAATCGAGTGTAGCGCGTTTTGCCGGTACGAGTCGCTTGGGAACTTCGATGCCACAAATAATTGTGGCAGCAAGAGCTTTAGGTGTCAATGCGATCGAACTAACGCCGACTTGGGAGCAAATTCAGCAAATTAATCGCCCCGGAGTGCTAGCAGTTTGGCTGTTTGACGGCCCTCGGAAGCTACCGCACGCGGTGGCTTTGCTGGGAATGAATGACAGTGTAGCTGCCATTGGAGACCCGGCGCGGGGCAGGATTTTCTATTTAGATAGGGCAACTTTTGCCCAGATTTGGCGAGAGGAATACGTGCCGATTTTTCGTTCGGCCGATATCTTGTTAAGTGACAAACAAGCTATTGACTATTTGAGGAAATTAGGATATAATAGCGGCGATTTGAAAGCAGATATCGAGCGGTTTCAAACAGGTAAAAAATTAAAAGTCAGCGGCAAGTTAGACCGGATGACTGAGTTAATGTTGAGCGGTATTTTTTTGGAAGGAGTCCCCCGATTGGATGGGAAATAGTTATTAAAAATCGTCAAATGCAGAGGCAGTCTTGATGCAGAGGGAAGAGGAATTGTGCAGTTTTTTTTTAACAATCTTTGAGTCATTCGTTCATAATGATCGCAAATATTCGATCGCCCCAGCAGATGATCGACGATCGCACCTTCCTAGCGTGAAGGCATGAAATTACCAATGTAACCGTAGGCAGTTGCATCTAATGTGGTGCGTTGCTTCCGATAACAAACGGTTTCTCTGCCAGAAAGTCCGAGAGGGCTTGAAAATCAGCGCAGATTACCTGACTGATTTCTTCATGATTAGGACGACCGATTGCCTACATTTTCATTCTATATTTTTACGGTATATCGCAGCTTTGCCACGCCTCACCGTTTTTGACAATTTGGAACATTTGAATCGCTCATTTTAGGCTCAGAAAGTTTGACTTCCCATCCATTTGAATTCCACCAATTAACTCGCTGATTCGGCTGAATCCAGAAGTTTAGCTGCGCGATTTTGCCATCCTCAAATCTGAGTTTTGGAAAGGTAGGGTAACTGGTATCATCGGTTTCGCGGTAAGTGCGTCCCAGGTAATTAATGCAGGTTGTTAATCCCTCGGCAATTCCCAATTCTTCCACTCCAGTTCCCTTCAATTTCGCATCATCGTAGCTGAAAGAACCCTTGAATGAATTGCCGGCTAACCTGCCTTGGGTAACAGTGACGGTGAAATCGTAGGTGACGGGAACTGCGCCGGCTTTGGTTGCAGTTAAAGATGTGCTCAGAAGAGTCGTGGCGATGGCCACCGATAGTTTTGAAATTGCTCGCACACTCACATCCCGAAAAAGAACAACACTATAAAATTCGCTTTCAGCCATCGGGAAACTCCTTAACTACGGTTCTATCGTAAGTGATTTACCCGATAGGATATCATAAGTAATCAGTTAAATCAGTCCTGGAGGCAAAAACCCGGTCTCTGCACGTAATTTGGTCATATACGCTCGAATGTGACAACGAGAAACAGGTTTTTTTTGGGAAGCGTGCGTCCAGGAATGTAAATGCGCAGCAGACTGCCAAGCGAACAAAAATTACCGCCTATGGTTAATAATGTATACTTTTTTGGTACTGAAAACCCCAACAGAAAACGATTGTCTTTAATCGCCCAGGATTAACTGAGTAGATTTAACAACATTCATTCCCGCCGCCGCAAATTTTTGATAAGCTGCATCTGCTTGTTCCGTAAAATCAACAACACCCGGAACAACCACAGGCGAAGTGCAATCTTCCAGCAAATAAACCTTCTTTGCCAAATTCGGCTCTCGCGCCAAAATTTCCGTTAACAAATCATCAATTGTCCAAGCAACGCAGTGACTTTTGGCTTGTCCGGCAATAATTACTGCATCAAAATCGAGTAATTTATCAATAAACTTAGCATTCTTTTCAGCAATCGGATTGCCGTCGAACCCATCTAAAACTTCTGGGCGCAAAACCGAATAGTTTTCTGTTAGCGGATTCCCGCCTTTGATTTCAAAAAGTGCTTGACTGTTGCGGGCTATTGTATGAAAAAATATTGCTTCTTCAACGGCCGAAACCAGGGCGTGTCCGATGCCGCCCAGCATCGAGTGATAGGGCCAAATTGTCAGGGGATATTTCCCATCGGCGCTGAGTTTTTTGACGTAGTGGCAAGCCTGTTTTTCCAGTGCTGAAAAATTGTCCGCGCTGATGCTGTGGGCGATGGCTGGATTGACTTTCCAAATGCCTTTTTGGACATCTTCGAGTGTAATAGAAGTTGCGGCTGGTATGGGGTGTTCGCCTGCTTCGTCGATCCAAAAAATAGGATGAAAAATTTGCATGGCGGTGTGGGTATCCATTGTCGGCGCAATGGTTGTAATTGCGTTTAAATTGCGGTAGATGAATTCGCACAACCGCAGGTTATCGTCTACTGCACCGCTACCGGAACGCCCGCCCACAAATAGTTCAAATTCTGGCAAGCAAAAGGTATTTTGGGCGTCGATTATCAGCAAACAAGTCTGATTTTTGTCGCTGGCGGCGGGCTGGATGCTGTGCTGCTTTGCCCAATCTTTCGCTTGGGGGGCGCGTTCTCGGTAGGGGACTCGCCAGACTTCGCCTAATTTTTTGGGGTCGAAAAATTCGGGGATTGGAAGTTGGGCTTTTTGTGTCATGACGATCGCTTTTAGGGTAGTTTACAGTAATAATTTAAGTTCGGAGTATAATGCTGATAAATATTTGCGGGTGAATCATGGCAAAAGAACGAATTCAAGATTATGCTAGGGTAAAACTTAAACGCATCATGTTGTTTTTTTCGATCGCCCTTTTGCTCGCTCTCTTAATTGTAGCAACTAGATATGCCTACGTTCAAGATGTTTTGAGAAGTCTGTTAATGCAGATCGAGGATTTAGGCTGGTGGGGGCCAGTGGCTTTTATAGCTACTTACAACTTGGCTACTGTGCTGTTTGTACCGGGTTCGTTACTGACGCTGGGAGGGGGGGCGATTTTTGGTTTGTGGTGGGGTTCAGTTTACGTATTTG
Organism: Microcoleus sp. BROC3; assembly: GCF_036702515.1. Taxonomy (NCBI): domain Bacteria; kingdom Bacillati; phylum Cyanobacteriota; class Cyanophyceae; order Oscillatoriales; family Microcoleaceae; genus Microcoleus; species Microcoleus sp. BROC3. Next base: position 31,707 of record NZ_JAUBTQ010000031.1, read on the forward strand.
CGGCGTCCATTTTAGGTGCTGTATTTGCTTTTGCGATCGGGCGCTATTTATGCCGCGATCGCGTGGTAAAATATATGGAATCTCACCCCAAGTTTAAAGCTCTCGATCGCGCAGTTTCCCAACAAGGATTAAAAATTGTTTTTTTGACTCGTCTTTGTCCTTTATTTCCTTTCAATTTATTGAATTACGCTCTGGGAATTACTCAAGTTTCTTTGAAAGATTACGTGCTAGGTTCCTTTGGCATGATACCGGGTACAATTATGTACGTTTACTCGGGTTCTTTGGTGGGAAAGGTTGCTGCGATAGGCACGGAAACTGTGTATACAAGTCCTCAAGATTCCGCAGTAAAATGGTTGATTAATGTTATCAGTTTTCTTGCTACTGTCGCTGTTACTGTCTTTATCACTCGCATAGCCAGCAAAGTTTTGAAAGAAAGTATTTAATTAGGATAATTTGCCAATGTCGCAGTCAAAAGTCGATCGCGTAACTGTCCCCCCGATGGACGAACACAACCAGAAATTAGTCTCCTATTTGCATCCGCCCGATTGGGTAAATCCCCAGCCGGCTAGTTCTTATAATTTAGTAGTAATTGGCGCGGGGCCCGCTGGATTAATTGTGGCTGCCGGTGCCGCAGGTTTGGGCGCGAAAGTTGCTTTGATTGAAAAACATTTGATGGGCGGCGACTGTTTGAATGTCGGTTGCGTGCCGTCAAAAGCTTTAATTCGATCGTCTCGCACTGTCGGCGATATCTGGGAAGCAAGTAAATTTGGTGTTAATGTTTCTGACAGTGTAGAAGTGGATTTTGCCGCTGTGATGGAACGGCTGCGCCGCATCAGGGCGGGAATCAGCGATGTGGATTCTGTTGAACGCTACCAGTACAAATTAGGAGTTGATGTTTTTTTAGGTTCCGGTCGTTTTACTAGCAATAATACAGTAGAAGTTGGGGGTCAAACTCTTCGCTTTAAAAAAGCAGTAATTGCCACAGGTGCAAGGGCGCTACAACCACAAATTCCCGGCTTACAAGAAGCTGGATATCTGACAAATGAAACTGTGTTTAACCTCACGGAAAGGCCGCAGCGTTTGGCCGTAATTGGCGCAGGGCCGATCGGCTGCGAATTGGCTCAAGCCTTTCGGCGGCTGGGTTCGGAAGTCGTATTGCTGCACAAAAATGCTCAGATTTTAGACAAAGAAGATGCGGCTGCTGCTAAAATCGTGCAGCAGGCTTTTGTACGCGAAGAAATTCAACTAATACTAGAATCCACAATAGAGCGCGTTGAGAAAACAAATGCAGGCAAAGTAATTTATTATAAATCTCAAGGTAAGGAAGCATCGGTAACAGTAGATGAAATTATTGTGAGTACAGGGCGATCGCCCAACGTGGAAGGATTGAATCTGGAGGCGATCGGCGTTGAATACGATACACAAAAAGGCGTATTTGTCAACGACAATTTGCAAACTACTAATCCCCGCATTTATGCCGCCGGCGATATTTGCATGAAACATAAATTTACTCACGCTGCTGATTTTGCCGCGAGAATGGTGATTCAAAACACTCTCTTTTTCGGGCGCAAAAAGCTCAGCGCTTTGACGATACCTTGGTGTACTTACACAAACCCGGAAATTGCGCGCGTCGGAATTGGGGAACACGAGGCTAAGGAAAAAGGCATTGATATCGATACATTTTTAATTCCTTTCAGTCAAGTCGATCGGGCAATTATTGACGGCGAAGAGGAAGGATTTGTAAAAATTCACGTCAAGAAAGGCAGCGATAAAATATTAGGTGCAACTATTGTAGCGCGACACGCTGGGGATATGATTAGCGAAATTACTTTAGCAATGGTTAACAATATTGGTTTAGGAAAAATTGCGAGCACAATTCACCCGTATCCGACACAAGCTGATGCAATTCGGAAAGCTGGAGATGCTTACAATCGCACTCGTTTGACGCCGTTTGTGAAAAATTTGTTTAATCGCTGGCTGGCTTGGACGCGATAAGTAAATAATTGTGGAACAGGCATCTTGCCTGTTCATTATCGGCTTTTATAGGCGGCGTCGAAGCCCACCACAAAATTAAATTCACTCTCTGTGGAACAGGCATCTTGCCTGTTCATAAAAAAGCGGCAAAATTAGGTGTGTTTTTATCCTTCTGTTTCTGTTTCTGTTTCAAATCCAACACCTTCATACAAAAGTGCGATCGGCAAATCAAACCCAATACTTGATAAAGTGATAATCTCCCCAGCAGTGTAAGAATAGTAAAGCCACATTCTGCCCTCGCCCCGACAGTAACGCTCAACAAAAATCTTTTGTGAATCAATCAAGATATACTCTTGCAAAGTCGGAATTTTCAGGTAACAAGTGAATTTTTCATCCCGATCTTTAGCACTTGTACTGGGTGAAAGAACTTCGACAATTATTTTAGGATTCTGAATGAATGTGCGGGAATTGAGGTCTTCAGGGTCGCAACTGACTATCACATCGGGGTAGTAGTAACGGCTTTGAGAACTGACTTGCAATTTCACATCGGACACGTTCATCCGACATCCTCTGGAACGCAGATGTGGGCGTAAGTTCCTGTAAAAGTTAAGTGCAATATCGTTATGGGGAATTGTACTGCCCATCCTGGCAAAAACTTCGCCGTTGACATATTCGTAGCGAATCTCTTGTTGAGCTTCCCATTCGAGATATTCCTCAACGGTCATTTTTTGGGGCGCTTCGGGAATGGCTATCATAACAAAATTTTTGTCAATGTTACTTTGATTTTAGCATTAGGCATGGGACAATTGTCATAAAAACCATAGGTCAAAAATCCCCTTCATCTACTTGGAATACCGTCAATCCCAAGCCTCTCCACATATCAACAACTTGCTGGCGATCGTCCAACACAAACTTAACATTATATTTCCCTTCAATATGTCGCCGATAGAACTCCTCTTTAATAATCGCATCCTTCCTCATATCTCCGGTTTTCCGCATATAAAGAGCGGCATAATTAACCTCATACTGCTGCAACCATTTTTCAGTTTGAGGCTGACAGTCATCTGTGCGACCCGACACTACAATAATATGGGCGCTAGACTGCCACTTGCGAACGGTATCTAAGACGGGCTGATTGGGCAAATCGCGATCGCACGTCGAAGCATCAAAAGGATTTCTGCCATTGAGAAGTGCCAGCGTACCGTCCATATCGACAATAATTGCATCCGGCAAATCCGGGTTATATTCCGGCGGCACAACGGGAACACGAACGTACTTATTGTACATCTTCATGATCACATGTTTGCCCACCGAATTAAGCCTTTTCAAGTCTCGTTTAATACATTCCTCTACCGGAACTTGGAGAAAAGAATCATTAACTTCCACAACAGCTTTACCTTTAACCAACTCCTTGATATGCTCGATGTGAGGCCCAAAATTAGTATCATCAACAATGACGTGCTTGCCGCTTTCCAAAGCCATCAAAATAATCGTATCTCTCAACTGCACAATAAACTTTTCATTTGCAGGCGACCAATGAGAAGCGTGAGCCATTTCTCTGAGCAAATCTTTATTGCTACGCACCCACTTTGCAGGTTCCGACAGCAGCAATTCCCTAGCAAATTGAGATTTTCCCGAAGCAGGTAAACCAACAAGTACAATAACTCTTTTCATCGCAATTGGTAATGGTAATGGATAATTTGTAATTGCTAATTTGTAACTTAATTCTTTAGTCCGCGTAGGCGGACTTTGTTTTTGTAGGAGCGGTTTCAACCGCCGATTCTCTGCGAACCTCACAAACCTAGATGGATGTAATCTAAACCCAATAGATCCTCTATTTTATGGATAGTAACATCACGGAGAGCTTCTTTCACTCCCGCAACTCTTCGGGCCCGCAAAGAAAACAAAATCCCGGAATACGGCAAATGTTTCACAGCTAATGCAAAATCTTTCTGAACTTCGATATGTTCGTGCTGTCGGTAAGCTTCCTCGATTTCTTCAACCAAAGATTGATATTTGTCCTTAACTTGTTGATACAACTCACTCCACTCAGGAAAATAAGCTAAAAACTCTTCTCCTTCATTAGTTAAAACAATTTCTATCAGTCGGCGGGTCGAAAACCCTTCGCGCAGATGGGAAATCGCGACATATTGCGGAGACTTAACTTTAACTCGGTTGAAGTTAGCGTCGCAGATAATATACCCTTCCGAATTCATCGGATCTAAATGTTGAGCCGCTTCAATAACTTCTTTCCAGCTAGTTAAAGGATAGGATGCGACCAATTCCCATCCGTATTTATTTGCCCAAATACTCGGGTCTGTTTCTAGCAGCGTTTGAGTGTTACGAACCCCGTGCAGCACGATTTGATTGTTTTTTGGCTGGACAACTATTCTATTGTAAGGCGTCATCAACTCAAAGATAAAACACTGGTCTGTTTCTTCTGGCAATTGATATCCCAATTCTTGCCAGACTTTCCAAAAAAGTTCGGCAAAGCTGAACCCAAAACCATTAACTTCGCCGGCGGCGTCTGGAGTGCCGCTAGATTGTACCCTCCATTCTCCCTTGTAAAAATACAGTACAGTCAGAGAACCGTCTAGTTTTTCATAAACTTTGGCATGACTCCAATTAATTGCAGCAGCGTGAATTTCTCCGTAATTAAAAAATTTGTCGTAGGGATAAGAAACTATCTGCCAATCTTGAGATGAATCTAAAATAATGCCTCGGCACTGCTGGACTATCTTTTCGCCTAGGGGAGATTCTATCTGCGAGTATTTCAGACAGACTAAATCGGGATATTGGCGGTGGCGGGTAACTTTGATATGATAAGTTTCGGACAAAGTTTCCAATCCGTGCTGGCGCAAATACTCTTGCAGTTCCACGATCGACTCCTAAATTGCTCGCCTTCTCTATCTTATAGATGACTTCATATTTTGGCAACCTTGTCAAGATAGCCAAAAAACATTTTTCCCGGAAAAGCGAGTGTTAATTTTGTATTTTGAATTATGGTTGTACATAGGTGAATGCGGTTCACCGCCCAACTACACTCTTTGAATATTGAGGGAAAAGACCGTGAAAAAGAAATTATTAACTTTGGCGACTTCGGCTTGTATATTGACTGCTTTAGTACCTCCCTCGGTTGTTTTTGGAGCATCGCAATTGTCGCAGCGACAATCGGGAACAACACAAATTGCTCAAGGAGGCACTGCGTTTCCGGTAAATGAAATTTTGCGAAAGTTAAAAGGCAAAACGCAAGTGCCTATTTTTATTCCCAGCAGGATTCCGGTTTCGCAAAAAATGTACTATCCAACTACAGCACAAGCAAACAGCTATAGTATTTCAATCGAGTATAAACCAGATTGCGGCGGTACGACAGTTTGCAGTTTTGGGTCAATTCAAGGTCAAAAAGGCGGGGAGTTTACTACAAAACTAGAAGGGGTAACTAAGACCTTAAAAAATGTCAAGCTTGCGGGCGGAGTGAAAGGAGTTTTTCATAACGGTTGCGGCGCTTACTGCACAGCAACTCTTGAGTGGAAAACTCAGGGTTTTATGTATACTGTAGCCATTAAAAACGGACGAGAATCTGATTTAATTTTAATAGGAAATTCTGCTATTCAAGCTGGGAAGCGTTAAGTTTGGCAGTCTGGAAGGCACAACTTCTATATGTAGGGTGCGTAAGCGCGCAGCTTACCGTTATTGTATGATATATCTTAGCTCGCACTCGCCCCTTACAAGATGCTATATTTTTTTGCGCTTACCTACTTCGGGGGAAATCAGAATGAGGGGAAGATGGCTATTTGCGGCGATTTTTGCTTGTGTGGTGACTGCTTTTACCATCGCACCTTTGACACCAAACTCAGCGTTAGCAAGGACTGAACTCCCGATTACAGAAATCCGCTGGTTTAATTATTCCCCTGAAGATAGCTGGCAACCGATACAATTTATTGTACCCGATCGCAACACTGCAAAATCTGCCGGCAGCCGCAAGTTGCGGTTATACGATGTTCATATTGCCAAGATGTTTGAGATTTCTCATTTTCTGTGCGATCGCGATCGTGCTTCTGAGGGTTACAATTGGTCTTATCAAGCGGAAAATGGCAATATTGAGATGGGACGCTTCAAAATTAGCTGCAACCTCGCCCGTTCCATAGCCAAAGCTTACGGGTTAGGGAAACCAGAAATTACAGTGATTCGCCGCAGCTTCAACCTGAAAAATGGTCGTCCTTCTTTTGCGCTAGAAAAATACTCTATTCCCACTTTTAACATTGCTAAGAATAGAGTTGTGCAGTGGAGAGATTTTGTGCAAAAGTTGACGCCAATCCCCGATAACTCAGGTGCAAACCAAGCTAACAGTATTTTTCCTGCGATTAACATTTTTAGGCAAATCAAAGGCAAAACGCGAGTGCCTGTTTTTCTTCCGAGCATACTTCCTTTATCTAACACTCAGCAAGTTGATTTTGATGTGCAAGCGGGGGCCCACGGTTACATTGTGGGAATGTATTTAGGCAAAGGATGCCGCGCGGGAGCCTGTTATTTCGGCACAATCGAAGCTAAAAGAAATGAACCGTTTTCGCCTCCTTCCCAATTGCCGCAGGATACTTACAGAAGCGTTGAATTGGCGGGTGGATTCAGGGGGATTTATTTCAATAATTGCGGTGCTTACTGTACAGCTTTTGTTGAGTGGCAAAGGCTGGGGGTGCTGTACCGAGTCACAAGGAGAAACGCACGGCAGCAAGAAGTTGTCCAGATAGCAAATTCTGCACTTCAAGCAGGGCAACGTTAAATTTTGGTGAGAAATGGAAAAGGTACGCGCCAGCGAAGCTATCTTCCCGCAGGGGTTCCCGAAGAGTAGGGAATCGACCTTTTTCGCATTAAATATCCTGTTGCTGTACACTTAAAAAGTACCTAAAAAACTAATGAGATGCCTGCGATTAGCGTTGAAGAAGCCAAGCAGAGTCTGCAAGCCATCTTGGAAAAGGTGGCCAAAGGAGAAGAAGTGACGATCGTACACGAAGGTAAAGTAGTAGCTCGCGTAGTCCCGCCGCTCACGAAGGAGCAGCGGTTAGCTGAACTCAAGAGATTCCGAGACTCTATTCAAGTAAAGGGTGAACCCCTGAGTGCAACAGTCATTAGGCTGCGACAGGAGGAACGCTATTGATTTACTTGGATACTAGCGTAATTGCTCCCAATTACTGGCCAGAACGTCTCAGCGAAGCATCTCAGCAGTTACTGAGGACTGAGACTGAACGAGGGTTGAGCCAGCTAGTTGAGGTAGAATTTTTTTCCGCACTGTCTCGCAGAGTGCGAATGAGAGAAATTTCTCAGGAAAGGGCAAGACAAATAGCAAGAGAGTTTCAGGCAGACTTGGACAATGATTTTTATACTCGCATCCAGTTAGAGCCTATTCATTACAATTTAGCTCGCGATTGGATTAGCCGTTTTGAAGTACCGTTGCGTACCTTAGATGCACTGCATTTAGCAGTAGCAAGTTCTAATCAGTTGCTGTTGGTGACTGGCGATGAAGCTTTGGCTGGCAGTGCTCGGACTTTAGGAATTGAAGTTCAGTTATTAATTGCCGTAGCTGAGGGCTAAAAGGTCGATCGCCCTTTGGTCAACGAAGCTGCTACAAATAAATACGATCGCCCTTTTCCCCTCGCCACTACATTTTTCTCTCCAAATCTCGCAACCTTTGAGCTAATTCTTTCTCGCTGCAGCTAAGCTAACTCCTCATGTCAACCAGGTTCATCCGGCTCTAAGCTAGGTAAATCGTACATCGCCGGCAGCCTTTGCTTCGGAATGTCGCTCGCCCCCGTGCCAGCGACGCCCAATGCAGGATGGGAAACATCATCAAGGCTTACGGCTACTGGCGATCATACGATTTTAGATTTTAGATTGGCAATGGCTTATTATGTAAAGGTTTGGAGCTTGCCTACCGTTGCATCCTTTTTTCAAACTGGCGGTCAAAATCCGGTATTTCTATTTTATCGCCCGAATTATCCCAACCAGCAATTAAAGTCCCCACCTGCGGTACGCTAGATCAGGTGAATATATTGGCTGATTTCAAGCTATCCTCCGATCGATCTTATGTCCCCAACCACATCTGCCCCTTCCCGAACCGTTCGCATCGGTTCCCGCAAAAGCCAACTCGCTCTCGTGCAAACCCACTGGGTGCAAGAACAGCTACAGAAACACTTCCCGGAACACACTTTTGAAGTCCACACCATGTCCACCCAAGGGGACATAATTCTTGATGTCGCCCTCGCTAAAATTGGCGATAAAGGACTTTTCACCAAAGAATTAGAAACGGGAATGATTAACAATGAAACGGACTTTGCCGTTCATTCCCTCAAAGATTTGCCTACCAATTTGCCCGAAGGTTTAATTTTAGGATGCGTCACCGAACGGGAAAATCCCGCTGACGCCCTGGTAGTTCACTCCAAGCACAAAGACAAGCAACTCGACACTCTCCCAGAAGGTTCTGTAATCGGTACTTCTTCTTTGCGCAGGCTGGCTCAACTTCGGCACCATTTCCCTCATTTTGAATTTAAAGATATTCGCGGCAATCTCAATACTCGACTCGCTAAATTAGATGAGGGCGGTTACGACGCGATTATTTTAGCAGTTGCCGGCCTCGAAAGATTGGGAATGGGCGATCGCATCCACCAAATTATCCCTGCTGAAATTTCCCTTCATGCCGTCGGACAAGGTGCTTTGGGCATCGAATGCCGCGCCGGAGACACAGAAATCATGGAAGTGATTAAAGCTCTCGAACACTCGGAAACCGCCCAAAGATGTTATGCAGAACGCGCATTTCTGCGGGAATTAGAAGGCGGCTGTCAAGTGCCGATCGGCGTAAATACCAAAATAGAAAACGGTCAATTAACCTTAACTGGAATGGTATCGAGTCTCGACGGCAAGCGGTTCGTCAAAGATACTGTTTCCGGTGCCGCCGAGACTGCTGAAATGCTGGGAATTGACCTCGCTCACCGCCTGCGCCAACAGGGTGCTAGTGCAATTTTGGAGGAAATATTTGTTCAAGTTCAACGCGGTTCCTAAATCCGAGCGGCATCTATTTGTTAAGGCTTTGAGACGCAATCTATCGCCTTTAGTAAAAAAAAATAACAGGCGGTTCGCTTTGGCTTTCACAGGTAGAGTAGCAGTCTGATTGTAGATTTTTGGTGGGGATTTTAGATAGGACTTGCGCGATAGATTTCAAAAATATCTGACTAATTTAGGACGCTCCGCACGGGTGTTAATCAACCCGGTTTCTGATGTAAGTCTCGCTGTATTGGCCCAAGATTTATGGTAAAAACCGGCTTTTTTTCGTAAGTCCTAGAATTATTAACATACCCATCCAAAATCTACAATCACACATCCAAAATTAATCAGCAATTTATTTCAGGTAAAGGCAAAATATGAGCGCTAGAGAAATTCAATTAAAGCTGGAATTGAAAAAGGTTCAGCAACTCTACAGCAAAATGCAGGCAGACCAACAAGCTTTGCAGAAGCAATTGAAAGAGTTCAAAACTCAAGCAGGAAATTTTTCGGATGTAGTCGAGCAAGTCTTGCCGTCCGTAGTTTCAATTTACGTCATGGATTGGGATACAGAAGAAGAGATTTCTTCAGGGAGCGGCTTCTTTGTATCGCCGGACATAATTGTCACTAACTATCACGTTGTAGAAGATATTGCGGATCAAGATTACTTCTATGAAGAAGATGAAGTCGAACAGGTTTTAGTGGAAACTCACGACGGAAAATTGAGATTGGCAGAGGTGGTGTTTACTGGTAATGCTGAAGAAGATTTAGCATTGCTCTTAATTAGCGATTTTACCTTCGACCAGAACACAGGGGAACAAGTGGAATCTCCCCAAGAATATCCTCCCCTAGAGTTGTCTTTTGATGTGAAAGTGGGAGATAGAGTAATTGCTGTGGGCAATCCTTTGGGGCAGTTTGCTTCAACTGTAACTCAAGGTATTGTGAGTGCTATTCGAGAACCTGACGAGTATGAAGAAGGCGACGAAGAAGATGATAGTGTTGCTGAGGTAAAGGTGTTACAAACGGATGCGGCCATTAATCCGGGAAATTCCGGCGGGCCGCTGATTAATATGGCCGGTCAAGTCGTTGGGGTGAATACGTGGGGATGGGAAGATGCTGATAATATTAATTTGGCGATCGCCTCTGAAGCTTTGGATGATTTTCTAGCGGGATTTGAGGAGACTTTTGAGGACGATTCTCAGAATTAGCCGGGATTGGTCGGTAATATTTGATTCGAGCGTTGGCGAAGCTTGCAGAAGAGGATCGCTCTTTTTCTGAGAGGGGATGGAAAAGGCGATCGCTATTTCCTTAATTACATACTGATGGCTTTGCGTGCAGTTTTACTAATGCGTAAAGGCGAGCAAACTGCATACAATTTTTGATGTTTACCGTCCCTCAGAAAGTGACAGATAAATTTGATTAGATCGTGAAAATTCTCGCGGGAGAGGAGTACGGGCGATCGCTCTTTTTTTCACCGCACAGCGACGCGGATGGAAAAAGGGCGATCGCATTATTGAGTAAACTGCGATCGCTACAGCAACTCAGATTTATAGTTGTTTTTGAAAGGCGCGTTAATATTGTGCCGCTCGCCATTTAAACTTAATCTAGACTAACAATCTCAAGGAACACAAAAAAATAATGCGCATTTTATTTGTATCCGCCGAAGCAGCACCCCTCGCCAAAGTCGGCGGTATGGGCGATGTCGTCGGCGCTTTGCCTAAATTTCTGCGGCGCATGGGACACGATGTCCGCATCTTCATGCCCTACTACGGTTTTATCCCCGACAAAATGGATGTTCCCAAAAAACCTGTTTGGGATGGGGCGGCCATGTTCCAAAGCTTCTCGGTGTTTGAAACTGTTTTGCCGGGAACCGATGTACCTTTATACTTATTACAACATCCATCTTTCTTGCCGCGTCGCGTTTACGGCGGTTTAGATGAAGATTGGAGGTTCACTTTCTTTGCCAATGCTGCGGCTGAATTTGCCTGGAATCATTGGAAGCCCCAAATTATCCACTGTCACGACTGGCATACGGGGATGATACCTGTTTGGATGAGCCAAGACCCCGATATCAGCACGGTTTTTACTATTCACAATTTAGCTTATCAAGGGCCGTGGCGCTGGCGTTTGGAGCAGATGACTTGGTGTCCTTGGTATATGCAAGGTCACAATACAATGGCTGCCGCAGTACAGTTTGCCGATCGAGTAAATACAGTTTCGCCGACTTACGCCGAGCAAATCAAAACCCCAGCTTACGGGGAAAGTTTGGAAGGTTTGCTTTCTTACATCGGCGGCAAAGTTTCGGGCATTTTGAACGGAATAGATACAGAATCTTACAACCCAGAAACTGACAAGTACATCCATCAACAATTCAGTGTTGATACTATTGAAAAGCGCCCCGCTAACAAAATTGCCCTGCAAGAAGAAGTCGGTTTGGAAGTGAATAAAGGTGCCTTTTTAATGGGCATGGTGACGCGGCTGGTAGAACAGAAGGGGCTGGATTTGATAATTCAAATGCTCGATCGCTTCATGGCCTATACCGACGCTCAGTTTATTGTACTCGGAACGGGCGATCGCTACTACGAAACCCAACTTTGGCAAATGACAGCCCGCTATCCCGGCCGGATGTCCACCCAATTACTCTACAACGAAGCCCTCTCCCGTCGCGTTTACGCAGGCTGCGACACCTTCCTGATGCCCAGCCGTTTCGAGCCCTGCGGCATTAGCCAAATGCTCGCCCTCCGCTACGGGTGCGTGCCAATGGTTCGCCGCACAGGCGGTTTAGTCGATACGGTTTCCCACAACAACCCGATCGACAATACTGGTACAGGTTACTGTTTCGATCGCTACGAACCCCTCGATTTGTTCACCTGCATGATCAGAACTTGGGAAGGTTTCCGCTACAAAGATAAGTGGAAAGAACTGCAACAGCGCGGCATGAGAGAAGATTTTAGCTGGGATATTTCGGCCCGGAAATACATCAACTTGTACAGCGATATTTTGGGACTGCCACCCGAAGGAATCGCACCGGAACAAGAGCCAGAATTGATCGTTGGTAAGGGTTAATTGGTAATGGGTAAGTTGACTGTTGACAGTTGACTGGTGACAGTTGACTGTTGACAGTTGTTATTTGTTAGTTTTTGGTTCCAATGCCCAATGCCCAATGCCCAATGCCCAATTCCCAATTAATCAATAAATAAATCGAGAGGTAAATGACCGTAAGTGCCAGTAACTCCACCTTCTGAGGCAGATTGACACGAAATCAAAACGCCCCGGTAAGTTCCGGGATAGCCGTCAACATAATACGAACCCTTCAAAGTATTGAACTTAATATAAACCGAACCAGCAAAGGTCGAGACAGCATTGGGATCTAAAACAGCTTGATATCCCAAAGCTTTCAAATAAGCTTCTAAAGCTAAAAATCCCTCATGCGTCGAAGACGCGCACACTCCCAACATTTGATAATCCGACAAACTTGCTACCAGCAAAATCGCTTGACGGAGGGCCTGTTTTTCCAGCGGCGATGCTAGAGATTGCATATCCAGACAAGTGAAATCTTTGAGGATTTGCTGTGCTTCTTCAACAGTTAGGGTAGTCGGGTTTTGAGTAGACATGAATTGCTCTGATATTTCCCAAAATTACGATCGACACTGGGGTACTCGTCAACGAATTTCTGTCATTGCAACCCTCTATCGACGGCGGTAACACTTGCACAAGTCCTGATTATAGCCCATTGTGGACTCTGGCAATCAATTCGGGCGATCGTCTTCGAGGGCTTCACCAAAACCCCAATCGCACAAAAAAGCTAGTAGTTTTTACCGATGTTTTCAAGTTTAGATCAGTCCGCGTTTTTTCAGCTTTGCTAGCGCATCTTCTGCCGCATTTTTCTCAGCATCTTTTTTGCTTTTGCCTTTACCTTCTCCATAAAGTTTCTCTGCGACATAAACTTTAGCGAGAAATTCCGGCTTGTGGGGTGTGCCTCCTGCTTGGACTGTCACATATTTGGGGGGAGTCGTGTCACCATTGGCTTGTACCCATTCTTGAAAGCGATTTTTCGAGTCTACAGTCGATCGAGTTTCCACCACATTTTCGGGAACAGAATCAAACATTTGCCATACAAACTGGCTAACTTTGTCCATGTCTTGCGTATCGAGATAGTAAGCGCCAATAAATGCTTCAAAAGTGCTGCTGAGCAAATTTGGATTAGTAATCCCACCTTCTCGATAAGCTCCTTTTCCCAGCCGCATTTTTAAGTCTAAACCTATTTCAGTAGCAAATCTGGCTAATTGTTTTTCATCTACTAATGCAGAACGCCGGCGAGTCAGTTGGTCTTCTCCCATTTCTGGATGACGCTGATAGAGATATTCGCCGCTGAGAAAAGTCAGCAAAGCATCGCCGAGAAATTCTAAGCGTTCGTTGTCTTCTTCGCGGAATGTGGGGTTTTCGTTGACGTAGGAACGGTGAGTGAGCGCTTGGCGCAGCAGTTTTTCATGGTGGAATTCGGGAACGGTTATTTGTATCTCTTGTGTTGGATTAGTTAATGGCATAGGAGTTTTGTAAGGGTTATTGTTTTTGGAGTTTGGTGTTATTATGTGGACATGAAAGAGCCGCAGATAGCGGTAGGTTTCGAGAATCTAGTTTATCAAATAAACTGGATTTTTGCTATCTGCGGCGGGGGTAAATTTTAACAGATATTGGCAGATTCTACTATTAGTCCGCTAGTCCGTCAGTCCGCCAGTCCGCCAGGGGTTTTAACCCCTGGCTTATAGCTAAAGTCCTCTTAAGACGACTGAAAATTGTATTTTTTTAACTGTCAGTCGGTTTTAACCGACTTTAGCTATTAGACAGGGAATTCATTCCCTGGCGGACTGTGTTGCTTCAAGCAGATAATTTATCTGCTTCTATTGATAACTATTTTTGATTTTCAAGTTGCGCTTTCAATCCTGCACACAAACTAGACAATTCGTCTACATCATGAAAGTTATCCTCACCAACAAGGTTAATCAGTTTTTGGCTTGCACTTTGACGCCGTGCAAAAACGATGACTGTTATACCCAAAGCATTCAAAACGGTGATTAAACCTGCAAAGTCCCGATCTGCTAAGCCTAGGACAATTATGTCAGGAGAAGGCTTAGTTGCAACTCGTTTGATACAGTCAAACACCAATTGTTTATCTGCACTATTTTTGCCTGAATCGGGAACATCAACGCCAAGAAAACCCAGCTTTTCTAGCCGAATTTTGTCGTTAACTTGATTTTTGTGCTGCGAGTTATAGTAATTTTTCGGCGGTTCTAAACGCCCTTTTGATTTGGCAAAACTGACTAATAATTCAGCTTGCTTTTGGTTTAAGTGGACACCCTGAGAATCCAACAACATGGCAACTAGCTGAGACTGGGTTTGTTGTTTGCCTGTGGTTCGATGATTGTCCGTCATTTGATTATGTCCTACAAAGGGGTTGACTGGACAGCCTCGACATATCGCGCCTCTAGCATTAAGGGAGTGTTGTCTGTGGGTTTGCTCATAAAGGAACTTCCCCCAACCAGACAATCTGTTACCACAAAACACTTTGATTTTGTTGGGATTTGATTAGCGTCTTAGCTACAGGGTTTACAGAACTGGAACGAGTTTAGTAGCAGCCCGTTGAAGGGAAATGGAACTCAATAATGTTTGGATTTTTTCAAGCTTGTATGAACTTGTTAAAACGACATTAGACGTTCTTTCCGCTCAACGGGGTGCTAGAAACTTGCCCCAGTTTTATAAACCGTGTAGCTAAGACGACTCAATCAACATTCCTTGATTTTGAATGCGATATTTAGTTTTAGCTGTGTTTTTAGGCTAGCGTTCTAATTATTGGATGTCAAGTATTAACTCAAGATAATTTTCTTACATCCTGACACATCTCACTACGGTTTTCGCCAATTTGACACCGATCGACCGTCCCCACATCAAAAACCCTCTCCCCCTCCCCCTGCGAGCCCCTATCCCTGCGGGCCCATCCCGCTTATCTCCGGCATTTGAACAGCCAATGTAAAAATATGTTGCAAAGTTGGTACAGTTGTGTTAAGTTTAGTTACATAAGGTTGAAATTAAACGAGGTTTCTGGTTATGGAAAACAAAGACGCAAAAGTTGGCTTTACTGAGTTCGCTGAAACCTGGAACGGCCGTTTGGCAATGTTGGGCTTCGTTATCGGCCTAGCTACCGAATTCCTCACCGGTCAAGGCATTCTCTCTCAAATCGGTTTGATGTAATCAGCTCTTCTGCATACAATAGCTGAAATTCAGGCGATCGACCCCTTCACAAGTGCAAAAGCCCCCCCGCTAATAAGTCCCCTTCACTTCACACGGAAGGGGCTTTTGCATTTTTTATTAAAAAATCCAACAGATGGCACAATCAAAAATTTTTTCTGTCTTAATATTTATCGCGACACTAACTCCAGCTAACTAAGCAATTCCTACCGAATCCAAAATCCTCAATTTAGGAGTCAAAGCAGGAAGCTTCACCAAACCGTCCCGTTTGTGAGTCCGCGCGCTGTGACCTAAAATCATTTCCGACAAATCCGGCATTTCCTGCCAGCAGTGCGAGCAGAACCAATAAACGCGATTGTGGCGAGCGTGGCGGAGCAATTGAGAGGAGCAGCAAGGGCAACTATTCATGATATTTTAAACCTTCTTTAAGATATGGATCGATAACTAAATCATTACAGAGATTGACGAATGCCCGAGCATCTCAACTCCAGACACAACAATAAAAAATCTCTTTCACTCACAACTTTGAGTGTCTCGCAAGTAGCATTTTTGGAGACCGAACAGCAACACCACAATCAGAAGCTGAACACTCCAAGGAGCCCAAGAGAAACCCCAAAGAAAACAACCCAGTCCGCCTAAAGCCACAAGAACAAAAATATCTTGAGATGTTTGCCAGTAAATCCAGACTGCCACCAGAGAAACTATTAGTAGCAAAATATAAGCTGAGGGCATAGTCGTCTTCTCCCAATGTGTCTGCAAACCGTCAGGAGCGATCCCTGACGATTTGCTTAAACTTAAAACTAAAACCTGAAGAACTTATGAAGATAAGCGAGCTGTCACAAAAAGTAAAATACTCCTGCCAGTTTATATTTTTCCGAGAAATCATCAGGAATATTGAGTTAATTGTTGAGGTCGAATCTACTTAAATGAACGCACTACCCATAGGGAATTAAGTATCGCCTATTGGTATCAATTTCACCTCAAATACTGACAGTGTTGAAACGCCTGCCTGCCGGAATCTGGTTTTTAGTCCTAAGCTAACAGGACGCAAGGCAGCGGGCCTAAGTCCTTACACTTATGCTGTGCGATCGACCTGATTCTATCTGAGGCACAATACTGAAGAAACCAAGTTTTTTTAACTCTCTTTGCCTGCAAGACTAATGCTTGAAAAACAGCACAATTCAATGGGGGCGATCTATTCTTGCTCCCAGCCCAAAGCTTCAGCGACCTGAGCCGCCAAAAACATCGGTTCAAAAGGCTTAGCAATCACGCTCACCACGCCTAAATCGGCGAACATCCGCCTGTCCCCAGCGAGAGCTTTAGCCGTCAATAAAATTACCGGAATGTGCTGCGTAGCATTATTAGCTTGTAATTGTAAAAAAGTAGTAGGCCCGTCTTGGTCGGGCATCATTACGTCCAACAGAATAGCATCAGGCTGTTCGGCAAGAGCCTTAGCAACACCCTCGCGGCCAGAACTCGCGGTCAGGACTTCCCAGCCCCCCACCACCTCAAGACTGACTTGAGCCACTTCCCGAATATCTTCCGCATCGTCAATAACCAAGATGCGCTTGGCAGTCAAAATTAACATTTTTTTAGGAATGAGAACTGATCGTATACTAAAAGCGAAATGCGAATATTTTGTAAAACAAATTATCTTACCAGATCGGACTTTACAGTAAATTTTCAAAACTGTATAGCAGATGTTGAAGGCTATAGCGGCTCAGCGAGCAGGTAAAAACAAGGAAGACAGCAGTTGCAATCGACCGCAAGGGTTTCAACAATTAATAACATCCTAACCGTCCGGCGCGGTTGGTGTAAAATATCCACCCCAAAAAAAGCCGCTTTTCGACCTCAAATCGCGATTTTTGCCCGCAGTCCCCGAACGACAGAAACGGCTGAGATTGTTTGTCGATGACTCGATCGAACAATCTGCACAAAATCAGTAACTTTGGGTACACCTGGGTAGAAATTAACTTTCACTTGCAAGCCCCTCCCTTAGAACTGGCAGACTTAAGAAAAAAGTGCTGCCCTCCCCCAAAACGCTCTCCACCCACATCCGGCCGCCGTGCTGCTGCACGATACTGCGACAAATAGCCAGCCCCAAACCAGTTCCTCCCTTCTGGCGAGAATCAGAAGCATCAACCTGTTGAAAGCGTTCAAAGACCATCTCCAGCTTGTCTGCCGGAATGCCCCGTCCTTGGTCTTTAACAGCTATCACGATGGACGAGCTCGATACTGGCAACTGCTGATTGGCGGCGGCATTCTCAGGAGACAACAAAGACGGGGACGACACCGACTTTGGCCCTGCTTTTTCTACCAAATTCGGAGTGGGGGTCAACTCCGCGCTCAGCCAAACCGTAGCCCCTGAGGGAGAAAATTTGATGGCATTGCTAAGCAAATTAGTCAAGGTCTGAATGAGCCGATCGGGAACCGCCCGCAATTGCGCCCCCACAGGCCTCACCGACAGAGTAACTCCCGCCTCCTGAGCCATTCCTTGCATCTCGTCTGCCGCCTGCAGCATCAGCTCAGCGACATTGCAAATTTGTTTGATTGCAGTGCTGTAATTCGACTCCATCCGCTCTAAATCTAGGATGTCGTTGATCAAGCGCACCAAGCGGTCAGTGTTAGTGACAGCAATCTCCAGCATCCGCTTGGCTTTCTGCGGGTAAGCGTCAAGCAGGCCGCTGTTGAGGAGGCCCAGGGCACCGTGAATCGAGGTCATGGGCGTCCGCAGTTCGTGGCTGACAACAGAGATGAATTCATCTTTCATGCGCTCGACGGCAAGCCGATCGGTGATATCTTTAAAAGTCACCACAGCTCCAATAATTTCGCCTTGTTCTCGCATCGGAGCAACAACGTACTCAACCGGAAAACTGCTGCCGTCTCGCCGCCAAAAAATCTCATCGGTGACGCGCCGCGCCTCTCCGTCTTCCAAGGTCGCTAAAATTTGAGAACTTACCCGGTTCGGCAGCAATTTCGCCGGGGCTGGCGGTGCTGCGCAGACTGCAGCAATTTCAGCGCCTGAATTAATTTGTGTTGCAGGTGAGAGTTGCTCGATCGCCTTTGAGGATTCTTCCTGTGAACGGTGTAAGCTTTCATAGAGCGGTCGATCGATCAATTGCTTCGATTCGCAGCCGGCCATTCTCACCGCAGCAGGATTGACAAAAGTTACTTTTCCATGTTTGTTCAACCCGCAAATTCCTTCTCCTGCGGAGAACAAAATCATTTCTGTTTGGTGGCGGAGTTGTTCAAAGGCTTTTTCGACTCGCTTGCTGTCGCTGATGTCGCGAGCGATGGTGGAAACGCCCGTTACCGCTCCAGTGGCATCTTTAATCGGAGAAATTGTCAGGGACACATCTATTTGTTGACCGTCTTTCCGCAAGTGCACGGTTTCGTAATGGTCGATGCTGGCTCCAGCCCTAATATTTTCCAGAATTTGGGGCATTTCCTTGGGGCGTTCGGGTATGGCTAAAATCTCGATCGACTGCCCCTTGATTTCTGCGGCACAGTAGCCGTAAATCTTCTCTGCTCCTGCGTTCCAGCTCTGAATGGTCCCGGCGAGAGTTTTGCCGACGATGCCGTCGTCGGAAGACTCGACAATCGACGCCAAGCGCACGAGTTCGTCTCTAGTTTGCTTGTGTTCGGTAATGTCGCGACCCAAAATCACTATACTTTTGCGTCTGCCGTCGGGGTGAAATACGGGTACTTTAATCACGTCGTAGATTTTCACAGTACCGTTCGATCGGAGAATCACTTCTTCTCCCCTAGAAAGCTCACCTTTTTCCCACGCTTCTCTATCGCTCACCTCGCACGCCTGTAGGGCCTCGCGATAAAAACTGCTGAGTTCTGCTAATTGAGAATCTTTGAGGCCGCGGTAGTCTATTTTTTCTAGCTCGAAAACTTCCAATATCGCTTGATTTGCCTCCAGCCACCTGCCCTCGCCATCTTTGAAGCAGACAATATCTGGCATGGCATTGATCAGCGAGTTGAGATAGGAGTTTTCTCGCAGTGCAGTTTCTACCTCCGCCCGCTTGGCGATTTCCCGTTGCAGGTTTTCGTTTGCCGTTTGCAGCGAGTTGATTAACAAACTTTCTGTAAAAGTGCGTTCTTTAATTACTTCTTGAAGCCTGTGGAGTTCTAGCGACAGCCACCTGCGGGCCAACAAATTTTCTACCCGCAAGTCCAGTTGGGCGGGTTCGGCGGGACTTACTATCAAATCGTCTATTGTGCGATCGAGTTGTTTGTCCGGCAGTGAAAATCGCTGTTCGGAAAGAGCAGGTGTTTGGGACTTGCTAAGGAGTAAGAACGGTAAAAATATCGGCTCGGCGGCAGCTTTTAATCCTTTTACCAGCGGCCCGATGCGATCGAAAGAGGCCTCGTCGAGAATGCACAAGTCAAAAGCGATTTGGGGAAAGGGAAATTCGGAGTTGGGATCTAAAGCGCGATCGAGTACGATCACCTCATGCTCGGTGTTGAGGTGTGCGATCGGCAAATTAGGTTGTTGGTGGCGATCGACCAATAGTAAAATGCGGCTCATTAGTTTGTTAATTTCCCCATGACTAATGATATTATGTCCGGTAAATTAACCATTATACGGTTTATAGTGAGGACTTTATTACTCTTTTTTATTAGGACTAAATCCCTCACTACAAACAAATTTTATAGCGCTACATCGACCGGACGCGATCGAAACTATCCAGGCATTAGGCAGCCAGAGTTGAAGCCCCAATTCAAAAAAAAGTGATAATTATTTAATTGTTTGTTCGTTCAAAAAATGACTGATGACTAATTCAGTGGGCGGGGGCGGGTTTATATGTATTAGGGTTCGCAGTTCTATGAAAGCTGGTGAAACCCCCCCCTACAGACAGATAACTAATGACTAATGAATAATGACTTTTTACGGCATTCCGATCGGAATCAAAGTATCTTCCGGCATATAGCTAGAGTAACGATCCCCTTCCGATAAAACCGCAATCAGTCGCAGCGACCAGTCGGGCATAATCTGCAAATCCGCCCAGGGCACTGCTACCTCCAAACATTTATCCAGTCCCACTTGGGCCCGGCTGATCCGGGGCTGCCACTCATCGCCCTCTCCTGCTTCCTGAAACCAAATCGATTTCGTCAGCAAATTAATCTCTAACTGATGGTGGAATCGATAGTTTAGCGGTGCTTCGTCAGGTAAACCAGACAGCGGAATCAGACTGTTGTTCATCGTGCGATCGGGATAAAACCACAACAAATTTAACTGCTGCGGGCAATCAATTCCCGGCCGCACCCCTGCCTTGAAGTCGGCGCGAATGTAAAAATTCAAGTGGTCAACCCCGTACCAAAGCCGCTGAATTGCCGAACTCCGGTGCATTGTACCCCTTGATCCCCCAACTTCAATCCGACCGGCTTTGTCCCAATCCTGTTCGTTGCCGATACCGTCAATCACCGGGTGAATAAAGCTCAGCGGCAGGTGGTCGCCTTGAACAGAGTGCACCTCTACTTGCCGCCGCACTTCCGGGGGTACGGGCTCGCCTAGAGCTTCGTAAATCGCCGCTACGTGTTCGCGGAATAGCTGGTCGAACATGGCATCTTGGTTCGATGTGTGGCCTTCGCCAAACCACCAGAACCAGTCGGAACCTTCGGCAGCGTAAAGCGCTTCCCAAGCTTCTGGGTTGCTTTCTTCTGTGGCCTCTGGATGGTTTGCCAGCATTTGTCTGGCGGGCCCTAATATGTCCCAAGCGCGATTTTTCGCGGGATCGCCGATCCAAGTTGTGAGAGAACCGTCTACCCAGGAACCGGTGTGCAGTTGGGCTGCGGGAATTGTTTCGGTTGCTGGGAATTTGTCTAGAAATTCCGAGACTGTGACTAATTTGATATCTGGATTGTCGCTGAGAGTTTGATAGAGGGATTCTAAGAACGGTTTGCCGTCTTGGGGATAGAATTCCCAGCAATTTTCGCCGTCTAGGGCAATAGTAACTAACCAGGGATTTTCTAAAGCTGTTTGGCCGTCGGACTGTCGGTGTTTGAGAGTTCTGCCGATCGCTTCTAAGTGTCCCACTAAATCTGATGCTGCTTTTTCCGGTTCCATCGAACCGTAGGTAAACCCGATCAAGTCGGACAATCTGTGGTCTCTAAATACTATGGCTAAATCGCCGTCAGGAGTTTCTAAACGGTAAGGGCGATATAAGAATTCTGGTTCGTAGACATTTCCTGTCGCGTCGCGGTTGAAAAAGTGTTTAATTGTCCACCCCAATACTGCTTCGTCCGAGACTATCCATTTAAAGCCTTGTTTGGCAATGTAGGGCAAAATTTCCGGGCTGACTGCTTGTTCCGACGGCCACAAACCGCGCGGTTGACACTCAAACCGGTCTTCATACATTTCCCAGGCTTTTCTCAGGTGTCGGGGAATATCTTCTTCCCACTGAAACCTGTGTTGTGGCAGCGTCATGTTTGGAATAGCTATGCGGCCGCCGTTGGTGTCGGCAAGCAGCGGTAAAATCGGGTGCGTGTAGGGGGTTGTTGTGACTTCCAACTGTCCCTCAGCTTGCATTTTACGGTGCTGGGGAATGATGCGAGCGAGGATTTCTTTTTGTTTTGAGTAGATGTTTTTTCTGTCTGCCAAACTAAAATTTTGTCCTTGTTTCAGCCACCCTGCAATCTCCGGGTCGTCCCAAAACAGCGGGTCAATCCAAGCTAAATTGTGCCATGCCAGCAAGTCGCTAAAATCCTGCAATTTCCAGTTTTCCAAACACCACTGAATGCCTTTTTCCTGCCGCTGAGTGTAGAGTTGAGCGTAGCGGGGATGCGGCTGAATCAGAGTGTGGTAATTGGCGTCAAAGAAGTGTTCTAAAATGAACTCTTGTTCTGGGGTGGTTAAAATTTCTGCTGACTTTAATGTCACCGTCAAGTAAGGGTCTAATGCTTTGTCTGCGATGCAGTCTTCTATCTGCAAAATCAAGGACGGAACCAGGTTTACGGTTTGATGAAGTTTGGGATATTTTGCCAGCATTAGCACTAAATCCAAGTAGTCTTTGACTCCGTGCAAGCGCACCCAAGGCAGGCGGTATTGAGCCTCTGTGGAGTTAGCTGATACTCGGGATTTGTACAGCGGTTGGTGTTGGTGCCAAATGAAGGCTACATACAGGGGGTGAGACATTGAATTTAGTAATTGGTAATTGGTAATTGGTAATTGGTAATTGGTAATTGGTAATTGGTAATTGGTAATTGAATTTGGTAATTGGTAACAGTCAACTGTTAAACGTCAACTGTCAACTGGTAATTGGTAACAGTCAACAGTCAACTGTTAAACGTCAACTGGTAACAGTCAACTGTCAACTGTCAACCGTCAACCGTCAACTGCCAACTGACTAATTACATTACCTGTTCGACTTCGGCAATTTCTGGGATGGCCTCGCGCAGGCGGCGTTCAATGCCCATTCTCAGAGTCATTGTGGAACTGGGGCAAGACCCGCAAGCTCCTTGCAGTCTCAGGTGTACCACTGGGCCGTCGATTTCTACGAGTTCGACGTTGCCGCCGTCGGATATCAGGTAGGGCCGCATTTCATCGAGAACTGTTTCGACGTTATCTTTCGTTAGTGCTAGTGTCATATTTCGCCTCTGTGATGATTTCTTGCAGTTGATTTTGTTCGCTTTGAGTCAAGGGCAGCATTCTCAACCGCGCGGGATTTAAGCAACTGGGTTTCTTGACAAAAGACTTGCACACTCTGGTGAGCTGGCCGCAAGAAACCCGGTTTCTGTAAGGCTGATGCTCGATATGAGTTCGCTCTCTCGTTCGATCGTAGCCTTACTTGCTGCCAAATCAAGTTGATTCTGATAGGTTAACCAAAAAAACCCGTTTTATTTAAGAAATTGGGTTTTCGATCGCGCTACACTACTGCTGGTTCTAGCAGTTTGACGTTGGAGTAGTTGAACTCGGTTGTTGTCAGTTGACCTTTTTCTTTTGCTCGAACTACTTGCTTTGTCATGACATAATAGTCGCCTATCTTCTCAAAGGTATCTTCAAATTCGAGTTCTCTGATGATTTCGTCTGTTTGGGGGTTGCGGAAAACGGCATCATAGTGAGTCGCCAAAGAACCTTCGGGTGTTTCTAAGCTTTTGTGCGTGTCAATTACGAAAGCCATGCGGCCCATCACCCGGCTGACTTGACAAATTGATAGACCTCGGATTTTATAGTTAGAACCCATTGAGTCGCCTTGCACCAAGATGTCCACAGCGTCGGTGCTGTCTTTCTCGCCGAGGGTGAAGCTATTTTTGCCGTGAGATTTTTCAAATGTCGAGCGTTTGCGGTGGGTGACAATATCGCGCATTTGGGTGTAGACGCTTTGCTGCACTTCCTCGTCTTCAATGCCGCTGACTTCCACGCTCATGTCGGGTTTGATGGAAACATGACCCGTATATACTTCCTCGCCCTGTTTGAGTTCAATATCGGCACTGTAACCGGGAAAATTGGCATCCCAGGTATAGCGGTGTTCGTAAGCAGCGCGAAACAAATCGCGAGCGTTGGCTTGCTCTGTCATAAATCCCTCTTTCTCTTGACACCCATCTAGTTTAGCTTAACCGCGAGAAGCCCCACATTCAATGGATAGGGGAGTTACCCGCACTTGTGGCGATCGCTTTTTGGGGGTGCTGCTGGGCTGGCAATTAGGGCGCAACAAGAATTTACTTTAGGGATGGGTTGCTATAATCTGAAAATCAAGTGACAAAATGGCTGGTTATTGAGATCGCGAGCGATCGCCAGACACCAGTCTTAGTTATGGGTTATCTTGAAAAAACTTGTGTCCGCTTTTTAGGGGTTGCACCTGTGGCAACTATCAGATTCCCCCATTAATAAAATGCTAGAAACAGTCTACAAACACTTAGAAACGTTGCAGAAACAAGCTAGCGAATTGCCACCGCCGCACCAGGCAATTTTAACGAAAACTCTGGAAAATTTATCAGTTTCTTTAAAGGAAATGGCAGCCAGCCGTATGTTTGAAAGCGCGACAAATAAGGCAGCCAAGCTGGTTGAACTAGAAAAAAATAATCGCCTCTTGGAACGCACTGTCGCCCAGCAAGTAGGGCAAATCAGACAGCTACGGGAGCAGTTGGAAAAACAAATCAGCCAGCATCGCAGGGACAATCAAGCATTAACTAAAAGCGAAGCCAAAGTGCAAGCTGTGCTGCGCAATTCTCCGGATCTAATTAGCATTCTCGGCTCCGACGGGCGAGTTCGATACCACAGCGGAGCCTTACAGCGAGTTTTGGGTTACAATCCAGAAGAAAGAGTTGGGAAGTTTCACGGCGAGTTAATCCATCCCGACGATTTGCTGGCTTGGCAGGCGTATTTTGGGAAGTTGCTAGAATATCCTGGAGTTGCTAGACCGATCGAATATCGGAAACGCCACGCTGACGGTTCTTGGATCTACGTCGAGTCGATAGGTAACAGTTTGGTTGGCGATTCTAGCGTGCAGGGAATTATAATTAATTCGCGGGAAATAGGGGAACGCAAGCAAGCTGAAATCGCAGTCCGGGAGTCGGAACTGCACTACAGAGTTATGTCGCAAATTACTTCGGATTTTGCCTATTCTTTTAAGGGACTGCCAGACGGCAAGTTTGCCTGCGAGTGGGTGACAGAAGCTTTTGAGCGCTCCACCGGTTGCGTTCCTGAAGAATTGGAATCGTTTGGTTGGTGGAACTCTGAACTCGTTCATTCCGATGACAAGGAAATGTTAATTAAACAATTAGAAGGCTGTACTTTCAGCCGCACGGGAGCCAACGAGTACCGCATTATTAATCAAAAAGGCGAGGTGCGCTGGGTGCGGGACTGCTGGCAAGCGGTGTGGGACAAAACTGCTGAACGGGTTGTCCGTTTGTGGGGCGCTTGTCAGGAAATTACCGATCGCAAGCAAGTAGAATTGAAACTGCAACTCGTTAACGAAGTAATGATAGCGCAGATGGCATCGGCTCCGCTGGCCATTAACTGTACCAGCAATAACGGCAGTACCCTTGTCTGGAACCGCGCCGCCGAACAACTTTTTGGCTGGACTGCCGCTGAGGTTTTAGGGCAACCTTTACCGAATATTCCTGAAGGCCAAAAGCAAGATTTTTACGTGCTGCTGAAGTCGGCGGGTAATGGCAAATGGCAAAACGGTTTGCAAGTACCTTTGTTGAAAAAAGACGGTAGCTCGATCGATGTTTGGCTTTGGGCCGCACCCGTGCGAGATGCCAGCGGCGAGACTCTCGGCAGTATCAACATATTTTCTGACCTTTCAGAACGAAAGCGCATACAGGAGGAGCGCCAAAAATTAGCAGCGATGAAAGATATCGAGGAACCTTTTTGGGCGCGCTATGTCAGCCCTCCAAAAACTCAGACAAAAAAGGGCGGTGGGTAATTCCATCAAGCACAAGTTCAAAACATTAACAGTCCGAAACTACAATCTTTTGCTGGCGATATCATTTCCGGTAAAATAACGGCCATATGTTTGTCATTACAGATCCGTCCTCAGAGTTTGAGCGGGACGAACGTCGTAATTGCAAATCTATCTGATGGGTAGTGCCAGCGCGCATAATATGATAAATAAACCCAGATGCTACGTTTAATAGTTAGTATGCTGTGCTTTATAAAACCCTAATTATCTAAAAATAATTGAGTAATTAGCCACCGAATTTATTAAGGTAATCTATAGATCAACTGTCAGATTTTCCACGCGGAAGACTTGTCTGCACGTTAAATATTTGACTTTGTGAATGCTCGGCTCGAATCTTTACTGGTTCCCAGATTTCTCCTGGTTTCTGAAAGCCGCTAAATCTCCGTGAGTCTGGCAAGCTTCACTTAACTCAATGTAATCTAAGATATTGGAAATTACCTTAGAAAGGTGGATAGCTGAACGGTGAGCTTCTTGGATAAAATCTCTCTCCTCGATCGGATCGTCAGCTTGATCGTCTATGGTTAGTTGTAGATAGCCGATGATGTGATTTAGGGGAGTGCGCAGCTCGTGGGACGCGCTCAACAAAAATTGCTTTTTGAGCTGGGATAGTCCTTGTACTCGCTGGCTGCGCTCTTGGTAGAGGGTGGCGAGGGCGATCGCACTTCCTACTTGATCGGCAAGTTCTTGTGCGAATTCGATTTGGCGTTGAGTCCAAGGTCGATGGGTCTTACCCTTCCTCAACGATTTGCCCTCGCACCGATGCAAGCTAATTATGCCGTTAGGTTGCTCTTGATAAGCAGTAGCCAGCACTAGCAGCGACTGCCGCTCAAAAGGGTCATCGGCTGCAAAGGACTCTACTACCACCGGTTCGAGGGTGGCTAGAGCTTGAATGAAATGAGGTTCTGCTGTGAGCGAGATTTCCATTCCCAGCATGGGTAGAAAGGGTTCTTGGCAGTATTCAGCAGCTACTTTGACTTGCAGGCTAGAACTGTGATACGGACAAATGATGCAGCGGCTGACGCCTAATGTTTGTCCCAGACTATTAACTGTTTGCTGCCAAATGGTATCGATATCCAAGGTTCGACGAATCTTTCTGCCAATTTGCAGTAAAAGTTTTTGCGATTGAGCTGATATTTGCTGATTCATAGCAACCCTTTTTCTACTAGATTGGCAAAAGTTTACCACTGGGCCAACAGAGCAGGAATTTACTGAATTTGCCAGCGGCAGGCTGTCCGACTTAGAAATTACGTAATTATACTTAAATGTTGCCATATGCCGTCAAACATTACTAAGTAATTTCGATGTCTTTACAAGATCTTTATCATTCTCACATACAGCTCAGAGCGTCCAGTTTTATTAAAAATCCTTTACATTAGGCGATTAGGAAGCTGAATCAGCGGTATAAGTTGGCATTAAGTTCTTGTAAAGTTGGCGATTTGCAGGGCTTTACCCGAAGGTGTAAGCTCCTAGCGGACTGATCGAGAGAGCTGTTATCCCTAACCCTCGGATTCCCTGGATGCGAATTCAGGCCCGGGCCAGGAAGCGACGGGGGCGATCGATCTGAGTCCAAAACACTCAAGGAGGGAGCTTGGCGGCGGATCAAGTAAAAATTGATACTGAGTGGGCGATCGAACTCTCTTGGTAGGAAAATTACCAATTATCGACTACCTTGATTCACTAGACAGAAGTCAAGGATACATGGATAGCTGTTTTTTTCTTCTTCCTTATTTCTTTAGTCCTGGACGCACGGGTGGTCAGAAACCGAATTTTTATTGCGAAAATACTGCATTCCGACCTTTAAAACTGGTAAAAAGCAGGTTTCTTTGGTATTTATGCGTCCAGGACTATTCTTATCTTCTCTTGCTAATTCCTGATTCCTGATTCCTGATTCCCTCTTGCTTCTTTAGTCCTGGACGCACTCGACCCAAAAAACCCGGTTTCTCGTTGTGACGTTCGAGCATATATGAGCAAATTACGTGCAGAGACCGGGTTTTTGCGTCCAGGACTGTTCTTGCTTCAACGTCCCGATTACCGATTACCAATAGCCGATTACCAGTGATTAATTTTTAAATAGTGGTTCTTGATAAAGAGGCACAGTAAAAGTAACAGTCGATCCAAGTCCTTCCCCCATACTGTAAAAATTTACTGTACCCCCCATTGCTTCTACCAGCTTTTGAGAAATAGCCAATCCCAAACCAGTGCCGCCGTATTGTCTGGTACGATCGCCATCCACCTGAAAAAACGACTCAAATAATTTATCCTGCTTGTCGAGAGAAACGCCAATGCCAGTATCAGCAACTCGGATTTTTACCATTCCGGGGAACTGCTGGTTGTGAATAGTCACCTTTTTCTTAATAACCTCGGCACTGATGCGAATTCCCCCTTCCCCGGTAAATTTAATCGCATTGCCCGTGAGGTTCAAGATTACCTGAAGCAGGCGTTGGTAGTTGCCGTACACAATAATCTCGTCCTCCACAGGGGGTTTTTGGATTTGAAATTGCAATCGCTTTTGCTCGACTTGAACCCGCGTAAAATTCTCAACTTGTTGCAACAGTTCGCCGAGTTTGACGGGAGCCAGGTCTAACTCCATTTTGCCAGCTTCGATTTTAGCGACATCCAAAATATCGTTAATCACATTGAACAAATGTACTGCTGATCGGTAAGCTTCTTCGATAAATTGGTGCGCTTCTTCCGGGTCATCTGCCATGCCGTCCATAAGCAGTTTTAGGAAGCCGAGGATGCCGTTGAGGGGGGTGCGGAGTTCGTGAGAAGTATTAGCAAGAAATTGACTTTTAAGTTGGGAAAGAGCTACGGCTTCGGCGCGAGCGTGTTCTAATTCTTGGTAAAGTGTAGCGTGGGCGATCGCACTGCCGACTTGAGCGACTAACTCGCGGGCGAATTCGAGTTCGAGAGGACTCCATTTCGGGGAACTCCCACAGCGGTGCAAAGATATCAGTGCATTGGGTTGGTCTTCATAGGAGGTAGCTGCTACGAGCACAGAATGGCGGTTGAATGGATCGGCGGCGGGGAAGGCGTAATCGACTGCTACTGGTTTGAGGGTGGCTAAAGTTTGAATCCACCCCGGCTGTTCGGGTGCGCGCAGTTCTAATCCCAGCATAGAAGAGTAAGGTTCTTGGCGGTACTCAGCTACTACTTTAAAAGTTTTCGATTGGAGATTTTCGATTTGAGCTGGGGAAATTGGGGGCGAGCGGTAGCTGGCTATTGACTGTTGTAATTCGGTTGCTGCGGCGGTCGAATTTTGTTGATTTTCCGAGGCAAGGAAGGGGGAGGATTCGAGATTTTTGCTGTCTTTTTTGTAGGAACAGATGATGCACCGACTCGCGTTCAAGACTTGACCCAAACTGTTAACAGTTTGCTGCCAAATTGTCTCTAGGTCGAGGGTTCTGTGCAGGTTTTGAGCAATTTGGGAGATGGTTTTGCGGTCGATTTCCGAGTAGGGAGGGAGCGCTCGACCCGGGATGTGGCTCGCTGGAAGCGGCATTTGTTGGCGGGTCTCCGAGACGGATGGCAAAGCTGGATAGGCAATGAATTCTGGGGAATTTGGGGGTCTGTATGCGGGTTTGTCAGACAGCAGCCTTCCCATAACTAAGACTTTTGCAGCTTTGCCGTTTGAGTCGATCGCCGGAGTGAGTGTCAAATCGAAGAGAAAATATTGTCCGGCGTGGCAAAATGGATAGCTGAACCGTTGCGGTACGAGGGTTTCAAGCGCCCGCCGCAGGATATCGAGATAAGGCGCAGGGGGGATGGGTTGCAGGGTTTCGCTGAAGGGGCGATCGACAATTTGTTCTGCTGTAAGGTTGTACTGCTCGGCTTTTTGCCAATAAAAAGATAGATATCGACCAGAGGCATCTTGGGTAAATACTAATTCTGCCCCTAACTCTTGAAAAAAGGCTGTAGAGGCGAGGCTCGATCGCCGAAAATCTGTGTTAGAGTCCATCAGAGTAGGGGATGAAAGTAGTTCTGACTTTTGATTTTTGAGCTTTTTATTAAAAACTCAAGATTCAAAATTGTTTTGGGCTTGTATCGCTAAGTTTTGAGTTATTAAGCCACTAAAAACTTGTTGGCTATTTAATTAATAATTCACAGATCAAAACTCACAATTTACAACTCTTTTAGGCTTCTACTACATTGCGTCTTGAGTTATTAATGAATTAAAAAATTAATTTTTTTTTAATTCCGCACTCAACTCAATACTCAAAACTATTTTTTGTCAGCCCTTTTGGGGAATTAAAAAATAAAAATTAAGATTTTGAATTGGGAATCTGCACCGATTAACGATCGAGTTTGAAAATTATGCCAAAATCTGAGGCTGCGAACAACTCAAGTCGGGGGCTGGCTCGCGCATTTCTTCCGTCACCTTGAAGAGTTACGAGGTTGTGAGTTAGCCGAGTTAGCTGCGAACAACCTGTAGCTTTCGCCGCGAAATCTGCCTGACATCGAAGCGGGCGATCTAAATTTCACAGCCTGCTGATTTGCGCGCACCGTCTGGGGCGATAGAACATCAGTCGTTCCATTCGCCGCGAGGGGGGACTGGGGGGTTGCGGCGTAAACTCAGAGCCAGCTCGTCTTCGCGGCGCTCGCCTCTGAGCCACTGCTTGATTGCTGTTTCAATGACTTTGCTGGGGTCATTCGTCAAGTGCTTAATTTGGTCTAGCAGTTCAGAATCTATATGGATAGATAGTTCCACTTTTTCTGACGAACTGTGGGATGGTATACGTGATTCGCTCATCGTTAAAAAATCCTAGTTTTAATTCTTAAGTTTCAATTCCTTCTAGGAATTTACGCCTTTTTGTTTTGAAGGAAGTGTTTTGAAGGTAGTGATGCCTTACCCCTAGTAGATATTCACAGCGGATGAAAACCTATATTTTTTACACCCTTACCGTCCGGCTTCCGTCATTTGACCAAATTATGTGCTTGTTGTCAAGCGCCAGTAAATTCTAACCAATATTTTTAAGTTTGCGATCGCACTCCTGAGAGCAACCTGACTGAGCTGGAGGTTTGAGGGCGGATGGTGGCGATCGGCTGTTCCCTAACCGTTTAACAGATTTTTGTACAATAACAGAGAGAAAACTTTTTTCCCTCCATGGCGTATTGGCTGGAGTTGGCTGTTTAACATAGCATAAATACAATTAATCTGTCAACCCACAGCCTAGAAAAAATTAAATTCTATTTAAGTCTCTAAATGAGTATAAATGATTGTAAATTGAATGAAGTTTTATAATACAACAAAAGTCAATCTTTTGCCGATAGGTTTTATGACTAACGTTCCTGTATCTCGCATTCGTAATTTTTCGATTATTGCTCACATCGACCACGGAAAATCCACCTTGGCCGATCGGCTGTTGCAGGCGACTGGGACTGTGCAGGCACGGGAGATGAAGGAGCAGTTTTTAGACAATATGGATATCGAACGCGAACGCGGCATTACGATCAAGCTGCAAGCGGCTCGGATGAATTACACTGCCAAGGACGGTAAGGAGTACGTGCTCAATCTGATCGACACTCCCGGACACGTAGACTTCTCTTACGAGGTATCGCGATCGCTCGCTGCTTGCGAAGGGGCGCTGCTGGTGGTAGACGCATCTCAAGGCGTGGAGGCACAAACCCTGGCAAATGTCTACCTTGCCTTGGGAAACAATTTGGAAATTATTCCAGTTTTAAATAAAATTGACCTGCCGGGGGCAGAACCGGAACGGGTAAAAGGAGAAATTGAAGAAATTATCGGTCTGGACTGTAGCGGGGCGATTGAGGCTTCTGCTAAGGAAGGAATTGGTATAGATGAGATTTTGGAGTCGATCGTCGAATTGGTGCCGCCGCCGCAGGATACTGTGGACAAACCGCTGCGGGCGCTAATTTTTGATAGTTATTACGACCCTTATCGCGGGGTAATTGTGTATTTCCGGGTGATGGACGGAAGTGTCAAAAAGGGCGATCGAGTTTTGTTGATGGTTTCGGGTAAGGAATATGTCATCGATGAATTGGGCATCCTTTCACCGACTCAAGTTCAAGTAGACGAACTGCACGCGGGGGAAGTTGGTTATCTGGGCGCGGCAATTAAAGCCGTAGCTGATGCTCGCGTTGGCGATACGATTACTTTGGTCAAAAAGCCTGCACCGGAGCCTTGGCCGGGTTATACAGAAGCAAAACCGATGGTTTTTTGTGGCTTGTTCCCGATCGATGCTGACCAATTTCCAGATTTGCGGGAAGCTTTAGAAAAACTCGAACTCAACGATGCGGCGCTTTCTTACGAACCGGAAACTTCGAGTGCGATGGGATTTGGTTTCCGCTGCGGTTTCTTGGGTTTGCTGCACATGGAAATTGTGCAAGAAAGACTGGAGAGAGAATACAATTTGGATTTGATTGTTACGGCTCCTTCTGTGGTTTATCAAATCACAACAATTAAAGGGGAAGTGTTAACAATTGACAATCCCAGCCACTTGCCTGATCCTCAGTATCGCGAGAAAATTGAGGAACCTTATGTGCGGGTAGAAATGCTGTCGCCGGAAACTTATGTGGGCGCGCTGATGGAACTGTCTCAAAGTCGGCGGGGCATTTTTATGGATATGAAGTATCTGAGTCAAGGCCGAACTACGCTGGTTTATGAGTTGCCTTTGGCGGAGGTGGTGACGGACTTTTTTGACCAGATGAAATCGCGATCGCGCGGTTATGCGAGCATGGAGTATCACCTCATCGGTTATCGCGAAAATCCGTTGGTGAAAATGGACATTTTAATTAATGGCGATCCGGTTGATGCTTTGGCGATGATCGTACACCGCGATAAGGCTTATAATGTGGGCCGCGGGTTGACGGAAAAACTGAAGGAGTTGATTCCTCGCCACCAGTTTAAGGTGCCGATTCAAGCAACAATTGGTGCGAAGGTGATTGCTTCGGAGCACATTCCGGCTTTGCGGAAAGATGTGTTGGCGAAGTGTTACGGCGGTGATATTTCGAGGAAGAAGAAGTTGCTGCAAAAGCAGGCGAAGGGTAAGAAGCGGATGAAGTCTGTGGGTACTGTGGATGTGCCGCAGGAGGCTTTTATGGCTGTGCTGAAGCTCGATCGAGATTCGTAATCTGTGTAGCCTTTTGTCAGGAACAGGCAAGATGCCTGTTCCACAAAGAGTCAGTTTTTTTGTAGTTGTTTGCAATCACCTCGAACAGGCAAGATGCCTGTTCCACAAACAGTCAGTTTTCTTGTGGGATGGGCATCTTGCCCGTCCCTGTGGGGGCCCAGAAACCGGGTTTTTTACGAAATACTTCGTTACACAGGGTAAATTCGGTAAAAACCCCGGTTTCTTTGTGTATAATTAAAAATATAATTGTTCCTTGAATTTACTATTATGACTACCAAAATATTACTAAAGCCGTCGGACAAATTAACTGACTTTTCCTTGACAGCCGTCATCGAACAGGAAACAGAGGGAAAGTATCAAGCGATTGTATTGGGTTTGCCAGAATGTAAAGCTGAGGGAAATACTCGTGATGAGGCGATCGCAAATCTCAGCCAGCTTGTCACGAATCGTTTAGAAAAAGCTGAACTCGTTTCTCTGGAAACCCAAGAGCAAAAACCCGATCGCCCAGCCTTGACAGCTATTATCGAACAGGAGACAGAGGGAAAGTATCAAGCGGTGGTTTTGGGTTGGGAAGAATGTAAAGCTGAGGGTAATAGCCGGGAAGAAGTTATTACCAATATTAGCAGAATTGTGGGCGATCGGCTAGAAAAAGCTGAACTGATTTCTCTGGCAATTCAACCGCAAAAACCAGAGCATCCGTGGATGAAATTTGCTGGAATGTTTAAAGACGATCCGCAATTTGAGCAAGTGGTGGCATTTATAGAAGAGGATCGCCGCCAACTAGATGCAGAAATGGAAGAATATTACCGTACACTCGATGCGGAGGGTGAGACCAAGTGAGTTTGTGGGTACTAGATACGGATCATGTTTCGCTGCTTCAAAGAGGGAATCCACTTGTCAGCCAGCGCCTAGAAGCAGTCAATCCAGAAGAGATTGCTGTTACTATCGTTACAGTCGAAGAACAATTTGGCGGACGCCTTCATGTTATCAGGCAAGGTTCTTCACGGGATGAAATCTTATTAGCTTATGATAGGTTAATGACCACATTAAAATATTTTGGAACTGTCAACGTACTTAATTTGGATGAGGATGCTTGGAATTGTTATACAGATTTGGTGCGTCAAAAAATTCGCATCGGCACAAGAGATTTGCGGATTGCTGCTATTGCAATTTCAAGAAATGCTATTCTGGTGACGCGGAACCGACGGGATTTTGAGCGAGTACCGGGTTTGAGGTTTGAAGATTGGACAATTTGAGGAGTCGGGTGAGGGAGGAAGGGCGCTCGCATCACAGCTTACTACAACTTAAACAAGAATGCTTTGTTGAAAATCGCGCTGAATTTCATCTACAACTTTGCGATCGCTCAAATCACGATGCCACCAGTGGCGACAGCCATCTTGACAATATTTGCAGTATCTGCGCGCATCGGCAATTGCCAATAAACTCATTAACAGGAAAAAGGTTTTGATAGATTCTGAGGGCGGCAGTTTCAAAAGCTTTGCCATTTGTTCTTTTAATCGCCCTCTACTCAGCAACACACAAGGGGTGTAAGTTGGGCGAAGTTTTGATTTGGCAATAGCTAGGGAAACATCTTCTTCTCGCGCCCCTGCTTGGAGGGTCATGTAGGATAGTCGCTGCAATATTTCCTGCTGGTATTCGGTTGGGAAGCTTAAAAACCAGTTTTTTGCATCTTCTTGGCTAATTAATTCTTGTTGAATTTGATTGATTGTAATTTCATCGGCTAGATTCATTTGCCTCTCCTAAGTCTGGCTCAAATATAACGTGAGGTTCTCCTGAGATGAGGGGGCAAGTAAAAATATCTATTCCCGTTTCTCGACCTGAACTATTAATTTCGCCGCCACTTGTACCGCGAGGGACGGAACTGCGAGCGGAATGCCGCTGGCGAGAGTTACCTAACATTATATAGTCCCAGTCAGAAGTTGGCGTACTTGTCCCGTTTGCTCGACTGCCCACAACTAGGATGGTTTGTTTTGTGCGATCGGCTGCATTCTGAATTCTCCTGGCATCTTCTGGAGATATGCCTGCTGCTTGCCATGTTTTTACACCTCTCATTTAATGAATATTAGCATTGCAGTAGGCGAGTTTTTTCGCACTTCTCGATTTAAAAATTAAGCACGATAAATCAAGTTTTAGTTTCAGTCATCTGTTGATTTGAGCTGGCCGGATACTTTTGCTTCGTCGATCGCCTCTTGAATCAGAAGGTAGACAAAGTTGGAGATCGATCGCTTTTCGAGATCGCACAACTTTTCGAGATCCTTTTTAGCCTGTGTTGGCAAAACCACTGAAATCCGCTCGCTGTCGCTCATGCCTTGCAATCTGTTGGAAGTTTCCCCTATTGTGCCACCTCGCCCGTCCAGCTTGCAATGGGCGATCGTCGGTCGCTATCGCAGCCGGATGCGGAGGGACATCTTCAGTTGTTTCGGCAACGAGTGCCCAACATCCGATTTGAAGTGGTGTTTGATTTACCCAAAGCCGAGGATAACTTTTTGAGGGAGGGTTTTTGATAAGTTAACTGTCAAATTATCGAGGGCGATCGCACTTTTGGACATTAAGGGCGATCGCACTTAATTACGAGATAGCCGAAGCAGGAGCAATTTCGCGGAGTGGCATCAGGAATTCTTGCTTTTCTTCGAGGGTGATATAGCCACCATTTAGAGCCATTTCCATAAGTTGTTCGACAAATTCCTTTGACTCTGTTATGACTTGAGTTTTATTCAGTTCAAAATGTTGATTTCTGGATTTTAGGGTAAACTGGTTTGGAGATAAATATCCAAACTTTTTTAAATTACAGCTAATTCGATCCTGGGCTAAGGGCTGTAATTCCAGAGTGATGCAAACACTTTCAACAAATTCTACGTTGATGGGTTTTCCTTGGGATAACTCACTCAGTTTTTTGGGGAGTTCATCTTCGAGCAGCATACAGATATCGGGGTCTAAAAAAACGTTTAGTTTTTCTTCACCGATTTCTATTGAGACTAGACGATCGCATTCAAAGCAAAATAGTTTCAGACCAAGTTCAAAATGCGAAAGTTCTCCTAATGTGTCATCTGGTGCGTCAGCATATTTTTCGCCATTAGGTTCTTCTAGGTGAATTGTAAAATTGCTATAGTTATTCATTGTGATCGCTCCTATCTAATGAGGACAGCGTAGCATCATTGAGGACAGGATAAGCAGATTTGAATGTTCCATCTGGTTTCCTTTTAATAAAAGCACGGGTAACATTTTCAATTATTGTTCCATCTGGATAGTGAACTTTCCCAATAGAACGCTTGAAATTTATAATGTAACGACCGCGATATTTCGGTGTGACTTGTTCAGCTTTTACCCAGTCTTGAGCATTTAGCCACTGGCCTTGAGGCTGATTTTTGGATGCTGCCCTGCCTCTAAAATTAAGGGGTTTCAGTTTTGGGCCATGATGGCGATCGATATGGTCGTAGGCTTTGATGGATTTTGGATTATGCCACTGAGGTTCTACTCCACTGCCTCTCCAGTCACAACCACTTCCTACTTCAATCGTTTGGTCTATTATATCCTGTTCTATAACTTCTGGAGTGTCTTCAGAAGTATCTGTCCCATTATTCAAAATAATTGGTTTACTCCTAAATGGTATTTGATTGATGATTATACCATTAACTAATTTTAGGAGGGCGATCGCACTTTGGGACATTAAGGGCGATCGCTTCCATGAAGACATAAACTATGAACTATTTTTTAAAGGCAGGATGTTTGAGTCGCTTCGCCAATGTCATCTATTAAAAAATTATTATTATTGAGTACAAGAGTAAAATCTCTGTATTCACACGCTTGTTCTCTACCATCTTTAAAAGAATACAGCAACCAAACGGTCATTTTTGCTCTAGTAGGAGATTGTTCAATAGGTTTCATCTGAGTAACTTTGATAAAGTTATATAGACTGACCCATTTTTTATTATCATCACTGGAAGGATATTTTTTCTTGAAATCATCAGTAGTAAATACTTGTCCTGCTGCCTTATTATCTGTAGTTGTCAGTGCATAGAAGTTATAGATAGTTTGCTCAGGTGTTGTTCTCAAGGGAATATCTGAAGGTGAGACGGTACTGCTCGGTGAAGGTGGCAAAGATTGGGGTGTTGAATTTGAAGGGATATTAGATTTAGCCAAATTCTCTTGAATGGCATTCCAAGCTGCTTGACCGCCTAGAATAAGCACAGCACCACCTACCATAACACCCATCAAAATGCCGTATATTTTCCATAATTTTTGTTTTTCTGTTGGGTCATCCATAGGTAAATATCTCCTGTTTGAGGAGTAAAACTTTATGAAACTTCAATATTAATGACGTAGCCTGACTGATTGGGTGCAGAAATTTCAACAATATAATCTCCACTATTTGGCAGTTGACCCTGCCATTGGGATACACCGTTCACAGCATTACCAATTGTTTGATTGTTAGGAGAAATAATTGTCACATTAATACCTCCCTGCCTGATTTGTACAGTCATGCGCTGTCCGCTACCGCAGTTTAGTAAGTAGCGCTTTCTTTGATTTGCTGTTACACTGTCACGAATTGTTGCTCCTGTACTACCTTCATTAAAGCTTACTCGTTCAGTTGAAACCAAGGGTGTAGATGAAGGAGTTTGCGATCGCACTTCTGGTGCTGGTGGAGTGCTTAAAGGCAAAGAGTTAGTAGAGGGTGAGGGTGGTTTATTTTCAATACTGGCTTTTGACATATTCTCTTGAATGGCATTCCAGGCGGCTTGACCCCCTAGAATTAACACAGCGCCACCTACCATTACACCCATTAAAATACTATAAGTTTTCCACAGGCTTCTTTTTTCTTCTTCATCATTCATAGTTTTAGTTGTAGCTTTTTTTAAGGGACATCATTTGAATTATTCGGATTTAATTAATCATTTAGTTACAGCCAGTTACGCTATCTTTAATTATTGACCACTCCTGAGCTAGAGAATACTCACTTTGGATAATTTTTCTTCTCCCTAACTCTGGATGCCTCTGATAAAAGATGTAATCAACTACCGCTTCACATTGCTTGATGCGAGACCATTCTTCCTGTAAACTAGATTCATCACTTCTGATTTTTCGACCTGCTAGTTCAGGATATCTTTCATAAAAAATTTGATCGGTAATCTTATCTATTTCCTCTTCTGTCCATATTTCCTGATTTGATCGAAGAGAATTTTTAGAAGGAGAAACTAAAGTTGATGGTGCACTACTGACACTTGAAACCGAGGGGGTAGATGAAGGAGTTTGCGATCGCACTTCTGGTGCTGGTAGAGTGCTTAAAGGCAAAGAGCTAGTAGATGGTGGTTTATTTTCAATACTGACTTTTGACATATTCTGTTGAACGGCATTCCAGGCAGCCTGACCCCCTAAAATTAGCACAGCACCGCCTACCATAACACCCATTAAGATGCCGTAGACTTTCCATAGTTTAGTTTTTTCTTGCTCGTTGCTCATTGTTTTACTTTAGTACGGTTAAGGTTTGCCACTTGTTCCCGGTTGATTGCCAATCTCACTAGCTCTTTCTGATTCTCTTTTCCTGCGTTCTTTTTCTGACTCCCTGGAAGTGTCTAAATCTATAGCATCAGAGTTTAGCGAATGATAATCTTCAGCTTTATTAGACATATCTTTGATTTGTGAAAATCCAGAATCGTTCGGAAACAGTGGAGCAGCTACTCGATTGTTCACATCTGCCAACCCTGAAGCAATCCCAGTAAACGTTACTACTCCTGCGGCAAATTTCTTGGAAACATCTCCTATTTTGGAAAAAATATTATTTGCTTTGCTCTGTACGCTTGCAATAGTAGTATCAACTTTTTTCATAGTTTCCCCAGCAGCATCAATTTTATTCAGAATTTCACCTACTTTATTCTGAACATCCTCAAGATTCTCTTTCTCGTCATTTACAGCATCCTTAGACTCACTTAGGTCAGCATCGCACTCTCGCTCTGCTTCTTCAAGTTCTGTCAAAGCTTCATCACGTTTTCCAATTTCTTCTGTAATTTCAGACTGTTTTTGCTGCAGATCTTCTTTAATTGTTTCCAGCTCGCCTCTGGATTTATCAATCTCCGTTGCTTTTTGCTCCATTTTTTGATTAATTTCCTGGTAAGCAACTTGCAAAGCCTCTCCTTCCAGTTCACCCAACTTTTCCGATAATGATTCTAATTTTTGCTCAAGGTTTTTGAGCTCTTGCGTCTTAGTTTCAATAATTTGTATCTGCTCATCAACCTTTTGATCGGCTTGCTCAATATCCTCAACTAAAACATCCAGGTTGCTTCTGTCAGAAACATCTCCCTGGTTTTTTCGCTTCGAGTCTGCTGCTTTTTTGGGTTTTTTGAAGTCACTCATGGCTACTAATTACATCCTGTTTTGCTAGATAAGATTTTAATTTCATACTCAAAACGTTGTCGTAGTTCTTGATTTTGCTGTATTTGTAACTCAAAATCTTCAATATTTTTGGTTGATGCTTTTTTTTCTCCTGCTTTTTTATAATTTTTATTTAATAATTGTTTTAACCTCT
The DNA here is from genome assembly GCF_036702515.1 of Microcoleus sp. BROC3. Classification (NCBI taxonomy): domain Bacteria; kingdom Bacillati; phylum Cyanobacteriota; class Cyanophyceae; order Oscillatoriales; family Microcoleaceae; genus Microcoleus; species Microcoleus sp. BROC3. The sequence goes on from NZ_JAUBTQ010000031.1 coordinate 71,006, forward strand.
CTAAACGGTTTTTAAACTTTGCAAGTTTCTCATCTATCCTGTTAATCGCTGATTGAAAACATAAAATCAACTTTTCTCTGTCACGCTCCATAAACTCATCCATAGAAACAATGACATCATCATCTTTAAAAAAGGTTTCTAGTTGTTCTCTGACTCCTGATTTATTCTTAAAGTTCTCTGTAGCTACCCGGCGAGCCGCATCCCAACCAGGGACATAATAGAAAGCTTCACCAGGTGAAAAAATACCTGATAATTGTGCTTCGCCTTCCGTTAAACACATTGCCCTACCGAGATATTCTCTATCATCGGGAGAAGGTAAGCGGTGCATTAGCTTTAAATTTGTAGCATCTACAATCGATTGTGCCAAGGCTGCTGGCGATTGATCGACTACGATTACTCCTTCTCCTGCTGCACGCATTTCACGCATGATTTGAGCAAACTTATCAACCACTTGAGATTTTGAATTAGCCTCATCCCCGGAAGTTTGGACTTTACCGAGCATATTATGGGCTTCTTCAACTAAAATTACATGGCGTAAATCTAAATCTGTTGCTCTCTCACCCGTGCGTTGAGGCTGAAACTGTGGAATTCTGACAGTGCGGATATACTCGAAAACAAAAACTAGCATGAACAGAGAAAACAAAGATTGTTCTTCTTGATTTAACCCACCAAGTTCAAAAATCACAGGTTTGCTAAGAAGTTCCGCGAATGGCAGGGGTCTGTTTGCTTGCAGCATTGAACCCTCCCCTCTTTTGGAAACCAGTCGATAAAATCTTGCTTTGAGCGCCCCTTTCATTCGATCGCCTACTTCTTGATCGCTTCCATAATTCTTTTGAGCTAAATCAAGAACTTTGTTATACAGTTCTTGCATTGTAGGAATTTCTAAGGATTTCCCCTCTTTCTCAACATCTCCGCCCCTACTGTGAGCTAGTTGCCACCCCTTCCTTTCATAATGGTAATCAATAGCCTCTTGAATAAAAGATGGAAGAGGATCAAATAGAGGTAATGCTCCCATAAAGCAGTCCAATATCCTCGAAATATGCTCCTGTACCGAAACTCCGGGCATCACATCAAAGGGGTTAAAGCGCAAAGGAGTAATCAATTCTTGACCAGGAGTGAAGATAAGCAAATCATCTTTAAATTGAGGTAGTCGCTTTAGATAACGATATTCTGGTGTCACTTTGGGATCAAATACCATAAAAGGTATTCTATGCTTTTCCCATAACTGAGTCAAAATGTTAAAAGTTGTCGTTGTCTTCCCACTACCGGAACCCCCGACGACAAGGAGATGAGTTTTTAGCTGTTCAATATCAAATTCACAACACTCGTCAGTTTTAACATTGCGGTAGTAATTACCGATAGTAATTGTTTTACGCTTTGTATCCTTGGATGTTTCAGAAACAAAAGCTGAACCTGTATCGTACTCCACACCTGCACAAGGCTGATTGATTGGAATGGGTAAACGGAAAAATGCTGCCGCTTCATCCAAATCTACCAAGCGATGCAATCTTTTGAGCATTCCTGGCCCGCCAGGAAATCCAGGCAGTATCTTTCCTGATGTATCCCACATTCCCGGCGTACAACTTTGTTCGTTTATATTAACTTGCAAAGCTGTTTGTACTGCATATTGGCTATCTATAATTTGTACAACTCGCGGAGTAACTGTATTTGCCGTACAGGTTGCGGCTAACTGGTTAGCAACGCTTTGACAAGTATCGCTATCAGGCGAGAAAACCCGGAAACTGTATAGAAAAACTATCCCTGAATAATACCTTTTCTTGATATCTTCATAAACTGACTTGGCTCTTTGGGTATTGCTGTCAGGATCAATCTCTTCTTCACGGATACCCTTACTGATTTGATTGAGTACCTCTAAGTATCGAGACATGATTTTTTTCTCATAGCCTTCAACTCTCGTTGGCACTAAGGTTAAATCAATACAAACAGGTTCTTCATATCCTTGCAGTTGCTCAAAAAAGGCTACCATATTATTCGCCTTATTAACTTGAACGCTGCCTGGAGAGTAAAAAAAGTTTTGACGTTGCTTATTGTCAGGGTCAAGCCATTGAAAAACTTCTTCTAACTTAATAATTTCATAGCAAGAAAGCTGTTGATTAAACTCAAGCCAGGATGGTCGCCAGTCATATTTATTTTTTGTATTCTCCTCAAATTGGTAGAGAGGCGACCTCAAACTACTCTTAATATGTTGTGCTTGCTTTTGTTGAAGAATATCCGCTATTTTTTGACTGCTATTGCTTGCCACCCGTGCTAGCAAATATACGTCTGTCGATTTAGAGCCTTGTGGCGCTGGATGATAAACAATTCTCAGACTATACCCGCAAGAAGCGTTAGCACTTGGATCGTCAAATTGGGTATAGCTGAAATAAGCCAAACTTTTGAGCAAACTTTTTTGCCACCCGGCAACAAAACCAACTCTTCCAGACGTATCTAAATGTTCCATAAGCTTAAATCGACCTGATGCAAAGTCAGAAACCCCTTTAAGCTTAAAGACATTTATAGCATGATAATTGTAAGTATCAACTTCTTGAGGCTGACCTGTTCCGGGTGCAGAACCTCTCCAGTATTTCATTCCAAATGTAGTAGTGATCATGGTAGTTTTTATTGAAACTCATCAAGGATATTTTTCTTGCTTTTGGGGATAATCTCTTCGTTTTTAGTCTCATTGATAAATTCTTTGACAGTTGCACCTTTTTGAATCATATTTTCACCAATTATTCTGTTAGTTAAGTGATTCATTATTGTGTAAAAAACCCTCAAATCATCCCACTGAAAACTTCTGGATAGGCGATTGCGTTTCAGTTCTTCTTCTTCCAGCTTGATTTTTTCTAGTTGCCTGTTTCTTTCTATATTATCTTCTTGATACCTAGCTAGTTGCAATTCATTCTTTCTCTTTGCTTTAGCCACATGAGAATTTGATTTTAAGTAAATTACAAACGCAATACTTGCTCCAAGTGTTGCAAGGATTTGTAAAGCTAGATTCCCTGAAAAAAATAAACCAACAGCGATTAATCCCAAGACAATTAAAGCTGCATCTGGAATTAAAGGTTGAGTGTTAGCTGCTTCAGGTCGTATTAGTGCTGGAGGCCCTTCGGGCGGATTTTCTGGTTGGACAATCATCATCATTTGGATATCTGCCCAATTGGAATCGCCGAAGTAATCAATACCAACAATAAACTGCATATTGGTATAAATAGAACGTCCCCCCGGAGTTGCTGCTACCCTATCTCTTCTATCCTGATCGATTTTGAGATTGCCTGTGCCACCTTCTACAATCCAACCCGCTTTGGTATAAACAATATCGATGGGAACTTGCTGTGCTTCCAGTTCCGCTTTGAGAAGGCTATATAAGCTGCTGGTGTCAAATTTGATCCCGTTTGTTTTGATGATATAAACAGACTCCCAAATAACCCAGGATTGTGTTAGAAAGGCTGGTGTTGGGGACTGTACTGTGGTCTTTTTATTGCTAAGATCCCTCATGGTCGTAACTCCTCTATTTGAGATTTTTACAAGACAACTACTAAGCTTCACTCAGCAAAATATCGCCCTCTCGAAGTCGATCGCCCGCAAGCCGCTTGCAACCCTCTGTTTATCTATCAGGCTAGAACCCTAACTTTTATGCAAAAGTTACGGAATTTTTTACCAAACTTTACAAATAGCCTTAGCTACCGATAAACTTCTAAACTTATATGACCACGCAAAAGTCTTGCATCGCAAAGCTTTCGCCGATCGCACTCACAAACACGAACTCCTTCCCAAGAAGACCTGCTACAGCCTCCTGTTTATATATCAGGGGCACATCCACAAAATTATGCAAAACCCAGAAAATAAATTAAAAAAATTACCGACAGTACCCGAAACTAGAGTCAAAGCGAGAAATTTACCAAAGTTCAGCCTTACTCCCCTGTCGGGCCGCTAACTTTAGTCAGTGACGGCTCAAAAACCCTCCCACAAAAGTTTTGACTTGTAACTTGCACCCTTTGCGCTTCGGCATTCACTTATCATACGCTAGCTGAGTCTGGTAATAACCTGACATATATCAGGAGTTATGTTAGAATTCCATCAGGAAATTTAGAGACACCCATCTATGGCATCCACAAACGATCGCTTCGTCGAAGCCGAAAGCCGCTGGGACTTAAAAACTCTGTACTCGGACTTGGCCGCCGTTAAGGGAAAGCCTCTCACCCCCGTAGAAAAGCTGCATCTGCGGGGGTTGCTTTGTGGCTACAGTCCCGCTGAAATCGCCGAAAAGCTGCGAAAGAATCCCAAGGGTGTTGAAACTGACCTGTGTGCCACTATTTATAAATACGTTAAAGCCTTTGTGGGTAAAGGCATTGAAAAGATCGAAAATTGGAGAAATATTGCTGAATGGATTGAAGATGCTGGATATCAAACTCAGTCGTCTACTAAATTCCCTGTCAAAGATTTATTACCTGAAAAGAGTGTTGTTAATATAAGTAATATAACTATTGAAAAAAATCAAATAGTAATTGTTTTCAAGGTGGAAATACCGACTTCACCAGATTCAGAACTCTCAATAGAAAATTTAGACCTCGACAATAACAACTCTAACTAAAATTTGGCCGCTATTCAACTGATTAGTAGGGTGAAGCGACTAAAATCAGGAAGGGCGATCGCACTTTTACCCGATCGCGCGGGGCGATCGCACACTGCATTTCTCAAAAAAGGGCGATCGTACTTCTATTGTGCTAGGATGCAATCAGAGCGTCAGTCACTAAAAAACATGGCAACAATTACCCTTCAAATTCCCGACGAACTAGCACTGCGGCTAGATACTCTCAAAGATGAGTTACCACAGATTTTGATGCTGGGATTGAGGGAAGTCGAAGCCAATCCTTCAAGCGGATTTTCTGGACTCACGCAGATATTAGAATTTATAGCAAGTTTACCCTCGCCACAAGAAATATTAGCCCTGCGTTTATCCGACGATATTCAAGCTGAAATCGATACTTTATTAGAGAAAAATCGCACAGAAGGACTCACGCCGATCGAGCAGCGTTTGTGGCAGCAATACGAATTTATCGAACATTTAGTACGCATTGCCAAAGCGCAAGCCCTGCTGAAATTGAGCGAGGCAGCATGAGTAAAACCTACGTTTCAGCTAGTCTGCGACGAATGGTATGCGATCGCGCCAACGGATACTGCAAATATTGTTTGATCCCAGAAATACTCGCCCTATCGTCTCATCAAATAGACCATATCATTGCAGAAAAACACAGCGGCGAAACAGTTGAAAATAATCTGGCTTTGTCTTGCTCAATTTGTAACAAAAATAAAGGCAGCGACATTGCCTCGCTCGATCCAGAAACAGATGAAGTGGTTCGACTTTACAACCCTCGAAAAGATAGCTGGGAAGACCATTTTCTACTTCAAACTGAAAGTGGTACAATCGAACCTCTAACTGCGAGCGGTCGAGTCACTGTGCGTTTATTGCAGGTTAATCGTGCAGAATGTCTGACCGAACGTAAGCTATCGATCAAAATTCGATCGTTAACAAAACCCAATTAAGCGATCGTGTTCAAGCCACACCATAACCTCTATATTGAATTTGAGCTAGAAGACTATGAGTAAAAGTTGAAGCGCAATTATGCCAAATATTTACATTATTGGCGGCCCTAACGGTTCAGGTAAAACGACAGTTTCCCTGAGATTGTTACCTTACTTTTTAGAATGTTTTGAATATGTAAATGCAGATGCGATCGCCGCCGGAATGTCCCAATTCAATCCAGAGTCAGTCGCCATCCTCGCAGGACGCTTAATGATACAAAGATTGCGAACTTTATCAGACTCTGGTACGGATTTCGCCTTCGAGACCACTTTAGCAGCTCGTAACTTTGGTCGATTCTTGAGCAACTGTAAAACCAAAGGCTACACAATCAACTTAATTTACTTCTGGCTGCAATCTCCAGAACTCGCAATTGAACGGGTGCAACGCAGGGTGGAAAGTGGCGGACATTCTATCCCAGAAGATGTCATCCGCAGGCGGTACGATCGCGGACGCAGAAACTTAACTTCATTATATCTGCCCTTGTGCGATAGCTGGATGGTTTATAATAATTCTAGTCCGGCTCTCCTCTTAGTAGCTCGAAAAAACGCTCAGGGTGAACCAATCATTTATGAAAAAGAAACTTGGTATCAAATTATCGACGAATCAAATGACTGAACAAGAACTCTGTAAGTTATATGAAAAAATTGATGCAGGTGTCAAAGCAGCCATCGCCGAAGCACTTGAAAAACACCGCAGACTAGGACAATCAATTAGTGTCTGGCGTGACGGTAAAATCGTGACTTTAACTGCTGCGGAGATTCCACCAAAACCAGACAGCGATACAGGTTTTTAGCCTTGAGAAACTGGGTTGTTTACGGAAATACTTCATTTGACGCTTTAACCCTCGTGAAAAACCCGGTTTCTTGGGTATTTATGCGTAACTCCTTAGATAACTAAACACAGAAGCGATCGTAGAATAAACAACCAACAATCAATAACTCAAAACAGAACTAATGTCAAGAGTGTTTTTTCGGAAATATTAAAGCTTAAATAAAAATTGCTACCGACCTTTGCGAATTATAGCACTTTGTTCCAAGTATTTGAAAATGCTAAGTTAATTAAAGATTTTATAAAAGTGACGCATAAGTCTTTACATTGTCGATCGCAATTTTGTTATTCTATTAGAAAGTTTCATTCTAGCGACTGAATTTTTGTACCCCAGTCCTACCCCTAAACAGAACGGCAGTTTCCACAATGAGAATTTTAGTCACAGGCGGTGCGGGTTTCCTCGGTTCCCACCTAATCGATCGCTTAATGGCCCAAGGACATGAGGTAGTCTGCCTGGATAATTTTTACACCGGGACTAAACGCAATATCCTCAAATGGCTGGACAACCCGTATTTTGAGCTGATCCGCCACGACATCACGGAACCGATTCGGTTAGAGGTAGATCAGATTTACCATCTGGCTTGTCCCGCTTCCCCTATACACTATCAGTACAACCCTGTCAAGACAATTAAAACAAACGTCATCGGCACGATGAATATGTTGGGATTGGCCAAACGGGTAAAAGCAAGATTCTTTCTCGCTTCCACTTCCGAAGTGTACGGAGATCCTGACGTACATCCACAAACAGAAGATTATCGCGGCAACGTTAATTGTATCGGGATCAGATCGTGTTACGACGAAGGGAAGCGAGTAGCTGAAACCTTATCTTTTGATTATCACCGTCAAAATGGGGTAGACATTCGAGTTGTGCGAATCTTCAATACCTACGGCCCTCGGATGTTGGAAAATGACGGCAGAGTAGTGAGCAACTTTATTGCTCAAGCTTTGCGAAACCAACCGCTGACTGTATACGGCGACGGTTCCCAAACACGTAGTTTTTGCTACGTTTCTGATTTGGTGGAAGGATTTATTCGTTTGATGAATAGCGACCAAATCGGGCCGATGAATTTGGGAAATCCCGGCGAATACACTATATTGGAACTGGCACAAAAAATTCAAAATACCATTAATCCCGGGGCAGAAATTATCTTTAAACCCCTGCCGGAAGACGATCCAAAACAGCGACAACCGGATATTACTCGTGCTAAAAATTGGTTGGGGTGGGAGCCAACTGTGCCGCTGGATCGAGGTTTAGAGTTGACTATAAAGGATTTTCGCGATCGCATTGAGGGAAACCAAAACTAGAGACTGGGAGAGGGGGAGATTGGGAGAGTGGGGGAGAGAAAAAATCTTCCTTATTCCCGATTCCCAATTCCCAATTCCCAATTCCCAATTCCCGATTCCCAATTCCTACCTGATTTATTTACTAGCTTTGAGGAGATTTCTATGCAAGTTTGTGTCATCGGTACAGGATATGTTGGCTTAGTCACCGGCACTTGTTTGGCCCACATCGGCCACCACGTGATTTGCGTAGACAACAACGAAGAAAAAGTAAAATTAATGAAGTCGGGACAGTCGCCTATTTTTGAACCCGGACTGTCTGAATTAATGTCCTCTGCATCTGCGTCGGGCAATCTAGAATTTACTTCGGATTTAGCAGCCGGAGTGGCTCACGGGGACATTTTGTTTATTGCCGTGGGGACGCCTCCTTTGCCTACTGGGGAAAGCGATACTCGCTACGTGGAAGCGGTTGCTCGTGGAATTGGAGCTCACCTCGACGGCGATTACAAAGTCATTGTCAATAAATCTACGGTTCCCATCGGTTCCGGGGACTGGGTGCGGAGGATTGTCCTCGACGGTTTGGCGGAACGTCAAAAAGCTCAAACCAATGATGCGGCTACGGGTGAGGAAGTAGCAGCAAAAAAAGGTGTGGTATTTGATGTGGTTAGCAACCCGGAGTTTTTGCGGGAGGGCTGTGCTGTTTTCGATACTTTTAATCCCGATCGCATTGTTCTCGGCAGCAACTCTCGGCGGGCTATGGATATGATGCTACAGTTATACCGGCCGATTGTCGATCGCAAGTTTGCAGAAAATCCGTCTTTGCCCGAGGTTCCTGTGGTGATGACTGATATCAGTTCAGCGGAGATGATTAAGTACGCAGCTAATGCTTTTTTGGCTACAAAGATTAGCTTTATTAATGAAGTTGCTAATATTTGCGATCGTGTCGGTGCAGATGTTAGTCAAGTTGCCCGAGGTATCGGCTTAGATTCGCGGATTGGCAACAAGTTTCTGCAAGCTGGCATTGGTTGGGGCGGTTCTTGTTTTCCCAAAGATGTCTCGGCTTTAGTTCACACTGCTGAGGATTACGGCTACGAGGCGCATTTGCTGAAAGCGGCGGTGGAAGTTAACGAACGCCAGCGGTTGATTGCTATTGAAAAGTTACAGCACGTTTTGAAGATTCTCAAAGGTAAAACAGTCGGACTTTTGGGTTTGACTTTCAAGCCGGATACTGACGATTTGCGGGATGCTCCTTCGTTGAATTTAATCGAGAGTTTGAACCGATTGGGAGCGAAAGTTAAAGCTTACGATCCGATTGTTTCTCAAACTGGAATGCGTCACGGTTTGTCGGGAGTTTTGGTAGAAACTGACCCGGAAAGGTTGGCCGACGGTTGCGATGCTTTGGTGTTGGTGACTGACTGGGAACAGTTTCGCAATTTAGATTACGACAAAATGGCGAAGTTGATGAATCATCCGGTGATGATTGACGGCCGCAATTTCTTAGACAAGAAGGCTTTAGAAGCGGCTGGTTTCCAATATGTGGGGATTGGAAGGTAAAGGGAGAGAATTAATATTACCAACCAAAGTCAGGACACGGCAATGCCGTTTCCCTACAATTAATCTGGGTAGGGAAACGGCATTACCGTGTCCTCCGTATCATAAGGAGTGCAATCGGAATTGATATCACTTAGCTTTGTTTTTTGGCTGCTTTAGATAAGAGTTAGCCCAAGCATAGCGTCGGGAATCTTTCTTCAGCAGATAGTTTATCACTTCCCGCCGTTTATTCTCATCCTTGGTATTTTTGACAACCCGCTTCATTTCCGCATCCTGATCTTTGGGAGAAGCACCGCGTTTAATTGCCTCATTAAACCAACGCTCACCCTCTAAGAATTCGCCCCGCTCAAAACAAATAGCTCCCATTAAAGTGTAAGGATGATGACTCTGAGGCTGATACTCAATCGCTTTTAGAGCGCACTTTTGTGCATCATCTAATTTATCAATATCTCGGAAAGCACCGCCCCTAGTTGTTAGTAATGCTGACTTGAGTTTATTTTCTTTTATTTGATTGAAGTCTAGATTTTCCGTCAGCTTCAATGCACTTCTAGGTTTATCCGCCTTGCGCCAATGACTGCTCGCATTAGGCAAGTTCCATTTATTTCCAGTGCGCTGGTACTCCTGTTCGTAGAAAGTTGCTTCGTTTTTGTGGTAAGCAGTCCAAATCTTGCCAGAGAACAGTTTCTGCCCTTGATATCGGCGCTCTTCCTGCCACCCATAATAGCTATAGCTAGGTTGAGGTGCTTCAAGTTTATTCTCCTCCAGCCAAGCTACATCTATCTCCTCAATTCGATCTCCTTTATCAAGCTTTTGCAGAATTGCGTACAACGGACTAGAAGGTGATTTATCTTTATAGTTCGAGACATCATATTTCGACTTCAGAGCAGCAAATTCCTTTTCTTGGGCAAAAGTAATGACATCATCACGTCCATTCTGGTTCGCCCAATCAATATCAGCCTCACTCAACTGCTCTCCTGACTTGATTTTGGACTTCAGACTAGCAGCATATTTGTCAATAGCAACAGTAATTGTCTCAGTCAGTTTGCGCTTTTTCAGAAAGTTAATATCTTGCTCACCTAGCTGACTTGCTGAATCAATTTTTTTAATAACTTTATACAGATGGCTAGAGAGGGAAGAATCCTCATATTGGGCAGCTTTATACTTAATCTTCAGTTCAGCAAAGTGCCGATTATTTTCAATTTCTACAACAATGCCAAGCGTTTCGCTAAGTTGATGCTCTTCTAGCCAATTAATATCTGACAAGCTCAACTGCTTATCCGTATCCAGCTTTTTCAGAATTTGATAGAGCGGACTAAATAAAGATAAATCTAGGTGTTTAGTGGCTTGATACTTATTCTTTAGATCGGAAAATCCTATTTCTTGTAAGGCTTCTTGTTCCTCACAAATAGCAAGTGTTTCTGATAGTTTTTCCTGTTTTAACCATTGAATATCTTTAGTGCTAAGTGGCTGATTTTCGTCAATTCGTTTCAGGATTTTATAGAGATTGCTTGAGGGAAATGAATCCTGATATTTAGTAGCTTTGTACATAAACTTCAGTCCAGCAAAGTGCTGCATTTTGCGAGAAATTTCTATCGGTTCATAAAACCGATTCAATTTCATCCATATCACCTCTGAATCACTCAGTTGATTTCCTCTATCTATTTGGCAAAGAAGGTCATACAGACGATTAGAGATAGATGAATACGAGCTACTGACTCGGTATTTTGTCGCTAGTTCAGCCAAGTGCCTCTCTTGATTTATTTTTTCTTGTTGCTCTAATGCCAAAGCCAGCTTTTTTTCTTGTTGCTCTCGTGCCAAAGCCAGCTTTTTTTCTTGTTGCTCTCGTGCCAAAGCCAGCTTTTTTTCTTGTTGCTCTCGTTCCCTTTGTTGTTGTTGCTCTCGTTGCTGCTCTCGTTTCCAAATAAGCTTTACTTCTTGTTGCTCTCGTTCCAAAGCCATCCTTTCTTGTTTACTCAGTTGCTGACCTGAGTCAACCTTCTTAAGAATTTTATAAAGAGGATTGGAGGGTGAAAGCTCCATTATCCATCCCCATTCTTTTAGAAAAAGAAGTTCGTCTGAAGTCAGGTTCACTTCTTCAGTACGCATATTCAGAAGTCCTCTCAACGTCCAACATATACTAGAAAGAGGGACGCCCCGATATTTATTGGCTTTATTAGTTGCTTGATACTTAACCAGGAGAAATGCAAATTCTTCAAAAAAACTTTCATCTTTCATAACAGGTCTCACATCAATATTTTTACTCAAAACTCACAAAAATTAACACATAACGCTCCATCCTCATTCCATCAAATCATCCGCCGCCAATTCACCCGGATAAAAGCGATCGCTCAAAATCTCTTTTTTTAACCAGTGATTATGAATAAATCTTGTTTATTGTCGATCGCCAACGTCTACAATGATACAAATCAGTCGATCGCACTCCTCAGCGTAAGGTGCTCCGTGTTCACCTTACGCTTGAAAACTGTTTAAAAATTCTCCATCAATGCTTTTTCTTGAGCGTAAACATCTCGTAGCTGTTGCAGCGCTGAGGCAGAAATTACCGATTTAACTGTAGCTACTAATTTACCCCACTCAAGCAAGCTGTCAACTGAAACAGCCGTTTTGAAGTTGTATGTATAGAATTTAGTCCAAAATTCTGGTGCTTGTGTCCGTTTCCAGCGTTTGTACCAGGCGACAAAATCTTGATCGCAGGGCGGTTTTACTTCTAAGATTGGCGGAAAATCGGCGTAGCTGACAAATCGACTGAGGCCTTTGGCATGAACGTACACCACGTTGTGGCAGCAATCGATCCGGTATATCTGTTCGGGTGATATGTTGAACAGAAGTGCTACTGTTTCTTCGGTGACAAATCTCGATCGCGGATTGACGATCGACGATTTGTGAATAATTTTTGATGCGCCGATCGCTGATGATCTTAGCTGATTTTCTGATATCATTGTAGTTGCATCTGGTGGTAGTAGGTAAATCTATCTCTGCTAAGTGCGATCGACAGAAATTATCTGTCGGGATTAATTTTAACTGGCGATCGTCTTTAGTTTCGTTGACTCCGCCGCAAAACGGAGACAAGCCCCGACTTCTGCCATCAGAGGCGCAAAATTTTCGACCAACGTTCCAGCTCCCAGATTCATCTTTAGAGTCAATCTAAAATCTAAAATCTAAAATCTAAAATCGAATGACCGGGGGCGATCGCTTTTTGATATATTATACTAAATCCAAAATTTTGTAAATAGTGAATATGAGCAAAGGCTTAGTCAGATTGCGGGTTCGAGAGTTGGCTGCCGAGAAGGGATGGACGCTCAAGGAAGTTGCGGAGCGCTCGGGCGTGGGCTACAGTACGATTAGCAATTATGCTCGTTCTCAGGGGATGGCAATGGTTGACTTTGCAGCAGTTCACAAGCTGGCTCGCACCTTTGATGTGATGATTGAGGATTTCGTGATAATCCTAGAAAAATAGTTGAAGGTTTTGCTTAAATTCTAATTTGGTAGCGATCGACCAAAAGCAGATGCGAACCAATCCTTTAACCTACAATACTATTTCTAGAGATGCCATCACCGAGCCTCCCAAAGACTCCCCCAAACCATGCCCAAGCCAAAAAAGACCCCCGCCAAAACCTACACTGAAATCAATCTCAGCGACCCTCAATATTACTTCAACCGAGAACAAAGCTGGCTAGAATTCAACAACCGCGTGCTCCACGAAGCCCTCGACCCCCGCACGCCCCTCCTAGAAAGGCTCAAATTTCTCGCTATTTTTAGCTCCAACCTAGACGAATATTTTATGGTGCGCGTGGGCGCCCTCAAACAGCAAGTACACGCAAAAGTCAGCAAATTGACCTCCGACGGCAGCACGCCTCAACAACAGCTAGATGCCCTTAACAAGCGGCTTTTGCCGATGGTTTCTCAGCAACACGCCTATTTTGAGCAAACCCTGCGGCCGAAACTAGCAGCAAGCGAAATCTACATTCTCGACTACATTGACCTCAATCAAGAACAGCGCAATTACTTGCACCGCTACTTCAAAGAACAAGTATTTCCCGTACTCACTCCCCTAGCAGTTGACCCCAGCCACCCCTTCCCCTACCTTTCCAATCTCAGCCTCAATTTAGCAGTAGTAGTCAGAGACCCGGACACGCGCGAAGAATTGTTTGCCCGCGTCAAAGTACCGCAGGTTTTGCCGAGGTTTGTGCCGCTACCGGGGGATTTGCAGTGGCAGCAGAGGGGCAAATCTCCTGTTTGGACAGGCGTGCCCCTAGAACAGGTGATTGCCCACAATTTAGAAGCTTTGTTTCCGGGGATGGACGTTGAGGAGTATCACCCGTTCCGCATTACTCGCAATTCCGATTTGACGGTGGAAGAAGATGAGGCAGAGGATTTGCTGCTGGCAATAGAACAGGAACTCCGCAAGCGCCGGTTTGGAGGTTCTGCGGTGCGGATGGAAATTCAAGCGATTATGCCGCCTGCGCTGCGAGATATGCTGATGGAGGAGCTGGATCTCGGTGAGCAAGATGTTTACGTCGTAGAGGGGCTGCTAGGCCTCAAGGATTTGATGTCTTTTGTGGGGCTGCCAGTACCGGAACTGAAAGACCCGCCTTGGACTCCGGTTGTGCCGCCGCGATTGCGGAACTTGGAATCGGCAAGGATTTTAGAGAAATCGATGTTGGATGCTGAGGATGGTCAGGATATTTTCACGACCATCCGGCAGGGGGATTTGATGCTGCACCATCCCTATCACTCGTTTGCGGCGACGGTACAGCGGTTTATTACTGAGGCGGCGCACGATCGCTCCGTGTTAGCGATTAAGATGACTTTATACCGCACTTCTGGAGATTCGCCGATCGTCAGCGCCTTAATTCAAGCAGCGGAAAACGGCAAGCAGGTAGCCGTTTTAGTAGAGCTCAAAGCTAGGTTTGACGAAGAAAATAATATTAATTGGGCTCGCAAGTTAGAACAAGCTGGAGTCCACGTAGTTTACGGTTTGGTGGGACTCAAAACCCACACCAAAATTGTGATGGTAGTGCGTCGCGAGGACGATTACATCCGCCGCTACGTCCACATCGGCACTGGCAATTACAATCCCAAAACAGCCGGACTGTATACCGATGTGGGTTTGTTGAGTTGTCGCGAGGATTTGGGATCGGATTTGACGGATTTGTTTAATTATTTGACTGGTTATTCGCGGCAGGTATCTTATCGCAAATTGTTGGTGGCACCGGTCAATATGCGCGATCGATTTTTAGCTTTAATCCGCCGCGAGGCAGAATTCTGCCGCTTGCAGGCCGAAGGCGGCACCGGTAGCTGCGGCCGGATTGTCGCTAAAATGAACGCTTTAGTTGACCCTCAAATCATTGTTGCTTTGTACGAAGCTTCGCAAGCGGGAGTTAAAATTGATTTGATTATTCGGGGGATTTGCTGTTTGCGTCCCGGCGTTGAAGGTGTTAGCGAAAATATCCGAGTTATCAGTATTATCGGCCGTTTTTTAGAGCATTCTCGGATGTTTTATTTTTTCAACGGTGGGGATGAAGAGGTGTATATTGGTTCTGCTGATTGGATGCAGCGCAATCTCACAAGACGGGTTGAGGCGATCGTTCACGTGGAAGACCCGACCATTGCCAAGGAATTGCAAGAAATTTTGGGGGTAATGCTGGCTGACAACCGCCAAGCTTGGGATTTGCACTCTGGGGGACACTACTCTCAGCGGCGGCCGCCTGCTAATTGCCCGGAAGTGAGTTCTCAGCAAATTTTGATCGATATGGTTCTGTAACGTTTTTCCAATACTTTCAGGGTCTAACTGTGTAATTTCTATCAGCACTCTAGCAAAACGGCCATTTTAGGGGGTTTTTGACCCTTGCTGCGATCTGTTTGCTTGTCCCAGTGTCCCTTACCTGATACTCGCTTACAAGCGAACTCTTCTATCAATCTTCTAGCTTACCCCTACCTTGTCTGTCCTACCTTGCTTTTTTACAAATAGCCGCCAACTGTAGGCGGCTAAGCTGGAGAATGCTAACCTGTAGGCAAAAAAAAGCCCCCGCTATCCCTAGTAGCGTTACCTAGTGAGGAAGTAACAAAACCCTGTGTCACGTGGTTCGACAATCTCAAGCCGGTACTGCTATAGCAATCGAAGCGCCTGACACAGGCGATAAACCTTACCTACTACTATGCTAAACCCAACCGGACACATCGACTCAATCAAGAAAACTCAGTTTTCCTCACCTTGGCAATCGGGTGCTACCCGCACCATTCGAGTGCCGATAGTCCTAGCTGACGCAACCCTCGAATACGCTCGACAACTCGACAAAGGTGTCGAACCGCATGACACAGTGAAGAATATTAATTCTGAAATAGAAGCGAGTGTAACTTCATCCCCTGACACACGCGATTCAAGTGATGAAGTGAATAGGTTGAAGGATGAGGTTGAACGGTTGCAGAACGAGTTAGGCAACCTGCGGGTGCAAAGTGAACTGCCAGAGGCAGCCAACCTGCTTAACCAGTTGAAGGCTAAAAGGAAGAAATAGACAGCCTCGCTTGCTGATGTAGAGGCACTTTTGGAGATGATTGAGGGGTAAACCCCAAAAAGGAAATTAGGAAGCTGCGCCCCTTAAAAGGGGGCTTTATTTCGGTTCCTAGTAAAACAGACTATTTAAGAGTATTTGAGTGTATTTCTGAGTTTAGCCGCCAACTGTAGGCGGCTACTTCCCAAAATGAAGGTATTTGCCCGATTTTGCGGCTTGACTTGAAGTGTCATTTACTGCGATCGTCAAAGCACGAGAGACAGCCACCGGGTTGCACCCCGATGACCGCTGTTTTCTCAATTGAGTTAAGCAATTGAGAACAATATTATGTCACAACAATCCGTCACGGGTACACCGCGATCGCAATTCTTAGCGTACTCGCGGGATACTCCTTTAGCGCTTCGCTGGTATCGGGATGCCGTATTTGACGGCATTTCTCACTCAGAAGCATTTAACGTGCTCGACATCGGCGTTAATCTCGTACAGTGGCTTCACTACTACCAAGCACCGGTGCTACTGCCTGAACAGGTGGACGCCTTGTACGGCGTTGAGCCAAAAACTACCGATCGCTTAATCCGCAACTTTGAAGGTCAACTGGTAGGGGATGGATGATTCTGTTGCCCGGAAACTTTCCTTATTCACGCAGAACCCGTACTGGGAGTGTGTTGGATAGGGCGTCCGAGCCTCAACTACCTGTTGCCCCCACGGGCCGTGATCGAGCTGGCTTGCTGGATGCCGGCTACAACGTGGACGGTGCGGGCGCTGTCGGCTTTGGATGCAATAGCAAAAACAGCTTACAAACCGCTACCCGATGAAGTGAGGTTGAGCCAACACTACCGACAAGTAGAACGGCGAACCGCCCCTAAAGATAAGCAGTTGCTGGTACAAGAGGCACAAGACAAAGGCATTTACGCTTACGCCAAACACTTTGGCGATTTAAAATCTGGGATAACTTACAAGCGGTTGCTAGTCCACTACGAGCGCGGCGGACAATTCCCGCCTACAAGAAGTGAGGTCAATCAGATATTGGTTGAGTTTTAGGTGGTGCGATCGGTAGGCTCGGAAAATTAAAAGCTAGAGTCACGTTATGCACACGATGTGAACCTAGCTTTTTTTGGTGAGTTTAAGCCTTCTTTTTTACAAGTAGCCGCCTACTGTAGGCGGCTAAACCTAGAAAAGGACTTACTTGCTCAGGTAGTGACACTAAGATTAGAATTACTTGTGTCACGCGCTTCAAAGACATTTAATTTTTGGAGGCTAAACAGTGGAAGTTGAAACTACACCCTGGTACGAAACGAGAAGCCTTATCTCACCCCAAATCGAGATGCTTCAAGAAGGAGGAATGATTCAGTACAAAGGTTCATTTTTAAAAACCGAAAGCCCTCAAACGGCAACCCTCAAAAAGAGGTTCATTCACTACAACGCAAACTACATCAAATACTGCCTGCTCAAGGAGTTTTACCAACTTGTGTTTGACGGAACTCGACAAGACTTCTTTAAAAATGAGGAAAATGAGCTACTTACTCTACTGGCTGAGGTTGTAACTGACTTTACTCAATACTGTCGCGAACATCCCTCAGAGGAAAACGCTCGCGAACTGTTTCGCTCGTTCTGCAAAGTTCGTCTTTACAGGTCGGCTGCTAAGGGGTCATAATTTCGCATATTTTTGTGCTGCAAAACCTATAGGATTGAGAAATATTTTGCCGTAAATCACGGCAGGAAAACTTGTTCAAACCTGCTAGGTTTCGACAAGTACATCCCAGCTACAAGAGCTGGTAGCCAAGATGTCCGAACAGACTGTTCCGCCTGTTGTGTAAAATTTAGTTGGTATTGATTTATCAAGGTTCCAAGTTTGTCCCGGTCTAACAGCCGGGTTTTTATTGGCTATTTACCTTCATTTCTACAAGTAGCCGCCTACAGTAGGCGGCTAAACCAGAAAATAGACTAGAGAGCAGAGAGAAGCTTCTCAATTTGCTTCACACTATGCACACGACGTGACTGAAAGTTTTCTGCTTCCGTGCCGGAGCGATCGCCAATAAAAAACCGCCCAATAAAAAACCGCCCTTTTTAGGGGGCGGTCAGTAGGGTGAGTGTGGGAGCTAGATGTCTATCATCTCTACCGTGGTATCGACCCCTAGGTAGTGACGCTGTATGACTTCTATGCTGTTACCACAGGCAGTCGCGAGTAGCAGTAAATCTGTACCAGACTGAGCTTGTAAGGTGATAAATGTATGGCGGGTATGATAAGGGGAGAGATAGCAACTTATCGCGCCAGATTTTGCTAGCTGAGTGACGACACCGTGATAGGTGTAGGTTTTATTGCTTTTTTTTCCCCTGTATTCTCTCCAAACAGCGTCTAAACTACCAGAGTTATACGATGCACCTTGAGTGTTGAAAAATACCAAGTCAGTAGACTTAGCATCAACAGGCTTAATACGCAACAGCAAGTCGTTAAGCTTAGGATAAAGCTTAAACAATCGAATTTCTTTAGTTTTTGTAACCTGCGTGTTTTTAATCCTACCATTGTAGGATTTTCTAATTACCAGGTACTGATTATCTTTTCCTTTCCATATATCCTGCCACCTTAAAGCAAAGGCTTCACCACTGCGACATCCGGTTAAAAACAAAAACTCGACTAAGGGGGCAGCCTGTTGGGTAGCAGGTTTGTCGGACTCATAAAACGCCTTGATAATGATATCTCGTTCGGTTTTAGAAAATGAACGAGTATCGGTATCTTCTAAGCTCAATTCATGGTTACTTGTGTTCCACCATTCTTGTATCTCACCATCGGCGTTAATTGTTGACTTGTATTTGTCAGTTTTGTTTTCGGTAATACCCCCTACTATTATGAATGGGTTAGCCGAAAGCTTGGTTTTACCTAGTGATTGTAAGCGGGTAAACGCTTCCGACAGCGCTGCTAGGACTTTGCGTTTTGTCGTAGAACTCAAAGGAGATTGCTTGATTCTATCAATATCTATCGCGTTTACAGGCATATCCCAGATCGAACCACAGTTGGCAACAGTATGTGATCGTAGTCGGTTATCCCAGACTAGACCTTTCACAGCATTAGTAAATGCAATTTGATAATTCAATTTAAAAGTAGTTGGCTCTAATTGTGGTTGTTTCCAGATTAAGTAATCCTCCCACATTGCCCCAACAGTCATCTCAGGTTCAGGTTCTGGGATGGGTGCTGCTAGCTTGAGCTCAGCAGCGTACTTGGTTTTTAGGTAGTAGTGCATAGTAATGGTAAACTTGAGGTCAGAACCTTGAAGAATTTCAGTCAAGTCGATGAATTGTCCTAA
>NZ_JAUBTQ010000032.1:0-89474 GCF_036702515.1 Microcoleus sp. BROC3
GGCGCAGCAGTTACAGAAATTGCCCGTTGAAACTCAGGATGTTTTAAAATTAGCCGCTTGCATTGGCAATCAGTTCGATCTGACAACATTAGCAATTGTTTCGCAAATTTCGGAGACGGAAACGGCAACCGCATTGTGGAAAACTTTACAGGAAGGTTTTGTTTTACCTCAGAGTGAAGTTTATAAATTTTATCTGGGAGTAGAAAGTATTTCTCAATCTACTTCTCAAACGGTCGCCTATCGCTTCTTGCACGATCGCGTCCAGCAAGCCGCTTATTCTTTGATTCCAGAAGCAGAACGCGCGATCGCTCATTATCAAATCGGGCAATTACTCCTGCAACAAATTTCATCAGAAGCCAGAGAAGAACGCATTTTTGAATTAGTCAATCAGTTGAACTACGGAACCACACTGGTTGTACAAGAACAGGAACGGGACGAACTCGCCCAACTCAACCTCACTGCTTGCCACAAAGCCAGAGCGGCCACCGCATATCAAGCCGCACGCGAATATGCCAAAGTCGGTCTGAAACTGTTGGGAACAGACGCTTGGCAACGGCAGTACGAAATGACCCTATCTCTGCACGACTTGGCTGCCGAGGTGGCGTTTCTGGCCGGCGATTTTGAGCAGATGAACCAGTGGATTGAAGCGGTGATTCATCATGCGAAAACACCTTTAGAACAGGTACAAGTTTATCAAGTAAAAATCCAGGCATTGGTAGCCCACAATAAATTTTTAGAGGCGATCGCGATCGGTCAATCCGTCTTCCAAATGTTGGGCGTAAACCTACCAGATGAACCAACCCTAGACGATATTCGGCAGTTGAAGCAAGAAATTGATGCCTTAATTGAGGGTCGCTCTATTGAGTCATTCCTTCATCTGCCGAAAATGACCGATCCTCAGCAATTAGCCATTATGCAAAATGCGGCTCGGCTGACACCCGTCTGTTATATGTCAGGCACAAAGCTCTATTTCCTGGTCGTGGCCCTCCAGGCCAAATTGTCTATTCAATTTGGCAATAGTCCGGTTTCCGCTTTTTGCTACGTGGGTTACGCCTTTCAACTGAGGATGCTGTGGGGCGATATGACACTGGTGCCTCAGTTTGGGCAGTTGGGATACCAACTTGCCTTAGAACCCGATGCCAAAAACATTCGAGCCGCAACCGCCATGTTAATGGGGGCATATGTGGGTTCTTGGACGATCCATCTGCAAGACACGCTGCCCATTCTTCTCGATGGCTATCAAGCTGGATTAGAAACAGGCAATCTAGAATTTATGGGCTACGACGCCCAGTTGTACTGCTTCAATGCTTATTGGTACGGTCAACCGCTCGCTGAACTCGAACCGCAAATTCGCGCCTATTACCAACAGTTGTGCGACCTCCACCAAGTCACAGCAGCAAACTGTGTGTTGGCGTACTGGCAGGCGGCTCAAATTCTCTTGGGTCAGTCAGAGGACGAAATTCCCTTACGCCAGGATGCCTATGAAGAACAAGTCCTGGCCCAGGCCAAAGTCGATTTTTACCGACTATCCTTCTTTTACCTGTATCGCTTCACTTTGAATTACTGGCTGGAAGACTTTGCTAAAGCAGAACACGATGCCGCTCAAACGCGACATTATTTAGCCGGAGGGATGGGAAGTATCGTTGAACCTATCTTCTACTTCTATGATTCTCTCAATGTGCTAGCGACTCCGCCGGAATCGATGTCGGAGTCAGAACCGCGATGGCAGCGAATGCTAGAAAATCAAGCCAAGCTAAAAGACTGGGCCGATTATGGCCCCATGAATTACTTGCACAAATATCATTTAGTTGAAGCCCAAAAGCATCAACTGCTCAATTGCAAAACAGAAGCTCTAGAATTTTACGATCTAGCAATTAAAGGAGCCAAGGAAAACGGTTATATCCAAGAGGAAGGGTTAGCCAACGAATTAGCTGCCAAGTTCTACCTTGACTGGTGCAAAGAAAAAGTTGCAGCCAGCTATATGCAGGAAGCATATTACTGTTATGCCCGTTGGGGAGCTAAAGCCAAAATAGAAGACCTAGAACAACGCTATCCCCAATTACTTGGGCCCATCCTGAATCAGCCCAAACTTCGCTTTAATCCTCTAGAGACACTGGGAACGATTAGCCAGTCTTCACACACTTCCAGCACCAGCAGCACGAGTATTTCCGATGCCCTTGATTTCGCCTCTATTGTGCAAGCTGCTCAAGCTTTATCCAGTAAAATTCAGCTTGATGAATTGCTCGACACTCTCAATCAAATTATTTTGAAAACTTCTGGGGCAGAAACTTGTGCTTTGCTACTTCCCCATCAGAAGGAATGGCACATCCGGGCAATAACTCACATCAATTCCGATAATCAGCCACCCACAACTCTGCTGCAAAGCCAACCTCTGGATAACTCTGTGGGGATTCCGCTCAAGCTGATTTATTATGTCAAAAATACTCTGGAAACTGTCGTTATTGAAGGCGGCAAAACCGATATTCCGGGTTTAATGAATGACTGTACGCTCCAGTATGAGTCTCAGAGTATGCTATGTACTCCGATTCTCGATCGGGGGAACTTAGTTGCGATACTTTATCTCGAACATCGATCGACGAAAGGAGTGTTTACGAGCGAGCGCCTCCTCGTCCTCAAATTCCTCTGCACTCAGGCTGCCATTTCCTTAGAAAATGCGCGATTGTATCAGCAAGCGCAGGACTACGCCTACCAGGTTGAACAATCTCAACTGCAATTAGTACAGAGCGAAAAAATGTCTGCATTGGGCAATTTAGTAGCGGGGGTAGCCCATGAAATTAATAATCCAGTCGGTTTTATCTCTGGCAATATTAATGAAGCGATATCCGCCGTTAAAGATATTACCAAATACCTGCAAGTCTACCAAGAAAAATTTCCCAATCCAGGAGATGAAATCGAGCAAATAGCAGAAGAATTTGACATCGAATATCTCGTTGAAGATTTACCCAAGATGTTGCACTCGATGCAAGTCGGGTGCGATCGCATCCAAGGTATTAGCACCAGCCTTCGCACTTTCTCCAGAGCCGACAAAGATTACAAAGTTCCTTTCAATATTCATGATGGTATTGAGAGCACAATTTTGATTCTTAAACATCGATTAAAAGCCAACGAACAGCGTCCTGCTATAAAAGTAGTAAAAGAGTACGGAAACTTGCCACCAGTTGATTGCTTCCCCGGACAATTAAATCAGGTGTTTATGAATATCTTTGCCAATGCTATTGATGCACTCGAAGAATCTAATCGGCAACAGAGTTTAGAGAATATCAAAGCCCAAGCCAATTGCATCACGATTCGGACAGAAATGAAGTCTAAGGAGTGGGTGGCGATTCGCATTTTTGACAACGGACCCGGGATATCAGATGAGATAAAAGGTCATATTTTTGACCACTTATTTACAACTAAAGGTGTGGGTAAAGGCACGGGATTAGGTTTGGCGATCGCTCGTCAAATAGTGGTTGAGAAACACGGTGGTACAATTGAGGTAAATTCTGAACAGGGTGTCGGTACAGAGTTTGTCATCACTCTCTTTGTCAAAGACTTAAATAGTTTTAAGGCATAGAAAGAAATGGATGGGGAAGGAAGGGACTGCAACCTCTCTCCTAGAGTTTTTGCAGATACCGAAATTTGTTATTAACTTACCAGTTAAAATCGTGGCAGGTGTTTTGGATTCATATTATAGTGACCAACCATAAAATGTCTAATTGGGGCTTGCTGAATGGCTCTAAAAAGCTTTTGCTGTATGGGCGGGCAAGCGCAGTGCGGATAGCCAAATGCCAGAAAAGCTGGTAGGGCCCAAAACCCGCGCATCTCCATCAGCGATCGTGTACCGAAAAGTTGAACAAGCTCGCCCGCTTAACCGAAGACTTTGAACTCCCATTCGGCGAAAAGTTAGCAGAAGATAACCGTTGGGTAATGCTCGCTCAACTAATGCCTTGGGCCGAATTTGAACAAGAGTATTCTCAAAATTTTGAAACAGAAGCTGGCCCACCTGCTAAATCTTTTCGCCTAGCTTTAGGGGCATTAATTATTAAGGAAAAACTCGGAGTCAGCTCCGCGTGAAACTGTAGAGCAGCTCCGGGAAAATCCTTCCCTGCAATACTTTATCGGTCATATCATGTCCGGTCGATTAACCATGATTAAACTTTTGCCTCCGGCCACCAATAGAAATGAGTCAAACCACTGATTAACTGTTTGAGATTTAACAGTTTTCGACACCGCTCGAATAAAACTGCTTCTAACCCTCTTCTGTCACTTTCGGCAGAAAATAATCCGGGATGCTTAGAGCATAAGACTTTTATCAAAAATCTTGATTTCCGCCATTCTGTTAGAAAATGAACGCTCAAATCCCCGCTCTATCTACAGTTAAAATTTTGCTCTCACTTTTATTTTCCCAGAGTGACAAAAGAGGGGTTATCCCTCTTTTGTCACTTTCGGTAGAAATTTTTTTGGAACTGTTGATTTGTAAGGCTTTTGCGTTGCTACCCCAAAATTATTGAGTATGGCTAAAATCCAAACAGCGCAAGGCGAAAGCCTTTTGATCTCCCCGAAGTGACAAAAGAGGGATTAGCTAGTACGCTCTGGCTCTCGGTCGGAACGACACTATCAAAGCGGGAAAACCTATAGCTTGTACGATCTCGCTCTCGGTCGGAACGACCCCCTTTGGAGGGAAGTTCCGTTTAGACCTGGTAATGTCAAGCCGGTTTCGCCTCGATCGCACTTACTGGCCCCGTTGTTTTGATCGTATTAGTCACAGTAAATCCCGCCGATGAAAGTAAATTATAAAATTCATCCTCTGTACGCATAAAAGTACCACCCAGAATGAACAAATTTAGACTCCCCAAACCAATAAAGGGCGACATTTTACCTTGAGGCAACATAAAATCAACAACCACAAGCTTGTCTTTAACAGTCATAGCTTGATAACAGTTACTAAGAATTTTAATAGCATCCGAATCATCCCAATTAAGGAGGACGCGAGAAATTAAGTAAAGATCGCCGCCCTGAGGGAGAACCGAATCAAAAAAGTTTCCTCCAACTATTTGACACCTATCGGCAACTCCCGCCCCTTCCAAAACCAGATCAGCACCAACAACAACATCTTCGCGATCGAACAAAATAGCTTGCATCTTAGGATTCGCATTCAAAATAACAGCCGTTAGAGTTCCAATGCCCCCTCCCACATCCACAAGTGTCTTAACTTCTGAAAAATCATAAGCTTCAAGAACCGGAAGCAGCCACTCTCTTGTCGTCTCCTTCATCCACTCATTAAAATTTACACTCGCCTCCGAATCTTGCTTTAAATAACTATAAAAATCCCTATTAAAAGTATGATTAAATGCAGCTTTTCCCGTCTTTATACCGTAGAATAAATTGCCCCACGCCTGATAAATCTCATCACCCATCGCCATAACTGTACCCCGTAAAGAATCAGAAGTACCAGTCAACAAGTGTTTACCCATAGGATTTAATTGAAATTTGTCATTATCTTCTGTAGAAAACACACCAACGCTGCTCAGCATACGCATCAAGTGATAAATACTCCTAGAATTTACACCAGTAGCTTGTGCAAGTTCATCAGCAGTCTTAGAGCCGTTACTCAAAATATCTGCAATTCCCAGTTTAGCTGCCACAAAAAGTGCCTGAGATTTTTGATATCCATACATCATTTCTAGTAGCACTGAGGATGAGCTTTCACCTTCGTATTCGGTATGATCTGCGTATAAACTCATGGGAATTCCTTTGAAAGTTATCTATTTAAGAATTAAAGAGGCCGTATCCAGAAATATAGAGATTACTGTCGTCTCCACATTTAGCAAGACTGACTCAACAAAAAAACTGTTAGGTCAAAAGTGCGCCCAAGCGCCACAAAGTACCTCTCTCATCTAAATTAGCTGCCTTGCCTCATCAATGTATACTCTAAGTTGTTCAGCCATAACCTGAACATGAGGGGGATAATTCATAGTGATATGATTTCCCGGCACTTCTTGAACCTCTACACCTCCACTAGCAACCTCAATCCAAGGTAATTCTGGATTGTTATGATTAACTTCATTTTGTTCGTTAGCACGGAAAAAGATGATTCGACCCGGATAATTTTGGGGTATATAATTTCGCATCGCTTGGGCGTGTACTTTAAACAGATGAAGAAACTGGCGAATCTGAGGTAATCCAAAATCTGGAGGAACTACCCTATTAGCAATCTTTACTTGCTCCAAAAAGTAGAGAAGTTGCTCCTCTGGTTCCAGTTTTTGAAGAACCTCCATAGAAAGAGACAGATTGAACCCAACACCTAGCAAATATACCAAAATTGCTGTATCATCTTCCGTTGCTAAAACGGGCATTTGATCGGGCCCAGGAGTATCTATTAAAGTTAGCAGCGCTATCTTTTCACCTTGGGCATTGAGTTGCTGTGCCATCTCAAAAGCAACAGTGCCTCCAAAGGAAGAACCACCCAAAAAATAGGGGCCTTCTGGTTGTTTAACCCGCACTGCTTCAATATACCGATCAGCCATCTCCTCAACTTTAGTAAAAGACTCACTTTCCCCATCTGAGACGTGCGCTTGTATTCCAAAAATAGGCTGATCGGAACCTAGATAACGCGCTAAGTCCCGATAAATGTAAACGTGACCGCCTACCGGATGAACTAAGAACAAAGGTTGTTTAAAACTCCCGCGCTGAATTTCTACTAACAAAGATTCACAAGCTGGCTGGAGTGGCTGGTTAGTATTATCAGATAAGTCGGGATTGTCTTTAATTAATGCAGCCAAAGCTGCAATAGTCGATGATTGCAATAGGCTATGGGGAGACAAGACTTTTTGCAGTGTTTCGTTTAATTTAGTTATTAGTTGAACTGCTAATAATGAGTCTCCGCCTAAATCAAAAAAGTCATCATTAATTCCTACTTGCTCGATCCCGAGAAAATTTTGCCATATCCTAGCAATAGTTTGCTCAATTTCATCTCTAGGAGCAACATAGGTACTGTGTAAATTTGGTCTAGAATGAAGTAGTGTTGAATCTAATTTTGGGGAATTTTCATCTGGTAAAGATGCAATTTTAATTGGTTGCTCAATTCCCGGTGCTTCAATCCAGTAACGTTGGCGCTCAAACGGATATGTTGGCAGTGGGAGACGATAACGCTGCTCATCAGCATAAAATTTAGACCAATCTATTTGTACTCCTCCTAACCAGAGTTTACCCAATGTAGTAAGTAAGAAAGCTACATCTGAATTTTGATCTTGTGGATGGCGCAATGAAGAAAGTACAATTTGCTCAGCCCCCTTATTAGGATGCTGTTTTGCTAGCGTGTTCAACGTCCGTCCTGGCCCCACTTCGAGCAATATTTGATTTTGGTCTTTTAATAGCTGTTGTAACCCATCTGCAAAGCGTACTGTTTGCCGCAGATGTTGAGCATAATAACTCGGATTTGTCGCCTCTGTCGCTGTAATCCAATTACCAGTGACATTGGAAACGTAGGGAATTTTAGGCGAGTTCAGCTTAACTTTTTTAACCTGTTCGGTGAATGGTTCTAAAATTGGCTCCATCATCTGTGAATGGAAGGCATGAGAAGTGTGCAACCGGCGACACTCTACACCTTTTGCGAGCAGTTTCTGTGCCAATTCATCTACGGCATCAGTAGCACCTGAAACCACGCTCATAGATGCTCCATTAATCACAGCCAAATCAAGTTTATTGCCCAAAAATGGTTGCATTTGCTGTTCTGGCAGTGGAACTGCAAGCATGGAACCACTGGGCAGTTGTTGCATTAATTTACCTCGTGCAGCTACCAAGGATAAGCCCTCTTCCAAAGAGAAAACACCAGCCAAACAAGCTGCTACATATTCACCAATGCTATGACCGATCATCGCTTTGGGATGCACTCCCCAAGACATCCACAATTTAGCTAAAGCGTACTCGATCGCAAACAGTGCTGGCTGTGTAATCGCGGTCTGTTTTAGTTGGTTTGTAGCTGCTTCTGCTTGTGCTTCAGTTGGATAAAGTACGTCGCGCAGATCGATTCCCAAGTGAGGTGTAAGAATTTCCGAACATAGATCGATCTGTTCGCGAAATGTTGGTTCAACTTGGTAGAGTTCCAAGCTCATATTGATGTACTGCGAACCCTGTCCTGAAAACATAAATACGACAGGTCGATTTTTGGACTCTTGGAAGCTGGTAAAAACTCGTTTTGGATCTAGATTGTCGAGAGCGATCGCGCCCTCTTCACTGTCATTACAAACTACTATCCGTCGATGGCTGAAAGCTCTTCTACCAATTTGAAGCGTATAAGCAACATCAGCAAGATTTTCATCGGGATGCTGCTTTAAATATTCCCTCAAATTTACCGCTGCACAATCAAGTGCCGTGCTAGTTTTTGCCGATAAAACCAACAGTTGCGAGGGTCGGGATTCTCCAGATTTTTCTACAGTAGGTGCTTCTTCTAGCACCACATGAGCATTAGTTCCACCGATGCCAAAGGAACTAACTCCAGCACGGCGGGGCGTTTTACCTGCTTTCCATTCGGAAAGTTTAGTATTAACGTAAAAG
Organism: Microcoleus sp. BROC3; assembly: GCF_036702515.1. Lineage (NCBI taxonomy): Bacteria > Bacillati > Cyanobacteriota > Cyanophyceae > Oscillatoriales > Microcoleaceae > Microcoleus > Microcoleus sp. BROC3. The sequence continues at coordinate 8,560 of NZ_JAUBTQ010000032.1, forward strand.
GGACTGTTGGCAAAATCAATCTTGGGATTAGCTTGTTCAAAATGCAAGCTAGGTGGTATTAATTGGTGTTTGAGAGCCTGGACAGTTTTGATTAACCCCGTGACACCAGCAGCAGTATCCAAATGTCCGATATTGGTTTTTGCCGAACCGATCGCACAAAAGCCTTTTTTCTTAGTTTCGAGTGAGAAAGCTTGCGTCAGCGCAGCGATTTCGATCGGATCTCCCAGGGGTGTTCCGGTTCCGTGAGTTTCTATATAGCTGACGGTTTCAGGGGGAATTTCTGCGATCGCCAGAGCATCTGCGATCGCCTGCGCCTGACCATCTATACTGGGAGCTGTGTAGCCAATTTTGAAAGCACCATCATTATTAATAGCACAGCCTTTGATTACTGCATGAATATAATCTCCGTCTGCGATCGCCTCCTCTAATCTTTTCAAAACCACAATTCCTACACCGCTACCGTTCACAGTTCCCTGTGCCTTAGAATCAAAGGCTCTACAGTGTCCGTCTGGCGAAAGAATCATTCCCTCTTTATAAAAATATCCTGCCTTTTGGGTAACGCCAATAGAAACGCCACCAGCCAAAGCCATATCGCATTGGTAATTCAGCAAGCTTTGGCAAGCCATGCTAATCGCAACCAATGAAGTAGAACAGGCTGTTTGGACAGTAATACTCGGCCCTTTCAAGTTTAATTTGTAAGAAACGCGAGTTGACAGGAAATCTTTTTCATTGGCAATCGCAAGCTGATAATCTCCAAGTGATTCTCTTAACTGACGATTAGGATAAAGGTTATTCAAAAAGTAAGTATTGAAACTTCCGGCACCTGCGTAAACCCCAATCGAACCTTCGTAAGTTTCCGAGTTGTAGCCAGCATTTTCTAGAGCTTGCCAAGCAGACTCCAAGAAAAAGCGGTGTTGCGGATCTGTAATTTCAGCTTCTCTAGGATTAAACCCAAAGAATGAAGCATCAAACAACTCAATATCTTCTAGTACACCTCGGGCTTTTACATAGCGGGGGTCACGCACTACTGATTGGTCAATACCTAAAGATTCTAGTTCTTGTTCAGAGAAGAAAGAAATAGATTCCACACCATCGCGTAGATTATCCCAAAACTCATCAACATTTTTAGCACCAGGAAAGCGACCTGCCATGCCGATGATAGCGATACCTTCTATAGACTCGGAAGTTTCAGAGTTATCCATTTTTATGCTTTCCTTGCAAGCGCTGTTTTTGCTTTTGGCGATTGATTGCTTCTTTTTGTTTTTTAATGTGTTCTCGAGTTTGCCCAACAGAGGATTTTTCCTCTGGGTCCTCACTTAAATATTTAGCCAAAGAGCTAATGGTTGGATATTTAAACATCTCCATCATTGAAACATCTCTGTCGATCGCTTCTCTCAGTTTACTATGAGCTTGAGCCATCAGTAATGAATGACCGCCTAAATCGAAAAAATTATCATCGACACCGACTTTCTCTAGGTGTAATACCTGTTGCCAAACGGTAGCGATCGCTTGTTCAATCTCAGTTTGAGGTGCGATATAAGTTGTTTCCAACTGTGGGTTAATAGCATCGGGAGCTGGCAGTGCCTTACGGTCTACTTTGCCGTTTGGTGTGAGCGGCAAATGATTCAAAAACACAAAGCCGGAAGGCACCATATAGTCGGGCAGTTTTTGCTTCAAAAAGTCGCGTAAGCTGCCGATTGTTGTGCGTTGCAAAACTTTCAAGAAGCCCTGAGTTTCCATGAGATACTCTATGCTTTGTTGCACTAGAGCCTGCTCATTCCGGCTGAGGGCGAACACAATCCCACATTGCTCCCCTTGTCGCCAAACGATTCTGCCCTCCAACCATTGCTCCTCACTGAAACCAGGTAGACGCAGGTACAGGCGGAGGGGTTGGCTGGGCTGATAAGCATCTGGTACGCCTACTATGCAGACACCACCGATGGAAATGTCTTCTGTGCGGAGTTTCACCGCAGGACTGCCGCCAAATTCAGCCAGACATGGGCTCTGATAAGGCACTCGTTCTGGTCTGAGGTTAGAAGTAATATAAGCGACTAGGCGCTGGTTGCCGGAGGCATCCTCGCGGTTGATAACTAGAGACTCTTGTATATCCGGGTGTTGGCTCAATACGGCCTCAATTTCTCCTAATTCGATGCGGAAGCCGCGAATTTTAACTTGGTCGTCGATGCGACCGAGAAATTCGATATTGCCGTCGGGTAGGTAGCGGGCTAAGTCGCCAGTTTTGTAGAGGCGAGAACCCGATTCGTTGCTAAAGGGGTTGGGAATAAAGCGATCGGCAGTTAGTTCGGGCCGGTTGAGGTAGCCGCGTGCTAAACCAGCACCGCCAATATACAATTCTCCCGGAATGCCGATCGGCACAAGCTGTTTTTGGGCATCTAGAATATAGACCTGCGTGTTGGCAATGGGCCGACCAATAGGAGGTGGCTCTTTACTATCGGTACATTCGGCGATGGTGGCACAGACGGTGGATTCGGTCGGCCCATAAGCATTAAAGAACCGACGCCCTGATGACCATTTGGCTATGAGGTCGGGGGAGCAGGCTTCTCCAGCGACTATTATTGTCCGCAACGCTGGTAGTTCATTCGCGGGCAGTACCGCTAGCACTGATGGTGGTAGCGTAACAGTCGCGATCGCAAAGTCACGCAATAGCTGAATTAGAGTTGCTCCAGGTAGCAGAGAGTCCCGCGTTCCCATTACCAGGGTCGCTCCCGCCAGCAAGGCCATGACAACCTCTGAGACTGAAGCATCAAAGCTCAAAGAGGCAAACTGGAGGACACGACTGTTCGGTTGCACATTGAAGATACGGATCTGTGCTGTAGCTAGGTTGCTTAGCCCAGAGTGCGCCACTAGAACACCCTTGGGCTTCCCTGTAGACCCCGAAGTGTAAATCACATAGGCTAGGTTCTCAGGCGTTAAGCAGCATCCAGGGTTTTCGTCACTCTGTCGCTCAATGATTTCCCAGTCTGTGTCTAGGCAAACGATACGCGCTTGATGTTGGGGTAGAGATTCAACTAACCGCGCCTGAGTCAGCAGCACTGGTACAGAGGCATCTTCTAGCATGAAAGCTAAACGGTCCGGGGGATAAGTCGGGTCCAGCGGCACGTAAGTCCCACCAGCTTTGAGAATGCCCAGCAGTCCCACTACCATTTCTAGCGATCGCTCTACACAGATACCAACCAGTACCTCTGGCCCCACACCTAAACTGCGGAGATGGTGCGCTAGCTGATTCGCTCGTTGGTTCAGCTCTTGATAGGTAAGTTGCTCATCTTCAAAGACTAATGCGATCGCATCGGGCGTGAGCTCTACCTGCTCTTCAAACAACTGGTGTATGCACGTATCTTTGGGGTAATCGGTTTCGGTATCATTCCACGCCGCTAATTGCTGCCGCTCAAACTGGGTTAAGAGGGGCAACTCGGCAATTTTCTGGTCTGGGTTAGCGACAATGCCTTCGAGTAAAGTCTGAAAATGCCCTACCATCCGATCGATCGTGTCAGCATCAAACAAATCTGTGCTGTACTCAATGCGACCAATTACACCCGATGGTCTCTCGTCAAGTTCGAGGTACAGGTCAGACTTTGCCGTGCCGGTATCCACATCTAGCTGGCTGATTGTCCACCCATCCATTTCGACAAGCGGGGGTTCGAGAACAAACGCAACTTGAAATAAAGGGTTATGAGTGAGATTTCGCTCTGGTTGCAGTTCTTCCACTAGCTTCTGGAAAGGCAATTCTTGGTGAGCGTAAGCTCCTAATGTCGCTTCCCGCACCCTAACCAGCAGTTCTTTAAAACTCGGGTTGCCAGAAAGATCGGTACGCATTACTAAAGTGTTGAGGAAGTAACCAATCAACCCCTCTAGCTCTTGTCGGTTGCGGATGTTGGCTGCAGTGCCTACAGGAATGTCAGTATGCCCCGTATAGCGGTAGAGCAAGGTTTGGAATGCTGCCATCAAAGTCATAAACAGGGTGACACCCTCCCTACGACCCAGCTCCTTAAGCATCTCGGTTAGGCTCAGAGGTAGCGCCAGACATTGCCTTGCACCCCGAAAGCTTTGCATGGGCGATCGCGATCGGTCTGTGGGTAGTTGTAGTGTTGGCAAATCAGCTAATTGCTGTTTCCAGTACCTGAGTTGGTTTTCCAGCACTTCTCCCCGTAGCCATTGTCGCTGCCAGTAAGCAAAGTCCGCAAACTGAATCGGCAATTCTGGGAGCGGCGATCGCAAGCCTAAAGAAAATGCTCTGTAGAGTTCCGCGAGTTCCTTGAACAAGACGCTGTAAAGAGAAACAGCATCGATCGCGATGTGGTGTATGGTCAGGAACAACCTGTAATCTGTCTCCCCCAACTGCATAAGAGTACCTCGCAACAGCGGCCCTGCGGTCAGGTCAAAAGGCTGCTTCGCTTCCAAAGTTGCCAGCCGTAAAGCTTCAGACTCCCGTTCTGCCTCTGGAAATTCCCCAAGATTCACCACAGGCAAGGTGAAATTCAAGGCATCTTGAATCACCATCACTGGCTGCCCATCTACCAAAGCAAAAGTAGTTCGCAAAACTTCGTGACGCTTGATGATTTCGCTGATGCTGCGCTCTAGTGCGGCGATGTTGACCGAACCAGGCAGGCGAATGGTAATCGGTTCGTTATAAAAGGGCGTATCGGGAGCCAGTTGACATAGAAACCACAGTTGTTGCTGGCTAAAGGACAGAGGCAAGTTCTGATTCCGCGAAATTGCTTGAATGGGAGGAGCCTGGGGTATGGGAGCTTTGTGACTGGCAATTTCCAGATTGTGAGCAAGATCCGCTACTGTGGCAGACTCAAACAGGGTACGCAACGGTAATTCCACCTGGAAAGTGTCTCGCATTCGAGTGGCAATCTGCGTGACTAGGAGAGAGTGACCTCCCAATTCCAAGAAGTTGTCGCGGATACCAACCCGCTCTAGTCCCAGCACTTGGGCCCATATTCCTGCCACTACCTCTTCGACAGGAGTTTGAGGTGCTACATAATCTTCTCCTACTTCGGAAATTATTTTAACGGCAGGCGCTAGTAGCTTCTGGCGGTCTATTTTGCCGTTGGGTGTTAGCGGCAAGGTTTTCAGGAATACAAAGCTGGAGGGAACCATATAGTCGGGCAACTTATCTTTCAGGAAGTTACGCAATTTTCCTGCTGCAGTGCGTTGCAAAAATTTTAAGAAGCCTTGGGTTTCTAAGAGATGGTCTATACTCTGCTGAATCAGAGCTTCTTCAGTGGGTGTGAGAGATAACTCAATCCCCGCTTGATTTCCCTGACACCAAGCGACAGTTCCCTCAAAATCGCGCTCTTGGGCATCTCCGGGTAGTACGAGGCACAGGCGAACACGCTGACTTCTCGAGCAATTATCTGGAACTCCTACTAGGCCGATGCCACCGATGGATATGTCTTCTGTTTGTAGTTTAACTGAGCGATCGCCGTCAAATTCCGCTAAACACTCGCTTTTGAATGGTGTGCGTTCTGCGGTGACTTTGGAAACCACATAAGCTACCAAGCGCTTCTGTCCGGGTACATCCTCTTGTGCTGCTACCACCGCTACCTGCACCTCTGGGTGTTGTCCCAGCACGGCTTCAATCTCGCCGAGTTCGATGCGGAAGCCGCGAATTTTCACTTGGTGGTCGATGCGACCTTGAAATTCGATGTTGCCATCGGGTAGATAGCGGCCCAAATCGCCTGTACAGTAAAGGCGATCGCCTGTATGCGGATGAGTGATGAAGCGCTTGTTAGTCTTTTCCTCATCTCGCCAATAGCATCTGGCTAAACCGATTCCTCCAATATAAAGCTCCCCGACTACTCCCTCTTGACACGGCTCCATCGCTTCGTTGAGCACGTAAAAATGTTGGTTGGTCATCGACCTACCGTAAGGGATGCTTTTCCATGCTGGGTCAACGGTTTCGATGGGATATAGAATCGACCAGATGGAAGCCTCGGTTGCACCTCCTAAGCCGATAACAGCGGGGGTTGAGGGTTGCTCTAAATTTTCAGACACTGCACTGTTGATTAAACCTTTGATTTGATCTGGCAAAGTCAGCGGTATCCAATCGCCGCTGAGAAGAACTAATCGCATAGATGAGTGTAAATCTTTGCTATGACTAGCGGCATAATCCACAAGCACCTGCATCAAGGCGGGTGCGGAGTTCCAGATGGTGACTTGTGTTTGGGCGATCGTATCCACCCAGTGAGCTGGATCTGGCGATGCTGACGGTTGGGGGATAACAACTGTTCCTCCCGCAGCCAGCAAGCCGAAAATGTCGTATACAGATAGGTCGAAGCTGAGGGAGGATAGAGCTAAGACGCGATCGCCTGCTCCTACTTGAAAGCGGTGGTTAATATCGAGGAGTGTGTTAACGGCACCCCGATGCTCGATCGCTACTCCCTTGGGTTGACCAGTAGATCCGGATGTATAAATTACATAAGCTAAATTATCTGCTGTCACCTCTGTTTCAGGGTTTTCCTCGCTGAAGCGATCTACTGTTTCTGAAATCCCATCTAAACAGATGACACGTGCTTGGTGTTCGGGAAGAGACTCGACTAAATACTGTTGTGTAAGCAATACTGGCGTTTGGGAATGTTCCAACATGAACGCCAGTCTGTTTTGCGGATAATGCGGATCTAGTGGTACATAAGCACCGCCAGATTTAAGAATACCCAACAGACCTACTACCATCTCTAAAGAGCGCTCCACACAGGCTGCGACCAATACCTCTGGCCCGACACCGAGAGTCTTCAGATAATGCGCCAACTGGTTAGCTTGGGAGTTTAATTCCTGATAAGTTAGCTGCTTCCCTTCCAAACTTACTGCAATAGCCTCAGGCGATCGCTTTACTTGGAACTCAAATAGCTGGTGGATGCACCTATTTTGAAAATTACCTAGCATTTTATTCTTCCTTCGATCGCGCAATACTGAGTTTTTTTATCGGTTCCCATAAGCGTTGCCGAGTTTAATATCTTGCCCTTGCGAAAAAACTTAAATTATTTAAATAAATTTGCCGTCAGATTGGGGTGATAGTGCTGAGCAACGACCCAATCAAGCTAGCTTCAGTAGACTTTTTCTTTGCTCCCCTAATCACCTTATTATATAAGTTAAGCGGAGTGTTTTTGTGATCGCGGTCACTATTTAATCTACCTTTTTAAGCGCTCGATGAAAATCTTTACCCTCCGCCCCGTGGCTTTTATAATGCCACAAGGAAAGTCAATTCCTGGCAGCGAGCACAAGCTCAATCAATAGACCTATTGCAAAAATAATTAGGAGGGCATATCCGGCCCATCCCACAAGAGTTATTTTTTCTTGTGGGATGGGCCGGATATGCCTTCCGAGCAATTGATGAAAAGGACTTTTGCCAGAGGTCTAATCTCACTTTTGCACAGTTCCCTGCTTGAGAGGAATCTCAATCACGAATTCTGCTCCCTGTCCAGGCGCGGAAATACAAGTCAGCCTACCATGATGTTTTTCTACTACAATTTGGTAGCTAATAGCCAACCCCAAACCAGTGCCAGATCCTACAGGTTTCGTAGTAAAGAAAGGGTCAAAAACCTTCTGCCTTACTTCTTCTGTCATCCCCGCTCCATTGTCGGCAATCCGAATCTCTACTTGGTTAGTATTTATGAGTATGGTACGAATACGAACTTGTGATTTTTTCTTGTGGATTGATGCTATAGGAGAAGTCACTAATGATTTATCTATAGCATCAATCGCATTGCTGAGTATATTCATAAATGCTTGGTTCAGGAAGCCGGCGTAACATTCTATTTCAGGTATCTGACCATACTCTTTAATAATTTCAATTCCAGAATGGTCGGGCTTAGCTTTTAGCTGATTTTGCAACAATAGCAGAGTGCTATCGATCCCTTCATGGATATCTACTCGTTTTATTCCCGCCTCATCCAATCGCGAGAAATTCCGCAGCGACAAGACAATCTGGCGGATGCGTTCTGCCCCTAGCTGCATCGAATCAAGCAGTCTAGGAAAATCGTAAATTAAGAATTCCAGATCGATATTTTCTGCAAAAGTATGAATTTCAGGAGTTGCATTAGGCAATTGATCCTGATAAAGACTCAGCAACCCCAGCAAGTCATGAAAATAGTCGCTAGCGGGAGTAAGATTGCCGTAAATAAAGTTAATTGGGTTGTTAATTTCGTGAGCGATACCAGCAACCATTTGCCCCAGGCTTGACATTTTTTCAGTTTGAATTAGCTGAGTCTGTGTCGCTTGCAATTCTTTTAGGGTAAGTTCAAGTTGAATTGCTTGTTCTCTCAGCAGGCTATTTTTTTGTTTTAACTCGTGAGTCCTCTCTTCTACTTTTTGTTCGAGCGTTTGGTTGTAATTTTCTAATTGTTCGTTAGCTGTTTTCAAGTTTTGAGTAGCGGTTTCCAATCTCCCATAGAGCATCGCATTTTTAAGGGATATAGCTATCTGTGAAGAAAGTATTTTTAATAATTCCAGCCTCTCCATTGTAAAGGCACCAGTTGTTATATTGTTTTCCAAATAAAGAATACCTATCAGCTTGCCTTGATTAATAATAGGCATAGATAATATTGACTTGGGTTTTGTTTTTAGGATGTAAGGATCGTTTATGAATCTTTGTGACACTGAGGCATCATTTAAAACCACATTTGCTTTAGTTATGCCTACATAATTAATTATAGTAATGGGCAGATTATCACTGTTTTCGACGGGTGATTCTGAACACAATACAACCACATCTCTCTCCACAACACCTGTAGCTTCTATAACTAACTTTCCATCTTTTTCTAAGATCAGGCACCCTGTTGTAGCTCCAGCATTTTCCATCACAATTTTAAGTAACTTATCTAGCAACTTATCAAGAACTATTTCTTCAGCCAAGGCCAGATATGCTTTGTTCGCAGTGGACAAATCCAAAACCGCCGAACTTCCTCCCATGGTCGATGTTGTTGTTCTATTAATCTCTATGCCTATGGATTCTCGCATCAGCATCTGGGAAAATACCAAAGGATATCTAGACTCTAAATCTTTAACTTTAGTTTGAGCTCCCCAACGAATATACCCGTAGTAAGCTTGTGTCAGATAGATTCGAGCAAACTTGTCTCTGCCTAGGGAGAAATAAAACTCGGCTGCTAGTTCCGATGCTAGTGCTTCTTCCTGAATATATCCTTGTTCTTGAGCTCCCGTGATAGCTAGGTCATAATATTCCATTGCTTCTGCAATTTGCCCTTGAACCCGTGCTTTCTCTGCTTCCACAAGCTCATACTTATGCTTGAAGTTTGATGGGGCAGAATCTGCCCATTGGCGCATTTTTTGCTGATTCTTTTCTACAATATGCAGGTATTGTTCTTGCTCTGAGCTTGAAGCTTTGGCATACTGAGCAAGGAGAGCGAGCGAATAATAAAAGTTGTGAACAGCATAAACTACCATGCTCGTCACAGTGATTCCGTGTTCTGCGGCTAAACTGGCGTTGGCCACAGCTCCATGAGGTTCTTTAAACAAATAAAATAGAATCGTCTTGGCCAAATAGGTAAGAAACAACAAAATTCGATTATTAGTTTGAATAAAAATAGGTAATATTTTGGTTTCATTAAAACTCTCGCCAATCAATTCACATTTATCTTCCACTTCGTTTTGAAAATTTAACGTCATTTGGTGGAATATCTTAATGTAATAGATAGAATAGTCTTGTTTTAGTTTGAGCGCTAAATCAACATATTGCCTTTGTTGCTGCTCTACAATCTCTAATTGCTCCCCAGTTAAAAAGACGCTAGCGCAATAAATAGTAGCGTTATAGCCAGCATATTCTATATCTCCAGTTTCCAGTCCACTTTGAATCCCCTCGCGTAGTGAGGTTAATGTGTTCTTAACATGAACTTTCCAGGGTCTAATCACACCATGAAATAAATTGCAGACTTTACATTGAAGTTCTCTAGCGTTAAATTGATCCAAGAGCTTTAAAGCTAGCTGACCAGAATGATATCCAGCATCTATGTTTCCGGTCATTGAATATATGAAAATGCCATAAAAAGCATACACAAAAGCCGCCTGTGCTGAATGACCGTGTTCAACACATAGCTTCGTTTGGGCAAGTACAAGCACAGGCACAATCTCTGGCTTCACTGTGTAAGCAGGAGAAATAACGCTCATCAGTATCCGCAAGGCTGCTAATTGATACGGATCTGTCATTTCTGGGATGTTTTCTAAATTTTCAACAGAAGGCAGCTCGATCGCAACACCGCTGCCATCCGCTTCATTTGACAAGGAGACACCCAGCATATCCAGCACTTGCAGCCCAGTATCAATGGCTTTTAACATCTGATTTTGAGCCATATAATACTGGATTTGTAGCTCGTATACTTTCACTCTTTCTAGCAGGGTGCTAGCTTGTTTCAGAACAACTTCAGCAAGAGCCGCTGACCTTTCGTAATTCGTAGTAAGATATTCTGCTTCTACGGCTTCTACATAAAGTGCTAGAGTCAGAGCGTAGTTAGTCTGCCAACTGTTTTCTGTTAATAGTTTTAACCCTAGTCTTAATTGCATGACAGCCGCTTCATAAGCTGACGCTGCTTTTGCTTTTTTACCTGCTATTAAATTTAATTGAGCCAGCTTGTATTTTTCGTCTCTATCGGTAATTAATTCTACTCCGGTATTTAGCTGATTAACTATCTCAAATATCTTTTCTTCTAGTGCATCTTGATGTGTCTTATGCAACAGGAGTTTACCAATTTTTAGGTGCGTAGATTTTTGCTGCTCAGAAGGAATCAGAGAATAAGCTGCTTGCTGCACGCGGTCATGCAAAAATTTGTAGGATACGTTGTAAGTATTAATTTCTGATTGGGTTTCTTGACCACTACCGATTACCAATGACTCATTACTATTGAAGAGTAAAGGAAGTTTATAGGCACTTTCCCCGATGGGTAAAATTAGGGCTTCCTGAAGCCCGTCCCACAAAGCAGATGCCGTTTCAGATATAGATTTTTCACTTACTATTGCTAAAACTTCTAAATTAAATCGGTTGCCAATGCAAGCAGCTAACTTTAAAACTTTCTGGGTATCTGGAGGCAGTTTTTGAATGTTTCTGGCTATGAGATCTACGACATTATAATCTGCGATCGCAAGACTTTGAATTTGCCCCATATCCCACTGCCATCTGCCAATGCTGAAGTCAAAGGTCAACTGTTTTTCTGCGTAAATGGAGGTGAGAAATTGAGTTAAAAAAAACGGATTGCCTTGAGTTTTATTGTAAACTAACTCAGCTAATAACTTACACTTTTCTATTTGATGGTTATTGTTTTTAGCAAGCAAACTTTCTTGCTCAATTTCTCCGTGTTGCTCGGAAAAACAAGTAACAAGGGGGACTGCTGATGAGCAGTTGTCACCCAACGTGTCAGCAACTAATTGATTTACTGTACTAAGTGTCAACGGTTGGAGGACTATCTTATTTATTATTGATCCGCATGAATAAATACTATCTAAAGTCTGCATTAAAGGATGAGTTGGGCTGACTTCGTTATCTCGATAGGCTCCAATCACCAATAAATATTGGCTATCTCGGTCAGTTAGCAGCACATGAACCAATTTCAAAGAAGCGGAATCTGCCCACTGCAAATCATCTAAAAATAAAACTAGCGGATGTGCTTTTTGGGTAAAAATATGAATAAATTGTTTAAAAACAAGATTGAAACGGTTTTGTGATTCACTTGCTCCTAATTTAGAAACTTCAGGTTGCTCACCAACGATCAATTCCAATTCTGGAATAACGTCAATTATAACTCTAATATTTTTGCCTAAATCATTTAAAATTTTCTGTTTCCAAAAGTGGATTTTTTCCGGGCTTTCTGTTAATACTTGGCGAATTAGTTCTTCAAAAGCTTCAATTAAGGCTCCATAGGGAATATTCCGTTTAAATTGGTCAAACTTACCTGCGATAAAATAACCCCTTGCTCCAACAATGGGTTTGTGAATTTCATAAACTAAGCAAGATTTACCTATTCCTGAGTAACCGGAAACTAGCATGAGCTCGGCTGTTCCAGCGCTAACTCTGTCAAAAGCATCCATTAGATTGGCTACTTGCGTTTCTCGTCCGTACAATTTTTGTGGGATCAGAAATTGACCGGACTTATCACGCTCACCCGGAATGAAGTTAGAATTTTTGCCAGTTTGTTGTAATTGATTGAGACATTGTTCTAGATCCGCTTTGAGACCATAACCACTTTGATATCTATCCTCAGCAGTCTTGGCTAATAATTTCATCACTATGTAAGAAATTGCTTTGATAATCTTATCATTTTGAATTTTAAATGTGGGATTATCGCTCGTAGTTTCAAGTCTGCTATTTTGCTTTTTTGCCATAATTTCCCCGAGGGATCGCGGCTGTTTCGCGATATGGCAGTGAATTAATTCCATCGGATCGGTAGCCTTAAATGGTAATTCACCGCACAGCATTTCATAGAATGTGATACCTAAAGAGTAGAAGTCTGTCCGATAGTCAATTGAGCGATTCATCCGCCCTGTTTGCTCGGGCGAGATATAGGCGATTGTGCCTTCTAGTAAAGTGGGATGGCTGAGTGTTTGGGTTTCTTTAGACAAGCGCGTGGCAATGCTAAAGTCAGTAATTTTTACTTTTAGCGTAGCAGGAGTGATGATGATATTTGTCGGCTTAATATCTTTATGAATAATTTTGTGATCGTGCAACTTACCCAGAGTATCTGCTAACTGAATAGCAATTTTAAAAAACTCTTTAAGTTCAAGTTGGCGACCATTCAAAAAGTTTTTGAGGGCTTCTCCTCTTGAATCTTCCAATATAAGTGCTAGACCATGATGATGATTTTCCAATCCATAGGGCTTGACAATACCTTCTATATTGAGATGTCGAGAGATTTCATATTCATGTCTCAATTGCATAATCTCTTCGAGAGTAGGATAGTCTGCGATAAGGGTTTTGATAATCACAGCAGTCTGATCTTCCCTCCTCTCAGCGCGATAAACTACTGTCTTTGAACCCTCATTAATTTTTTCTATTAGTTTATAATTGGCCTTAATATTCATAAAGATTGTACCTATCTTAACAATATAGTATTTGACGCTGTGCGAAAGTAAATTGTTGGGGTAGTTTCGCTAAAACTAAGTAGGTAAGCGGGATTAAACAGAGCTATGTAACAGTATGTAAACAGGGTGAACTTAGCCACGCTTACGGAATTTGGATACTTTACAATCGTTTACATAATTGTGTTTTACAGCGCCTACCTATTTATCATTCTTTGTTTAAGATTTAACCCTGATTTTTTTTTAATTTCGTTAATTAGATAAAAAATGTCTGAATTACTTTAAAATATATGACCACTTTTCTCTAAGTTTTATATTTTTGATGATACCACATCCCGCGGCTAATTAGATAGGCGAAAAAAAATATAAATGTACCAACTTCGCTGTTGCGGTACAGGAGTTTGGCAATAAAATATGAGCCTTCGTCCCCGTCTACTTGCAGCCGGTACTCTCACCCCTGGCGATCGCGAACAATCATCCGATCGCTGTTTTCCGATGAACTTTCCAACATCATTTATTTTTAGAGTACCCGATAACAATTGCCCCTCACCGAATCGGTAGTCCTGAATAGTCAGGACTACCTGTTATAATTTACTTATTCAATCTGCTTTAAATTTTAGCTGATGAAATCTCCGAGGTGCGACTCTCAATATATTTGCAAAATTTGAGTCTCGGATCGATGTTTTTCTATCTATCCCTGGAGTTGGCTCATATTTTTTGAGGGTAAAATTACATGATAATTTAGCCGCTCTCCGTAAACCATTTATTTTTGGATAAAGTCTATTATGAGCACGGAAAGTTAATGAAGTTATGAATTTATTTAAACACCTGAAAAAAAAGTTAAAACATTTTTCAATTATTTAGAATCGGAACCCAATATTTGACTACCAATACTATCAATAAAAATCCCTGAGTTCACTCTTGTTCTGAAACAGTTAATCAACGCTAAAAGGATTGGGATCGGGCTAAAACTATCGGACCCGCAGTGCAATCAGGAGTATTTCATTTATGCTTTCACTTCGGTGTGCCGATCTCACAGGTCATACTTGATTTATTTGCCAAACAGAGATGCACGCGAGGGATATTCATCTATTCTGAAATATAGAACATTCTGGCGAAAGTAAAATTGACAATTTTCGATATAAGATTGCTCCATACGGGTGCATATCTAAACAAAAATTGTACTCGCATCACCACAGAAAGCACAGTAATATTCAGCCGTTGTTTGCATTTTTTTCGCACTCGATTTTTGTGACTTCGTGCCGGTAGCGAAACATATCTGTTAACCGAATTTCCACCCACCAACCTAACAGCAAATCGACAATCGGGCCGCCCGGTATCGAAAATGCGATCGCATCTGTCAACCTAGTCTTGCCATTTTCTGAGGTAAACTCGTGTCGGTGAGTCCAACGTGCCATGGGCCCCTCAGTTTGTTCATCAACAAACAAGCGATATTGTTCGCACTCAGTGTGAGTCGCCACCCATTTTACAGGAATCGGCCCCAATAACAGGCGAAATTCTGATACAGCACCCACATCGAGTCCCCCTTCGCGGCGAATAATTTTCACCGGTTGCCAAGGCGGAGTCAAAAGTTGCAGAATGTCGGGCCTTTCGTGAAAGTTCCAGACTGCTTCAACGGTGGCATTAATCAGCGACGAATATTTAAAATTAGCCATTGTATCGTTGGGCTAGACAGTTAAGTGCGATCGCGTTTCAGCATTTGCAGTATTATCCTCTGTATCAGTACAAACAGCAACAGTTAGTTTCAATCCCAAAGCATTCAGCCAAGTTCCCAGATTATAAATCGCATCACTTCCTTGCTGCGACAGCAATTCATCGAGTTTTTTTAAGTGCAATTCATATTCTTCTGGAGTCATTTTTGGTTGACCGAGACCTTCTGCTACATCGCTGAGAGCTCGTTTTAGCAGTTCAGGTTCCGGCTCTTCCTCCTCTAATGTCACCGTTATATAGGCTGCTGCTAGTTCGGGCTTTTTTCTGAGAGATTCAATCAAAAATGGATGATAAGGTAGGCTTTTAGGCATTGTCTTAACTCCTATAATCTGTCCAGTATTCTTTAGCTTGGCGGATATCTCTGTCTTGAGTGCTTTTCTCGCCTCCGCAGATGAGAATCACAATTGTCATTCCTATTTGTCCAAAATAGATTCGGTAGCCAGGCCCATAATTGATTTTGAGTTCGCATACGCCTTCCCCCACGGAGCGATAGTCTCCTAAATTACCATCAGCAATTCGGTTAAGCCTAGATATAATCTTGGCTTGAGCATTGATATCTCTCAGCGAATCAAACCACTGATCGAAAGGCACTTTGTTATCTGGCGTAGTATAACGCTGAATTTCTTTCGGTTGGACTTCGGGCATAATTATATTATAGTGCGTCACTCATCCCAGTATCCTGGCAATTAATTATACTCAAGAAATGCCACAGGGGAAAGATGGAAAAACTTAGCTAACTTTTGAATTTGACCCGCCGTCAGTTCCCGCTTTCCATTCATCACCTCAGATACCCAAGACTCGGATTCAAAAATATCAACCAAATCTTTTTCTTGAATATTGTCTTCAACCATCAATGCTTTCAGTAGTGCGATACCTTTCAAGACTGGCATTGGCTCATGTTTTTGTTCGCAATCATAAACAAGAGTACCCAACACGTTTAAGTAATCCCGATCGTCCTGCGTGAGATTGCTCCGACTCACAATAGAATCAATCCGATTTTGTGTAGCGATTAACTCAGCTTCACAAGTAATGGGACGCGGTGGAAAAGTTGTGATTATCTCCATATAGTAGCTACTAGGAGTTTTCCAACCCGTCGTCATTTTTCCAGTTTTCCTTATCATATTCTCAAAAAGCAGAACACCCAGATCGCAGACTTCTTACTTAAATAAGTCTGGTATCTAAACGAGAATTAGTGAATTCCCATATCCTTTTGTATGACTCATCGCCTCCGCTAAATGCTTTTTCAAAGTGGCCTCCGGTAGCGGTCCTTTTAAATGACTCCAAGGCAAAACCTGCTCCAATTCCCACTTTTGAAAAACATAAAAATCCATCTCAGGCAACTGTCCCCGCAACTCCTTAAATGCCCGCCGATAACTGCCCAAAGTATCGCCGTAATGCCGCACTAATTCCAACAGCCGAGACAACCGCCGATCGCCCTTTGACAACAAACCCTGAATCACCGACCAGTTATAGCTTTCAGGTCTAAATTCTAAACCTAACTTCCGCAATTCTTTATCTAAAAACTTCAGCCTCTTCTCCGCATCTTTATTCACTCCCAACCACTGAAAAGGAGTGTGAGATTTCGGGACAAAAGTGCTGCATCCCAGAGTCAACCGCAAACCGGGAGCGGCTTTTCTAATCGCCCGCATCATCTCCACCGTCTCCTCTAAATCCTCCATTTCTTCGCCGGGAATTCCCGCCATCCCGTAAAGTTTAATTCCCTTTAAGCCGCCAGCCTTAGCATTGATAGCAGCTTGAATAATTTCGTCATTTGTGAGTTTTTTGTTAACGATTTTGCGGAGGCGTTCGCTCCCGCTTTCCACCGCAATTGTCACAGATTTGCTGTCTCGGTTGGTCAATATTTCTGCCAATTTAACTGTCACCGTATTCGTCCGTACCGAAGAAAGACTCAGCCGCACGCCCTCGTATTTCGGATGATTCAAATGATCCAGCAACGCTTCAAATTCCGGGTGCTGAGTGACCGAAGCACCCAACAAACCCAAACGATTAGTCACAGCTAAACCGCGATCGATCGCCGGAATTAGGGAACCCTCCAAACTCGCAGTTCTAAACGGCAAAGTCAGATAACTTGCCAAACAAAAACGGCACATTTCGGGACAACTCCGAACCACTTCCACCATGTAAATATTTTCCCAAGCCGCTTTTTCTGTCACCACAGTGGAAGCAGATAAAGTATTGCCGCGATAAGTCTGTTTTTCAACCATACTGGGAATTCCCGAATCGACAGGCTGAATCGATTTAATACCCTCAGCCGCATCCAGATAAGTTACTTCGTACAAACTGGGGACGTAAACTCCCGGAACTTGGGCTAAATGCCGCAATTTAGTTTGTCTGTCGGCGGTACGGACTTGTTTACAAGCATCAATAAAATTGTCTATGAGATGTTCGCCATCTCCCAGCAAAATCACATCAAAAAAATCGGCAAAAGGTTCTGGATTCGCAGTAAAAACCGGGCCACCACCGAAGACGATCGGATGATTATCACTCCGTTTTGACGCCCAAATCGGAATTTCTAGAGATTCCAATAAATTGAGAATATTTACATAGTCTAGTTCCCAAGAAAGCGAAAATCCCAGTAATTCTGGATTTCGGGGAAGTTGTTCCCGGATATCAGTAAATAAACGGCCCACTTCAATATCCGATCGCACAGCCAAAGTTGCCCACACTATCTGATAGCCGAGACTGGTAATACCCACGGTGTACTCGTTGGGAAAAGCAAAAATAGTGGGGATAGCATCAGCATCGGGGGTTGCTGGGGCAAATAGTAAGCGTTCTTGAGCAAAGGGATTAGGAGTCATCCGATTTTAGATTTTAGATTTTAGATTTTAGATTAGGGAATTTAGCCCACGGATAAATCCGGGAGTTTGTGACCAAATTGCTTTTGATCGCGGGGAAGTTTAGCCTTAGCAATAAAAAATCTAATTATAGCTCATAAATGACTCTAACCTTAAGTTGAAACCTAGATTTTCTGGTAACAGACAACGGACAAATGACCGAAAGCAATTGGTTGCCAGGCCGCCGGATTCATCAGTGGATCGGCAAAAAAAGCTAGCCATCCGATAAACCTGAAAACGGTACAGCCCGTGGGTGGTTAATCAAAAATAGAAAATAGAAAATAGAAAATCGATTAACTTGTTAAAGTTAGTCTGAAATAGAATTGCGATCGTCTTGGCTTCTCGGCGGCGGTGCACTGTGAAAAGTTGCAATCAGCAAACAGATAATCCCAGCATTAATAAACACATCGGCCAGATTAAATACCGGGAACCGAATCAGCCGAAAATCGATAAAATCTACAACATGGCCCGAAACAAATCGATCGATCCCATTCCCCAGTGCTCCCCCCAAAATCAAACCGTAGCCAGCTTGTTCCCAGCGGTTAATGCGCGGCCCGAACCAAGCCAGCACAATCAATCCCACACTAACGCCCAAAGACAGCCAGCGCAACCAAATCGCCCCGCCATTGCTGAAAAGACTAAAAGCCGCACCGGTATTAACAACATAAGTGAAGTGAAACACTCCGGGTAACAGCGGCTGCGTCTGCGGAGGAACCGTCAAGTCAAAATTTTGTACCACCCAAAACTTAGTCAGGTGGTCTAAAACTAAACTGATAACAGCAGCAACCCAGAACAAGGGATTTCTTTTAAAACGCATGAATTAAGCAATAGAAAATGGGGCATCGGGCATGAGAGAATTTACTCCAATCTCACTTGTCATTGCGAGCAGAATGCAGTGCAGCAAAGCAATCCCAGCCGCAGCGAGATTAATCTCCCGTTTGGCAATGATAGTATAACCTTATTTTGGACACTTACCAGTTACCTCTTCCTTCTTCCTTCTTCCTCCTTCCTTCTTCCTGAAATCCGTTACATCCGTTACATCCGTTACATAATCCGTTGCCGAACTTCCTTCGCAATTAATAAAACATCAAGCGGCGTAAAGTAAATGACAGCACTGCGATCGCACAAACTACCGCCAATTGTCCCGGCAGGGGATAAACCGAATATTTAAGAATCTCATCGAATAAAGGTGTTTTTTTTGCCGGAGGCAGCCAGTAAGTAAAAATTAGATAAGTTAAGCCGATCGCGTGAACAGTGAACAAACCGCACAAACAGCTAAAAGCCATAGATTCCAGCCGCGAAGCCACCTTAAAAGCCACCCAGCCGCATACCCAAGCACCAGGCACAAAACCCAGCAAATACCCAAAACTCGCTTCTTTGAGATAGCCGATGCCGCCGCCTTGAGAAAAAACTGGCCACAAACTTAATCCTAATGCCAAATAAGCAATTTGCGAGAGAGCCGCAGCATTTTTTCCCCCCATGCAGCCTACTAGCAAGACGGCTCCAATTTGATAGGTAACACCTAAAGAGTACGCCTGAAGTCCTCGATCGTCCCACAACCCAATCGGAATTGTGACAGATGCAGGCAAAAAAGTGCCTCCTATCGTCAGAAGCAAACCAATAACAGCCCAGATTAGTTCAATAGGAGCAGGCATTATAGCAGAAGAAAGAAGGAAGACCGAAGTTGCAATCGACCGTTTATGTTTGTGCACTTAAGAACGTCCTAACCGTCAGGGCGGTTGCCATATCATCAAACAGCATTCGTCAGGATGTATTTGTCAGATGCAAGCTTCAATGCCCGCAGCTTTTAAATTCTTAATACTAGCACTACTGTCAAAATAACCACCATTGTATGGTTATCTGGTTCTCAAGCCTCGATCTTGTGATAATTTAATCGGGAATTTTTCGCGATCGGGCGATCGACTGCTTGTTTCCGTAGCTATTTCTCTGCCCTTTACCTTATAAATTCACAATTGTCAAGCTCATAAATAACATTAATAATATTAATTAATATTAAATTGCCATTAAGTGTAAAGATTCTTAACCTAACCTTTACTTTTGCGCGCTATGCTGATGCGGGACACCCATATAACGATCGAAACTTTTGTATACCTATGCTTTTTCGTCTCAACTTGATTAATTCAAACCGTCTGACTACTGCAATTTCCGCTACGGCGATCGCCCTCAGTGTAGCAGCTTGCAGCAGTCCCAGCACACCCACAGGCGGCACTACCAGCCCCGGCGGCGACACCGCAGCATCCCCCGGCGCATCCCCCGTTGCAGCCACGGGCACAGCGGAAAACACCAAACTCGCCCTAGCCTCAGACGTAGCCATCACCGCAGCCGGCGCCTCATTCCCCGCCCCTCTGTACCAGCGTTGGTTTCAAGACTTCAACAAAATCAACCCCAAAGTACAAATTAACTATCAATCAGTAGGCAGCGGCGCCGGAGTCGAACAATTTACCAAAGGCACAGTAGACTTTGGGGCCAGCGACACCGGCATGAAAGACGACGAAATCGCCAAAGTTCCAGCAGACAAAGGCGTGATCTTGCTGCCCATGACAGCCGGCAGCATCGTCATCGGCTACAACCTGCCAGACTTAACCGAACCACTGAAACTGCCACGGGATGTTTACGCAGATATCTTCGCCGGTAAAATTACCAACTGGAACGATCCCAAAATTGCAGCCGCCAACCCGACCGCTAAATTGCCCGACCAAGCCATCACCATCGTCCACCGTTCCGACGGTAGCGGTACCACCGCCGTCTTCACCAAACACCTGAGTGCCATCAGCCCCGACTGGAAAACGGCAGTAGGCGACGGCAAAACAGTACAGTGGCCCGTAGGCGTAGGCGCAAAAGGCAACGAAGGCGTCACAGCCCAAATTCTGCAAACCGTAGGCAGCCTCGGCTACATAGAATACGGCTATGCCAAAAACAACAATCTCAAATTTGCATCTTTGGAAAACAAAGCAGGCAGCTTTGTCGCACCTACCGACGAATCAGCTTCTCAAGCTTTAGCAACTGTGCCGATGCCGGAAAACCTGCGAGCATTTATCGAAGACCCCGAAGGCGCTCAATCCTATCCAATTGTCACCTACACTTGGATGCTCGTCCCCAAAACAGTTGCTGACCCCAACAAAGCCAAAACCATCGAGGCAATGGTTGAATACGGCTTAACTGAAGGTCAAAAAGTTAGTTCCGAATTGGGCTACGTTCCTCTGCCCCAAAACGTTAAAGAAAAAGTAGCCGCGGCCGCGGACGGCATCAGCCCAGATTACAAGATTGAGGTTGCCAAATAGTAATTGTTGACTGTTGACTGTTGACTGTTGTCCGTTGTCAGAGGGAAAAAAGCCCTTCGGCATTGCGCGTGCGGGTAAAAATTAGGAAGAACGAAGAGAGATATTTCTGTGGGGCGGGTTTTACCAGAAATATTTGTTAAAAAGTCAGGGGATTAATAAATCCGCCCCTCTTCTATGTAACAATCGGTGCATCTGTGTAGGGGTGGGTTTGACCAGAAATACTTGTTGAAAAGTCAGGGAATTAATCAACCCGCCCCTCTTTGATTTTATTTATGGTCTTTCTTTCTGCTTCGTTCTAGCTTTTTCCGAAACAGGCTATTTTCGGCTACTATATATTTGGTTTTTTTTTCTATGATTTCAGATAATAACAGCGATCGATCGCAGACCAGATCGCGCTCTGGGGCCGAAAAGTCCTTAGACCAAGGCTTTATCTGGCTGACGCGGATTTTGGGCATAGGAGTTGGTGTAATTTTGCTGGTAATCGCGCTCACCGTTGCTTATCGGGCTTTACCGGCGATTCAACAGTACGGTTTGGGATTTCTATTTGGCAGTAGCTGGAATCCGGTTAAAGAAGAGTACGGTGCGCTGCCGATGATTTACGGGACGATCGTCAGTTCGGCGATCGCGCTCCTAATTGCAGTACCATTAGGAGTAGGGACTGCCATCTTCTTGAGCGAAGATTTTTTGCCGCTGCCAGTGCGGACAGCTTTGGTTTTTTTAGTAGAACTTTTAGCCGCCATTCCTAGCGTAGTCTACGGTTTGTGGGGAATTGCTGTATTGATTCCCATTATTAGCAGCATCGGAAAGTTTCTCAACGGTAACTTCGGATGGCTGCCGATTTTTAGCACTCCGCCAGTGGGCCCGGGAATGTTACCAGCCGGAGTAATTTTGGGAATCATGACTTTGCCCATTATTACTGCTATCTCCCGCGACTCTTTGGCAAGTCTCCCGCCCGAATTGCGACAAGCATCTCTAGGTTTAGGAGCTACTCGCTGGACAACAATTTTTAGAGTGCTCGTACCGGCGGCTTTTTCCGGTATTGTCGGCGGAATTATGCTCGGGCTCGGTCGCGCGATGGGAGAAACAATGGCTGCAACTCTGTTAATTGGCAATTCCAATCAGTTAAGTCTTTCTGTGCTAGCTCCGGCAAATACTATTGCTTCTTTGATGGCAAATCAGTTTGCGGAAGCCTCGGGGTTGCAAGTAGCAGCTCTGATGTACACTGGGCTAATTCTGTTTATTATGACACTGATTGTTAATATTTTGGCAGAGTGGATTGTTTCTCAAGTAAGAGCAAAGTACAACTAGAAGTTTGCCGCCATTTCCTACATAGTTTTAGTTTATGTCAAATAGCGTCTCCGACGAGAATCCTTTGGTATCGAAAACAGGCAGTTTGAAGAAGGTTAAAAACAGCCCGCAAGCGCTGTTTAATCTTGCGATGACTGTACTGGCTGGAGCTAGTCTGGCAATCACTCTGCTGCCTTTGTTTGCAGTGCTTTCCTACGTCACGGTACAAGGTTTCAATCGCCTGAATTTAGACTTGTTTACCAAGCTCCCACCGCCGCCCGGACTGTCGGGAGGCGGGATCGCGAATGCAATTGTCGGTACATTGATGACCGTAGGAATTGCTTCTTTAATTGCTGTTCCTTTTGGTGTATTGGCAGCCGTTTATTTGTCGGAATTCAGCAGCGGCGAAGTAGCTCGCTGGGTGCGCTTTGCTACTAATGTCCTCAGCGGCGTTCCTTCGATTATTGCAGGGGTATTTGCCTACGGTTTGTTCGTGGTAAATATGGGAGGTTTTTCGGCAATTGCAGGGGGTGCGGCGCTGGCTGTGCTGATGTTGCCCACGATTGTGCGGACTACTGACGAAGCTCTACAAATCGTCCCGCAAGACATTAGATGGGCGTCGGTTGGTGTGGGTGCTTCTAATTATCAGACGGTGTTGCAGGTGGTTTTGCCTGCAGCCATTCCGGCTATTTTAACGGGTGTGACGCTGGCAATTGCTCGCGCTGCTGGAGAAACTGCTCCTTTGATTTTCACGGCGCTGAATTCGCCTTTTTGGCCGGCAGGATTTGATAAGCCAACTCCGAGTCTTTCGGTTTTGGTCTACAACTTTGCAACGGTTCCTTTTAAGGCACAGAAAGAATTGGCTTGGGCTGCATCTTTGATTTTGGTACTTATGGTTTTGCTGACGAGTATTCTTTCTCGCTGGGCTACTCACAAAAAAGTGTATTAAAGGGTGAGTTTTAAAAAGACATTCATGCACTTATGGTGAAGGTCGAATGTAACCCAGGTTTTGAGTAAAATTTCAGAGGATTGTTACCTGTATGATGATGGATTTAGACAAGCAAACGGAAACTATTTTACGGACCGAAAATATCAATATTTTTTACGGCGCTTTTCACGCGGTTAAAAATGTTTGTATGGAGATTCCTAAAAATCGCATTACTGCTTTGATTGGGCCCTCTGGCTGCGGTAAAAGTACAATTCTGCGCTGTTTTAACCGCCTCAACGATTTAGTTAACGGTTTTCGTTTAGAGGGTAGAATTGATTACTACGGTCAAAATCTTTACGCTCCTGATATTGATGCTGTAGAGGTGCGCCGCAAGATTGGGATGGTGTTTCAAAAGCCGAATCCTTTCCCGAAGTCGATTTATGACAATATTGCTTACGGTGCGAGGGTGAACAATTATAAGGGGGATATGGATGAGCTGGTGGAGAAGTCGCTCCGCCAAGCTTATTTATGGGATGAGGTGAAGGATAAGCTGAAGCAAAGCGGTTTTTCTCTTTCGGGTGGCCAGCAGCAGCGTTTGTGTATTGCTAGGGCGATCGCGATTAATCCTGATGTAGTGTTAATGGATGAACCTTGCGCTTCTCTTGACCCGATTTCTACGATTAAGATTGAGGAGTTGATGCGCGAACTCAAGGAGAAGTATACGATTGTGATCGTTACTCACAATATGCAGCAGGCTTCTCGGGTTTCTGACCTGACTGCTTTTTTCAATGCTAAACTTTCTGACGATGGGAAGCGGTTTGGCTATCTTGTGGAGTGTGACAAGACTGAGGTAATTTTCCAAAGTCCGAAGGAAGAGTCTACTTTAGATTATGTGAGTGGCCGTTTCGGTTGAGTCCCCGACAGGTTGAAGCCTCTCGCTACACAAACTATCGTCTCTCTCGCTTGAGACTAAAAACATTTAATTTGCTGAGTATGGTAGCGACAACAAAACCCGCGTAAAACTTTTGTGAATTTAGAATCCCGCTTTCTCCAAGAAAGCGGGATTCTGGGTTTTATGTTTAATAGCTCGATCGCACTTTTTGCAGATACAAGTCGCGGATTTTTTGGAAGAAGTTCTTGAAGAGTTCACATTTTCTTCATCCAATACTTTAACAGGTTTTCTTTCACCATGTTTTGCCGCATAACTTCGAGCAAATATTCCTGAGCTTGGTCTAGGCTTAAGCTTTTGACTTGTTCGCTCAGGACTTGCAGTTTGAACTGCTGTTCCATGCTGAGGCTGGTTGTAGGCATATCCATAAATAGCTCCTCCAGTTTGCTGAGATCGATGCGAGATCGATCGGAATGACGTTTCGCAGGATTTGTTGTGTCTCCTATATTGTAAACTATCATAACATTCGCTTGACAATATGTCCAAAGTAGACATTTTGAGACTAATTTGTGTAGCAAAAGTACATCTAAGTGGGGGGAGCTCTATCATAAAAAAGCGTCAAGACCGGGAAGCATAAGCCAAAGGAGATAGTTCGTATGGATGCAATGGAGTTTTTTCAAAGCAGTGCAGGGGAGTGGAGATCGCAGCGCAGCACTCACCACCTCGCTTTTCGTCAAGCGGAGATTGGGGATTCAAATATTCAGGTAACGGCGCTGGGTGCAGATGACGCGCGAATCGCCGAGATTTGCCAGATGCACGAAGTCGATCCGAGCCGGGCTGCTGGGGGGGCTTTTGTGACTTGGCACGGCTCGATGGCGTGGGATAAGGATGATGAGAATCATAAAGGGTCTACGGTGTTCGCGATCGTCCCCGATCCTGAAAATCCGCGACAGGGTTTGATGTTGCGGGAACGCGGCTATGCGGAAATTGTGCCAGTAGCGGGCCGTTTTGAGATGGATGATGAGGATGGGCTGCTGCTGATTACGGAATACGAGACGATGAGTTCGATCGAGCGTTTTTGGTTTGCTAATCCGAACGTGCGGATGCGCACAAGTACGGTAAAGCGCTTTGGGGGTTTCAGCACTTCGACTTTTTGCACGGAAATTCGGGTGGAACCAGACTCGGATGCAGCGAAGCAAGCAGCAGAGGATAAGGCAGTCACCACCGAGTTTTACTCAGCTTTGGGTTGGTAACTTGGCAATTGGCAGTCGGCGCTTGGCAGATATTGCCCTGTTCCCTCTTCTTTCTTGTTACCTGCTGGCGAAGCCGCTATAGCCCTCTTCCTGCTTCGCTCTTTTCACCCGCTCAGCTTCGCCGCTATAGCCTTCTTCCTTCCCCAAAATCAACAAATGTTACAGATTGTTGCAAAAATTCAGGAAAATCAGATTTAGATTGCGGGAATCCCCTAATCTGTATGTTGGTTAGTTGTATCATCACGCTGACCGATCGCAGTGTCAACTATTTCTGAAATTTGAGATAACGGAGATTTTAACGTGGCGCTACCTTTGATAAACTACGCCCCCAAGAGCCAAAACCAGCGCGTAGCTGGTTATGAAGTGGGGAGCGACGAGCAGGCTAGAATTTTCACAACTGAAAATGTGCTCTCGTCAGGGGACATGGAAAATTTGATTTGGGCTGGATATCGCCAGATTTACAGCGAACACCAAATCCTCAAGAGTAACCGCCAAAAGTTTTTGGAGTCGCAACTAAAGTTCGGCCAAATTACGGTGCGGGATTTTATTCGCGGTTTGGCGACTTCGGCTCCTTTCTTGGAGCGGAATTACCAAACTAACAGCAACTACCGATTTGTGGAAATGTGCGTGCAGCGCATTTTGGGTCGGGATGTTTATAGCGAGCGCGAAAAGATTGCTTGGTCGATCGTAGTAGCCACTAAGGGGCCTCAAGGCTTTATTGACGAGTTGGTCAATAGCGATGAGTACCTGGAAAAGTTCGGCTACGATACAGTGCCTTACCAGCAGCGCCGGGTGTTGCCTCAGCGAGTTGGAGGCGAAACGCCTTTCAACTTGAAGACGCCTCGCTACGGTGAGTACCACCGCTCGCAGCTAGGCTTCCCGCAAATCATCTGGCAGACGACTGTGCGCCGTTTTGTTCCTCAAGAGCAGCAAGCGAAGGCTGGCGATCCGTCGAACTATTTGGGTATGGCGCGCAATATGCCAACGCCTGCTACTCCGCCGCAGCGCGTGCCTCTAGCTAATATCAATATCGACACGATGGTTCCCCGTCGCAGGTAATTGATGCTGTCCTGATGCGATTATGTGTGTCGGGCGATCGACTGAATCGATCGGCTTTTAGGCTGAGAGAGTTTTGAGTCTTGAGTTTTGAGGTTTGAGTTTTTTGCTAAACTTGGAATCCAAAACTTAGGACTCATACTTTTTGGAAAAGAAGTTCGGCAACGAGCAATGTACCGGATTTAACGGCTCAATATTAGACTTGAATTGAAGCCCTTGGCTCTCCAATCTTTAAATGTATCTGCGTTCATCTGCGTTCCTCTGCTTTCATCTGCGGTTTCCCTCTTGCATCAAAGATTTAGGCAAGAAGTTGAATGAATAAAAAAGCAAGGGCAAAAAATGTTTATACAAAGAACTTTAGCGATTAAAAAGGTACAGGATCGGGTTCTGACGGTAACAGACTTACACCCGTATAAGCTGATTTGAGTGTATCAAAAATGTATTCATAAGCTTCTTCAAAGTGTCTGGGTTCATCGACGAGAATCTTGAAGTCGTGACCCCAAGGATAAACAGTCACAATGAAATTGTCAATAACTTTGTTAACGCTCAAATATATTGTGACTGTTTCGCGATCGCTATTTTCGGGATTTTCTGGATTTTCACAGATATTTATAAGACCATTAAAATGCAGTACGCCATCTTCGTCAAACTTCTGATTTTGTTTTTCAATTTGGCATTCCAAATAATCGCTCATTTGCTTGATAAAAATTTCACTAAAATCCTGACAAGCTTCGCAGGATTCGCGATATGCTTGCCGGGATGCGGCGTAAGCTTTGCAAAGTTGCTCAAATTTAGACATAGAAATTACCAGTGTTAACTGCCCGAAATATCAAATATTAGCTCGCAGGCGCAATATTTTTAGCAGGGTGTTGAATTGATCGGGCAAAGGTGCGATCGCCTCTATGAATTTGCCTGAAATTGGATGCTGCAATGTCAGCAGCCATGCGTGGAGGGCTTGTCCGGTTAAATTGACGCCGATAGAACGGTTGGAACTGTACATCGGGTCGCCGACAATGGGATGTTTTATCTCCGCTGTATGCACGCGAATTTGATGGGTGCGGCCGGTTTCTAATTGATAGTGGATTAAGCAATAGTTGCCAATTCTTTCTTTGATTGTCCAGTGAGTAACTGCGGGGCGACCGCCTTTTTCTACTGGTACTACTGCCATTTTTTTGCGGTCTGTGGGATGCCGACCTATGGGTAGGTCTATTGTGCCTGTTTCGGTGCTGGGAGTGCCGTAAACTACGCCTAAATACTCGCGGCGGGCGGTTTTGCTTTTGAGTTGGGCTTGCAGGTGTTGGTGGGCGATGTCGGTTTTGGCGATCGCGATCGCACCTGTTGTATCTTTGTCTAATCTGTGTACGATTCCCGGCCGCTGAACTCCGCCTATTTCTGCTAGGGGACAGTGGGCTAAGAGAGCATTGACTAATGTACCGTCTGCGTGTCCGGCGGCTGGGTGGACGACTAATCCGGCTGGTTTGTTGATGATAATTAGGCTGTCGTCTTCGTAGAGAATGTCGAGGGGAATTGCTTCGGGCTGCAACTTTGTGGGCTGGGCTTCCGGTAAAGTGAGGTGGATGCGATCGCCCGTTTTTACTGATATTTTTTTCGAGGTGCAGGTTTCATCGTTGACTTTGACATTGCCTTGTGATATGAGGCTTTGGATTCGCGATCGGGATAAGTCCGGTATCTGGTTTGACAGCCAAATATCTAATCGCTGATTGACATTACTGCGATCTAATTCCTCTGTATTTTCTACTGTGTAAATCTGTGCCGCAGTGTCTGTTTCTATCATTTACTTTTTACTATTTTTTGCCAAGTGTGTAAAGCAAATATGTCGATCATAACATCTTTGAATTAGTTTGCGAGCGCACGGGTAGCGAGAAATCGGTTTTTTTCACAGCAATACTTCGTTTGGGCAGGCAGATTCGGTAAAAAACCCGGTTTCTTGGGTCGGAGTGCTTAAGTCGTTTGAGTATACTTGTCAATTCTATCGACAATTGTCACAGTGGCCGCACCGCATTGATGTAGCTTCCTTGGTAAAGCCAAAAGCTTGCAGCAAAAATTGCCACCTACACTCGCGATGTTTGATATATTTTGCCATTTCTTCCGCCGCTGTAAAATTTAATTTTTCGCCTTTTTGCTGTGCGGATTTGTCGATCGCATAATTAAAAGGATCTTGCCATGTTAATTGTCCGCTGCTGTGGAGAATCGAAAGGGCGATCGCGCTTTCGGGAAATTCGCGGGAAACTTCTTCTATATCGCCTTTAACTGGCAGTTTTTTGGCCAATTGCTGAGCTTCTCGGTATTGCGATCGCAATTTATCTTGAAAAAATTGTGCTCTTTGTTTATCTTCGGGATAAAGCAAACCCGTAGGTTCGCTAATCAATGTCAGGGCGATCGCCGATTTGCCGTCGCGTCCGCCTCTACCAATTTCCTGAATGTATTCCGATAACAGCAAAGGTGCTTGAAAGTGAACAACCCACCGGACATCTGGCTTGTTAATTCCCATCCCGAATGCTGAGGTACAAGTCACAAATTTAAGGTCATTGTTCAGCCAAGCTGTTTCTATTTTTCGTCGTGATTCTGGACTTAAACCTGCATGATATGCTGCTGTTTCATAACCTGCTTCTTTCAACAAATCAGCCAAGTTTTCGCTATCTTTTCGAGTGCGGACATAGACTAAACCTGCTTGTTTTGGTCGAGCTTTAATAAAATTTAATAACTGCTGCTTGCGTCCTCTGGGCGTCCAAACTGTTTGCACTTGCAGGTGCAGGTTAGAACGGTAGGGACTTAGCAGAAATGCTTCTGGCTTGCGCAGTTGCAACACATTTTTGATTGTCTGCTGGGCGTCGGGGTTGGCGGTAGCGGTGAAAGCGGCGATCGCAATTTTACTGTTTGCTGGTTTAGCTTTCAACAAAGCTGACCGCACTGTTCCCAAGCGACGGTAAGCTGGTCGAAAAGTATCACCCCACTGCACTAAACAGTGAGCTTCATCTAATATTAAACCGTTGATTTGGATCTGTGGCTGACTGATAATTTCCCAAACAGGTTTGCTGAGTAATGTTTCGGGAGACAGGTACAGCAATCTTAATTTGTTTTGTTGCAGCGATTGCATAGTTTGTCGGCGCTGCTGTGTTGGCAATTGACTGTGGAGGAGGGAAGCGGGCAGATTGCGAGATCGCAATTCTTGTACTTGATTTTCCATCAGTGCGACTAACGGCGAAACCACTAAAGTTAAGCCTGTTTGCAACAAAGCTGGCAGTTGAAAGCAGATAGATTTGCCACCACCTGTCGGCATAATTATAATTGTATCTTTTCCGGCTAATAAACTGCCGACGATTTCTCCTTGGGGTGGTCGAAAGTCGTCGTATCCCCAGATTTTTTGGAAGGCGGCGCGGGCTTGATTTAATGATATTGGTTCTGGTTGGTATTTCATTTGATTTATCCCCAAATCAGAGGTAATGTGAGCAGTGCGTGCCCTACATAATTAAATTTTGTGTAAGTCCTGATGTACCAATAAACCGGGTGACTCATTTCATGGTATGCAAGTATCGAGCAGAATAAGTGTTAATTTAATAACAGTTAATAATTTTACTTTTTGAATTATGAACGCAAGCACGTTAAGCGAAGTTTTCAGCTATCGGCAAAAGACTTGCGATCTTTTCGATACCGCGGGGGCGGTAGATGCGGTGCATGAAGATGGTTTTGCGCTGATTCCTGGTGTACTCAGTCCGTCGGAAGTGGCGCAAACCAAGGAAGCACTCGATCGCCTGCAACCCTTCGGACTCGATGGCAGCCGTTGGAGTGAATTGAACCAGCATTTTAAGTGCGTTTTTAATCGCGATCGGCTGTGGCTTTCCTATGCCGATCGACCGGGAATAATTGAGTTAGCAGAAGCATTAATGGGCAGCGATTGCCACATTATCGGCATGACTGCGTGGAAAAGCGGGCCCGGTTATGATGGTTGGCGCGTCCACGTCGATCAGGTGTTTGTACCCGTGCCCGAAAGCGTGTTTGCAGATCGCACTTTTCAACTGCCAGTATGGATTTGTACAGCCCATTTCTATCTCAGCGACATCCCAGAAAACCTCTGTCCTACCTATATTATTCCCGGCAGTCACAAATCTGGTCGCAAACCCGATCGCGGGGAAGAAACTTGGAACGGACACTCCCCAGAACCAGTTTTGTGCAAAGCAGGAGATGTGCTGTTTTTCCGCAGTGAAATTTGGCACTCCGGCGGCAAAAATACGACGACAGATGGAACTCGCTACTTACTGCAAGTGCATTATTCCCACCGCAACATCGCGCAGAAATTTTCGCCTTGGCCGTGGCAGTTTAACCCCGAAATTATCGCTACCGCTACTGAACGGCAACTGCGACTTTTGGGTAAACATCCTGAGTCAGGTTACGGTTAAAATACATTGCTAATTTTGTTTGAGGCGCGATCGATAAATAAACGGGAAATGTCATATTTATTTGAGAGTTGGAGTTTTGGATTTGAGATGACTAGCAATTCTAGAGACTGGCAAATCTCCGAATATCTTGAGCAATCCAAAATCCAAAATCCAAAATCCAAAATCTAAAATCCCCTAAGATTGACCGTCTCGGCGGCCGAGCTCGTACACGCCGCCGCCAATACAGGCGATCGTACCCATCGATACCGCCCAACCAGTGCCCAGAGACAATTCGACGCCCCAATTGCACAATCCGCCGACAATCAAAAAGGGCAGAATGCTTAACAGCGAAGCGTAAAAAGCATTTTGAGCTTCTCTGGCTTGGCGGGTTCTTTCAAACTCGGCTTCCGAGGTGTAGAGGGATCTCTCCGCAAAATTCATCCAGCGGTTGAGTTGCAGAATTACCCATTCAGTGAGGGGCGACAGACCCCAGTACAGGGCTAAAGACCACAAGGACGCACCCGCGATCGCAGTTGCATCTATCGCAAAACTAAAAGGAAAAATTTCAGTAAGCATTGCTTGATGTGTGTTATGAATTTGAAATTTTGGATGACATCCAAAATCCCGGAACTAACTATAGTGTCAAGCAAAAGCTCGATCGAATTCAACCGCAGCACGAATTCCTCGGCCAATTTTTTTGATCGCCCCTAGCCATTTACCCGGAAGCCTTGACACGGGTTTTGGATGGAGTAAGATACACGTTGTTGATAAACTGATTCGCGATCGCGGGTAGAGCTCAAAGCCAATCTTGCAGCGAATTGGCATAACTTACATCTAGCACCCTTCTGAGAAACGGGCAAGATGCCCGTTCCACAAAGAATGATTTTTTTGTGGGGGGGGCCGGAAAGCCCGCCCCTGAAAGCTTTATTGACAAGGGTGCAAGATGTGAGCCTAACAGACAACGCAAACTCGCACACACATTTAACTTTGAGCCGTGAAAAAAATCCTGCAAAACTCTAGAGGCCCGCTGACGGCAAAACGCTTTTTTCGTCTCAGACAGATGCTGCTGCTGGCACTTTCGATCGGCATTGTTTTGATCGGCCCTTATTTGCAGCAGCAGGTGGTCAAAGCTCAGTCAGGCTTACCAAGCAGAGTAGCGACGGGTAATTTGTGGCAAGAAGCTTCTTTTCCAGTCGAAAACTTTGAAACTTACACTTCCGCCTTCGGCCCCCGTGGCGGGGATTTTCATTATGGTTTGGACTTGGCCGCCCCGGAAGGCAGCTATATCCGCAATTGGTGGGGCGGGCAAGTTGTGGAAGTTTGGGAAGATGGCCGATGCGGCACTGGTATGGTGGTGCGATCGGGAAATTGGGAACACATCTACTGTCACCTCAGAGGCCGAGTGCTAACGGCTAACGGCGGGCGTTATTATACCGATCGCGAAGGTACCGTGCAAATTTGGCAAGGTCAAACAGTGCCTGCGGGTGCGAGAATTGCCAGAGTTGGGATGACGGGCCGCACCAGTGGGCCTCACTTGCACTGGGGATTGAAGTACGGTGGCCGCTGGGTAGACCCGGCTTTGGTACTCCGGGAAATGTACGCGCAACAATCTTAATTTGTCATTAGTTAGTAGTTATAGCAATCCTCGCATCATTGGTGAATTTCTTACTCCCTCCCCTTCGTAAGGGGAGGGTTGGGGTGGGGTAAAAATTTACGACTCCTGCGAGGATTGCTATAGCCATTAGTCATTAGTTAGCAGTCATTTTTTTGGTTTGTAGTAATAACTAAAGTCCTGATTTTTTCGAGAATGAGGAATAAAGTCATCACTACAAACTTGAATAACTAATGACTAATGACTCTTTACGTTGGTGCCAGCTCTTTCTTCGTCAACTCGGTGTACCGCTCGACAATTTGGCGGAATTCGTCGCCGTCGATGGTTTCTTCATCCAACAGCGCTTCGACAAGTTTGTCTACCAAAGCGCGGTTTTCGCGGATAATCCGACGAGCTTCTTCGTAGCAGTCAAAGGCAATTTCCCGGACTTGGCGATCGATCTTGATTGCCATTTCTTCGGAATACTCCGCTCGCGAATTCCAGCTCTGACCCAAAAAGACCTCATTGTTCGGACTTTCCAAAGCCACAGGCCCCAAATCGGACATTCCATAAAGCGTTACCATCTCCCTCGCGAGACTGCTAACTGCTTTGATATCGCCGCTGGCACCCATAGTTACTTCAGCATCGCCGTAAATTTCAGCCTCTGTCGCCCGTCCCCCCAAGGCTACTGTAATCTGGCTTAACAGCCAAGCCCGACTCCTCAAACCTTCACTATCGAGCATTTCGTCGTCCAGGGCAAACTTAGCAAAGCCTGCGATGCCGCCGGAACGCGGAATAATCGTTACTTTTTCAAGTGGATCGGCATTTTTGAGCATTGTCGCGACTAGGGCGTGTCCGACTTCGTGGTATGCTACTATCCACTTTTTCTTGCTGTCTAGCAGGGGGTTGAGGGTGAGTCCGATCGTAATCCGGTCGAGCGCGTCGTAAACTTCTAAGTTGCTAATAGTGTCTTTGCGACGCCGCGCGGTGAGAATTGCTGCTTCGTTGAGCAAGTTTGCCAAGTCGGCGCCGGAAAAGCCGGGAGTGCGGCGGGCGATCGTATCTAGGGCAACTTCTGGGTCGAGTTTTTTGTTGCGGGCGTGAACTTGCAAAATCCCCAAACGCCCTTTGTAACTGGGTAAATCTACCGTTACTTGCCGATCGAACCTGCCGGGCCGCAGCAGCGCAGTATCGAGCACGTCGGGGCGGTTGGTAGCTGCAATGATAATCACGCCGCTGTTACCCTCAAAGCCGTCCATTTCTGTCAGCAACTGGTTGAGAGTTTGTTCGCGTTCGTCGTTGCCGCCGCCGATACCAGCGCCGCGCTGCCTTCCTACGGCGTCTATTTCGTCGATGAAGACGATGCAGGGGGAATTTTCTTTAGCTTTGCGGAACAAGTCGCGGACGCGGGAAGCGCCGACTCCGACGAACATTTCTACAAATTCGGAACCGGAGATGCTGAAGAAGGGGACGCCTGCTTCGCCTGCGATGGCTTTGGCCAGCATTGTTTTGCCGGTTCCCGGAGGCCCGATTAACAGAACTCCTCTGGGAATTTTCGCGCCGATGGCGTTGAAGCGTTCGGGTTTTTTGAGGAAAGTTACGACTTCTTGCAGTTCTTCCTTAGCTTCTTCGATGCCTGCTACGTCGTCGAACATCACGCCGGTTTTGGCTTCCATTTGGAAACGGGCTCTGGATTTGCCGAAGTTCATGGCATTTCCTTGAGATTGGGTCGATCGGCGCATGATTGCCATCAACACTGCCAACACCGCAAAAATTACTAGCAAGTTTACTACTAAACTGACTGCAGCTGCGTTGTCGGGTGTTTGTTTGACTTCAAAGTCAATCTTTTTGGCACGGATTTGCGAGTACAGTTCTCGGTTGTTGTAGTCGAACAGGGTAACTGATTGGGCCTGATCGCTTTTTTGATCTTTTAGCCTAACTTTGGCAGTTCTTTGAGTTTCGTCTACTTCGATTTTACTGACTTGCCCTTTTTCTATGTTGTCGATCAGTTGGCTGTAACTCATGCTGGTTGGGGTGCTCTCGGCAAAAACCGGGGTCGAGAGCAATATTCCTTGAGAAATCACCAAACTGCCCAGGATGCGCCAAAGATTCCGTCCTGGAATTGATTTTTTAGGATTCTGGCTCGATTTGTCTTTGTTTACAGCGAGATGCCCCAGCCATGCGTGTTTCCAAGAATTTTTCATATTGCTTTGCCCAAGGTTGAAGAATGCCAAGATTGACCGCTTTTGGTTTGCTACGTTTATTTATTTTAACAAGAGGGCGGGTGTTGAATGGGTTTATCTCTCGCTGGCATCTTAAGAGGCCCCTCAAAATAGTCGGTTGTCAACGATCCGAGTCTGTTTTCCCTGACCGGGCTTACGAGCACTCACCCCTGTTACCCATAACCTTCTGTTCTTCCTTCTATTTTCTACACCGGAAACTTCACTTGACAGTTGCCGATCGAACTTGCTATCTTAATCATAGTCGGAATGAGTACGTTTTAGTCGAGCAGTTATTGTTTTTGAGTTTTATGCTAAAAATTGTCGGCATTGGTGGAAGTTTGCGGGCTGGCTCCTACAGCCAGTTAGCGTTGAAGGTAGCAGCAGATCGGGCGCAGGCCCTGGGCGCGGAAGTTGAAATATTGGATTTGCGATCGCTCAAGCTGCCCTTTTGCGACGGTGAGAATGATTATCTCGATTACCCGGATGTGGAAAAGCTGCAGAATGCGGTTAAGCAAGCCGACGGCTTGATTTTGGCAACGCCGGAGTATCACGGTAGCGTCAGCGGTGCTCTCAAGAATGCCCTGGATTTGATGAGTTTTGAGCATTTGGACGGGAAAGTTGCGGGTTCGATCAGCGTTTTGGGAGGGCAAGTTAACAGCAACGCACTCAACGATTTGCGAACCATTTTGAGATGGGTGCACGCTTGGGTAATTCCGGAACAAATTGCGATCGGACAAGCTTGGAAAGCTTTTAGTCCCGACGGTAAATTGTTGGATGAAAAACTGTCTGAAAGGTTCGACGAATTTGCTCGAAGTTTAGTAGAAAATACGCGGAAATTGCGAGGAATTTCGTAATTTTATCTGATGACAAATGCAGTCCGGGACGCAACTGGCCTATTCTTCGGATGCGTCAGTTGCAATAATTGCTCGATTTGAAGAGGTTTTGTCTCTAGTAGAGTACCCGACAAGCTGTAATGTTAACTGTTAACAGCCAACAGTCAACTGAATTAAAATGGCATATCGATCATGTCTCCGAAAGGATGGGGTACGTCGCTCGGCATTCTTCCGGGTTTTGACTCATATTTGTCTATCCACTTTTTGGCCAATTCCAAAGCTTCCTCCTCAGTCTTGGCATTTTGGACGGCGACGTGGCGGTTGCCGCGACTATCCCAAACCTCGACGTAGAAGACTTTCTGGGATTGAATAATCCAACCTTTATAAGTGTCTGCTGGTTCCATAGTTAGAATCCTAAAATAATCGGGCGGGGAGTTCCACTGGCGAGCTAATTGTAAATATTGCCCTGCATAAAATGAATTTTACGGGGGTTTCTATAGTATTTTTGGAAAAAAGTCAGTTTTACGGTTAACCTCATGACCCGACTCCTGAAGCAATTATTTAACTGGAGAAAATATCTCCAACCTTTGGCGGCGACGATCGCGATCGCCCTAATCGCATCCCAGATGGCGGTATTACCGGCATTGGCGACTGGCGTTTACGAAATACCGGTGTTGTCGGCGGGCGATCGAACTTGGGTGTTCGACAAAGGCGACGTGCTCAGCCGCAGCAGCGAAAGCAATATCAGCAGCGTGCTCGACAACCTGGAAAACAAAACAGGGAAACAAGTCCGATTTGTCACCATCCACCGCTTAGACTACGGCGAAACGACTGCCACTTTCACCGACCAACTGTTTGAACAGTGGTTTCCCGCAAAAGAAGACCAGACTAATCAAATTTTACTCGTTCTCGACACTGTTACCAACAGCGCGGCAATTCGCACCGGCGAAGGGGTTAAGTCCTTGCTAACCGATGAAATTGCCCAGAGTGTGGCTGGGGAAACCGTGCAAGTGCCGCTGCGGGAAGCCAATAAATACAACGAGGCATTTACGGCTGCAAGTACGCGCATTGCAACTGTTTTGTCGGGCGAACCCGATCCGGGTCCTCCTGAAGTTGTTGACAACATTCAAGTTGAAGGCACGTTTAAAAAAGCTGAAGAAACAGACCAAGGCAATGCCACAGTTGTTGTGGTTGTGCTGTTGGTATTGGCGACAGTAATTCCGATGGTGACTTATTTCTGGTATCAAGGTTTTTCGTGATCGGGTGCTGATAAATTCGATCGGTTGCCGTTTTGTCAAGAAATTATGGCAGGGCTGCACTAATCTTGAACGTATTCTCGATCGCTCAACAATGCAATTTCTGCCCGTACAAATTCCCGTCCCAGATAAGCCGCGTGATCTAACATTGTCACCGGACAGGGGCGGGTTTCTTCTAGGATTTTGACGCAAAGTTCTTTGGCGGTTCTGCCGCTAAAAACTGTGGATTGGGTGCGTTCTACCTTGCCGCGGGCGGGGATGGGTTTGCCAGTTTCGGGATCGACGGCGAGGCCTCGATCGTCGATGATGTTGGTGAAATGTTTGGCACAAATTAAGCTGGTTTCGCGATCGAGATAGATGATGAAGTAGCCGCCCGGATCGAGGTCGATGTGGCGTTTGGATAGCTTGTCATCAATTGCGGTGAGATTTTCCAAGGTTTGACTCATGGTTGGTGAAAGGAAGTAAACAATAGCTATATTTTTTTTGCTATTTCTAGTTTAGTCGGCTGCGGGACAAGTTTGGCAGCTTGGTTGGTTGAATGCGGGGGGAATTTTCGGGCGATCGACAATTCCTGCAATTTGCCGATCGCTCCTATGCTACAGTCGATCGGACTGGACAGATAAATTGATGAGTGAACTTAAGACGCGATCGCTGTTATATCACGGACTTCTTCAAGAAGTCTGGGATCGGGGAATTCTGTTTTTTTAGCCATTGCTCACTTATCTAGGATGCAAAATCGGTTATTATTGTATAGATGATTTGTTTGTGTTAAAGCTGAGCCAAAATGAAATTTATAGATTTGTTTTCAGGAATAGGAGGTTTCAGACAAGGGTTTGAAAAAATCGGCTTTAAATGCGTTTTTTCCTGCGAAATTAACAGCAAATGCCGACAAGTTTACACGGAAAATTTCGGTGAGGTTCCTTTTGGAGATATCAGTAAAGTTAATCCCGTCGAGTTAGAAGACTTTGATATTTTAGTCGCCGGGTTTCCGTGCCAACCTTTTAGCATCTGCGGCAAAAAGCTCGGTTTTGAAGATACTAGAGGCACGCTGTTTTTCGAGATTTGTAAAATTATCAAAATCAAGCAGCCGAAAGTTATCGTTCTCGAAAATGTCAAGCACTTAATCCATCACGACAAGGGAAATACCTTACAAGTAATTATTGCCAGTCTTGAAGATTTGGGATACAGCGTGAATTACAAAATGCTGAATGCTAAAGACTTTGGAATTCCTCAACATCGTGAAAGAATATTTATTATTGCAACTAAAGGTAAACCATTCAATTTTTCTCGGCTTAAAACCCAGGTGACTCCAAAACTCAGGGAATTTCTAGACAAGACAGGTAATTTTGAAATAGTGGATAAATCCGAGTATACTTTAATTGATTATCCGAGAAAGCAAGATTCGGGACTTTTGTTTGTAGGTTACAGAAATAAAGGTACTTGGAAAACTGGCGTGAGGCCGAATACAGAACATTTATCGAGAGTTCACAGACAGCCTAATCGCATTTATTCGGTAGATGGAGTGCATCCCACCATTCCTTCGCAAGAAACATCTGGCAGGTTTTTTATCTACATTCCTGAGCAAGATATGGTGAGAAAGTTGACGCTGAAGGAATGTTACCGTCTTATGGGTTTTCCTGAAGATTTTAAGAGTTATCCTAGTGCAGGGGAAAGTTACAAGCAAATTGGGAACTCGGTTTGTGTACTGGTGGTGGAGGCAATTGCGAAAGAAATATTAAGTCAAAATTTATTGTATGATGAAATGAAGGGATTGCCAAGAGAAATAAATGAATATTTACAGGTTGCTCTTTTCTAACAGCACTTACGCAAGTGTGCCACTCCCATCGACTTGTAAGGTGCGTCAGACGGGTGTAGAGAGCGACGATCGAGGATTTTGGTTCTGACGGACTCTACTAATACAGGAGTAAGATTAAATTCCTTAATTCGATCGCCAGTTTCATTTTAACACAGCCTCATGCTGAGAAAATTGCACTCAAAACTCCGATGTTGACTGTCGATCGATATCTGTATGAACACGGCAGTACGGTGTCCAAATCCGAATATATTTGTAGGGATACAGCACTGCTGTGTCCGCGATATTTGCAAGGACACGGCACTGCCGTGTCCCTACCGAAAACCGCCATACAAGCACCGATCGGACGCAATCTTAATTCCCGATTACAAACCTGTCTTAAGCTGGAACTTGGATTCTTTCGGTGCCGGCAAGTTCAAAGGCTGCGTGAATTGCTTTCAAAGCAGTTACTCCTTGTCCTTCATCCACAACGCAGCTAATTTTAATCTCGGAAGTGGCAATCATTTGAATGTTGATTTGCTGGCGGGAAAGCGCTTCAAACATCTTTGCCGCTACTCCCGGATGCGCTACCATCCCGGAACCGACGACGCTAACTTTGGCTATTTGTGTATCGACTGCTACTTCGCCCCATCCAAATTCGGGGGCGGCTTTTTGGAGGGCGTTTTTAGCAGCTTCGGCGTCAATTTGTGCTACGGTAAATGCAATGTCGCGAGTTAATATGCCGTCAATATTGTGACAGCGCTGCGACTGAATGATTGTATCTACGCTGATATTTTCCTCGGCTAAAAGTCCGAACAGTTTTGCTGCTACTCCGGGTCGATCGGGCAATTGGCGAATTGCTAGACGCGCTTGATTGAGATCCAACGCAACGGCGCGGACTGCGGGCGGTTTGTGGGAGGATGAACGCAGCCCAATAGGGGAGTTGGCAACATCAAATGTTTTGCAGAGTTCGGCAACGGCCCGATCGCAATCTTCGGCATCGATCGCACAACTAACTTTTACCTCGGAAGTGGAAATCATTTGAATGTTAATTCCCGCATCCGCTAAAGTCTTAAACATCTGGGCCGCTACCCTCGGACGCCCGATCATTCCCGCACCCGCAATGCTAACTTTAGCGATCGGCTTTTCTTCTGCTTTCACTTCCGGTTCTCCCAATTCTGGGCGAGAATTCTTGCCGAGGGCGGGCACGATCGCATCTGCAACGGCGACAGCTTGATTGAGGGAATTTCGCCTCACTGTAAAGGCAATATCGTTAGTATTTCCTTCGTGAATTGACTGGATAATTAAGTCTACATCGAGGTTTTGTTGCGCGATCGCACCAAACAACCGCGCTGCTACGCCGGGGCGATCGGGCAAACGCAACAGCGACACCCCCGCCTGATCTAAGTCAAATTCCACCGCATCCACCGCTTTTGCGAGTTCCAAGCCCTCCAAAGGCCGGGGTTGCGCGGGCGGGGACACTACCCGCGTACCGGGGGCGTCACTCCAGCTAGAAAGCACTACCAGCGGCACGCCGTAATTCTTGGCAATTTCTACCGCGCGCGGGTGGAGGACTTTTGCGCCCAAACTCGCCAATTCCAGCATTTCGTCGCAGGTGATTTCGTCCATCAATTGCGCGTCGGCAACCAAGCGCGGATCAGTAGTCAGAATTCCGGGCACGTCAGTATAAATTTCGCACCTGTCAGCCCGCAGCGCTGCCGCCAGGGCAACTGCGGTTGTGTCGGAACCGCCGCGCCCCAAGGTGGTAATTTCCAATTCTCCGGCATCGGCTATGCCTTGAAAACCGGCAACCACAACGACTTTACCGCTTTTTAACTGACTCTCCAGCCGATTCGGGTCAATTCGCAAAATCCGGGCGCGGGTGTGGGCGGCTTCGGTGACAATGCCGACTTGGGCGCCGGTGAGGGAAATTGCGGGCTGTCCCATTTCCTGCAATGCCATGCTCAAAAGTGCGATCGAGACTTGTTCCCCAGTGGAAAGCAACATATCCATTTCCCGCTTGTTGGGATTTGCGGAAATTTCCTTGGCGAGTTTAACTAAACCGTCGGTGGTTTTGCCCATCGCTGAAAGTACGACAACCAGAGAGTTGCCAAGCTGTGCTGTTTTTACAACTCGTCTGGCTACCTCCAAAATGCGATCGACTGTACCAACCGAGGTTCCGCCATATTTCTGAACAATTAGTGCCATAGGACTTACACAAAAAGTGATGCAATAGCTGGTAAAAGTATAGTCATTTATTGACATGGGAGGCGTTAAGTCCCTCCCCTTTCACTTCTACTTTAAGCGGATTGACCCGCCTTGGCTGAACTACGCAGCTCCCTATCCCATTGCTAAACGCATTTGGGATTGCTTTTCTCAAAATATTGTAATATCCGTTAATATCCGCATTGATTAATTGACCGACTGATGTTTTATACAATCCTCTCTTAATTCGCTTGCCACTAAATGCGACATCATTAGCGCCAGTCTTCTCATAAACAGGGATTGGGTCTAAAGCTAGAAAGTTCGATTGAGAAGTATAGGATTCTTCTTGCACAATCACCGTTATTCCCACCAATTCAGCTTTGTATTCCAACATTTCAATTAATCGGGCATGAGGAACACTTACGAAGTTCTGATTGGTTTGCTTCCCTAAGCTAATCTCGCTCTTCCATTGTATGTTTTTTCCAATTACTAGCGTCCCAATCTTTCGTGCGACGAGAAGATTAATGATAAGCCGGCTGGAGGAGTGTAAGTAATTATCGACTTTTTGATTGCGACAACGAGTTAGGCGTTGAATACGGGATGATGTCTTGCTACTTCCTTTCAATTCAGATTGTAGTTGTGCCTTACGCTTGTTGTAGAACTGATTGAGCGATTTCAATGGGCGCCCGTTAATCAGGAGAGGGGTAAAACCCGACTGATTTGAAGTTAACGCCACTAAATTATTTAGTCCCAAAT
Organism: Microcoleus sp. BROC3; assembly: GCF_036702515.1. Taxonomy (NCBI): domain Bacteria; kingdom Bacillati; phylum Cyanobacteriota; class Cyanophyceae; order Oscillatoriales; family Microcoleaceae; genus Microcoleus; species Microcoleus sp. BROC3. The sequence goes on from NZ_JAUBTQ010000032.1 coordinate 49,957, forward strand.
CGATACTAGCTACGGCTTCTTTTTGAATCTGTTCGACGGTGGACTCCGGTTGATTATAAATCACCTCAATTACATAGGAATCACATTTGGGAACCAGCCTAACTTGGCAAATTAGATCGGGTTTTATTTTGGTTCTTATTGAGATTTGTGTACCAGAAAGCTTGATAATTCCTTTCTTCAATTGCTTGCTACTAATCGCCTGAATCGTATAGACAAGAATATTTCTACCCTTGACTTTATCTTTGTACTTGGGTAGTTTCGGGCGACCCGTAAAATTAGAGGAATCAACTTTGTAAGCTTTGACTGCTTCAAAAAACGATTTCCAGTTCTTGTCCAATATCATCAAGATTTGTTGACTGACCTTGGCTGGCAAAACCTTGTAGGCTTGATGAGACTTCATTAAACGGTTCATCTCGTTGTAATTAATGTAACCCCATCCATAGACAAAACTCTGACGAATGACGTAGTTAGCGGCATTGTAGAGATTCTTGGATTTAAAAGCTAATTCATCAATCTCAGTGAAACGGTGTTCCGTAGATTTAATGATGTGCCTCTCTGCTAGTTGCATCCAGACTCTCCATTTTTTAACGAGCGCAACAATTTTTTATTAAACTTTCTTGACTCTATTATACTACTATTGTTTATTGAGGCTTACAATCTTAATGAAGTTTTATGATACGCAAATTTTCGATAATAACCGATGAATGTTTATATCGTTTCTGAGGAGGCTGCTAGGCGATCGGGTTTTTACACATGATATTCCTAGGGACAGGGCAATGCCGTGTCCCTACCGAAATCGGCGACTGATGGGAATTTAGATTTTTGATTGAAGGATTGAATAATTGGGAATAACTTATGAAGAACCCCATCCCGATAATCATCACTGATCCCCCATCTCAAATCTCAAATCTCAAATCTCAAATCGAATTACCGTCCTTCTAACTCTCGCAAACGCGCTTCCAAAGCTTGAATTCGCAATTCAGCTTCTATGCGCCTTTGTCGTTCTCTTTCAGCAGCCAATTCGGCTTGTTCTGCCCGTTCCTCGGCGGCCGGCAGCAAATTCCCGGAAGCATCCCACCAGCGGAGCCAAGGCAGTTCTACGCCCTGATCAACCCCTTGCCAAATGCCTAATTCCACTCCTATTTGTGCGATCGGGTAATGTCCGCGCTGATTTTGTGGGACTAACTCGAAGCGATCCTCTACCAAATGATACACTTCAACTTGTGCTTTTGTGACTTCATAAATGCCGTAAAAAGCAGGTCGAATTATTCGCTCGTAAATCCAGAATTTCCCCTGGCGAGGAGTCTTATCTCTTTGTTCACTGCCATCGCCAGAAACAAATTCAAGTACAATCAGAGGCGGCATTAATTCCTGCCACATTACATAGGAGCGGCGAAGATTTCCGTCAAGAGTTGGCGGCACGTCGGGCGCGTAAAACCAATCAGGTGCTTCGGCTCCTCTTTCGGGCGCTTCCGGGGGCAGGGCCACTCGCCAGTAAATACCGGAATCTTGACCGATGCAGTATTGTCCGTCGGGATAAATTTGGTCTAAAATGGGTCGAATTGATTTTGTTAACAGTATGCTTTGAGGAAGTTTTTCACAAAAGTACCGTCGGAGTCTGGTAATTGAGTGTGGTCGGGGAAATCTGTTGCTATAATTTCTGGTTGGTCGGTGACACTCATGTTGACCTCTTGAATGTTGAAAAATTATACTTATAATTGGTTAGTTACAGATTAATAATGTTATTATTTTAGGGAAATCTGCGGTTGCTAGAGAGAAATTTTAAGGAATATGAGTCAGTACAACTTAATTATTTTTGACTTCGACGGCACTTTGGCAATCACTCACAAAGCTATTGTCTTTTGCTTTACCAAAACTTTTGAAAACAACAATATTAGCCCGCCTACTGCTGATACTATTATAGGTACAATCGGCATCAATTTACCAAATAGTTTTAAAATCCTCCATCCGGCGATCGAGGAAAGCGAAATTCCCGAATGGGTTGAAACTTACCGCTCTTATTATCGGACAGAAGGTGAAAAGCAGGTAGATTTATTTCCCGGAACTAAGCAAGTCTTGCAGTTGGCGCGCCAGTCTGGATTGAGCATGGGAGTTTTTAGCAACAAACACGTGAGTTTTGTGAATTTGTTACTGCAAAAATTGAAAGTTTACAGTTTTTTTGATTTAATTGTAGGTGACAACGGAAAAATTATTATGAAACCAAACCCGGCTGTTTTTCACTCGATTATTAAACCGCTGTTTCCGGAGCTGGATAACAGTCAAATTTTAATGGTTGGCGATACAGCGATTGATTTGCTGTTTGCTAAAAATGCTGGGATAGATGTTTGTTGGGCGGCTTACGGATATGGCGATCGCGCTCAGTGTCTAGCCCTAGAACCGACTTTCGCGATCGACGATATTTCGGAACTTGCTGTGTTCGTTCACAATTAAGTTTTCCTCGACTTTTTTCATAAAAGGTTAAATTTTTTAAATAACAAAGAATTAAAAAAATATTTAACTCTAGCCAGATGCTCGATTTTTTATTCACTATAAAAAATAAATTTGCCAACCTGCAAGCCGCATAAACTCTGCCAAGTAAACCATACCAAAGATAGAGTTATCGCCGGACAAGCTATTATAAATTAACAAGTAGGATTCCTTTGAAGGCAGAAGGAAGCAGGAAAAAAAACGAGGTAAGCCAATTTTTTTTAGGTAGAATTTACCGCCCAAATCCTGCATAATAGCCTTCTAACTTGGGCATTCGGAAAATAGGCAATTCTATTAAACTCTAGGGTGTGCTGCCAGTCGGGATAGACAATAAACTAAACTCAATTTATAGAAACTCATGCAGATAGATATAAGCATTCCTTCTGAAACGCTATCGCCGACTCGTACTGGCGGCACACCGAATTTAATAGAAGAAGTATTTCGGCTGTACGATCGCGCCCTGGCAGCTACCAGCAACGGCATCGCGATCGCGGACGCTACCCGGCCGGACAAGCCCATAGTCTACTGCAACCGGGCTTTCGAGCGGATTACAGGCTACGATCGCACCGAAATAATCGGGAAGAACTGCCGCTTCCTGCAAGGCCCGGATACCGATCGCGCTGCCGTCGATCGAATCCGCGCTGCCCTGAAAGAACAGCATGACTGCAAAGTAGTTCTGAAAAACTACCGCAAAGACGGCACCCCCTTCTGGAACGAACTCACCATCTCGCCGGTGCGCGACAGCAGCGGGATCGTCACCCACTTCATCGGCGTGCAAGCTGATATCACCGATCGCTTCCAAGCAGAAGAAGCCCTCAAACAAGCCGAGGCAAAATACCGCAGCATCTTTGAAAACGCCACCGAAGGCATATTTCAAACCGCCCCAGACGGGCGCTACCTCAGCGCCAACCAGGCACTCGCCCGAATGTACGGCTACGATTCCCCGTCAGAACTGATCGCCAAATGTTCGGCAAAAAACCTTTACGCCGATCGCACCCGCCGCGCTTCCTTCATGGCAGAAATCAGCAAAAACGGTTCCCTGAAAGAGTTTGAGTCCTGCGTCCGCCGCCGGGACGGCAGCACTACCTGGATCTCGGAAAACGTGCGCGAAGTCCGCGGCGCAGGCGGCGAAATCCTTTACTACGAAGGAACAGTCGCCGAAATCGCCGATCGCAAACAAGCCGAAGCAGCCCTGCGAAATCAAGAATACTGGCTGAAAACCGCGATTAACGCCGTGCCCGACGCGATCAACCTCACAGACAGCGAAGGGCGCTGGCTGATTGCCAACGACTGCGCCCTCCAACTATTGGGCTGGGAAACCGCAGACTACCAGGGCAAAACTACTGCCGAACTCGCAGCCGCCGCCGATCCGAGAGTCAGAGAAATCCTGCTAACTTGGCAGGAAACCGACGAAACCACCTGGCAAGCAGGCACTCTTACCTCCAGCCGCCAAATTGTCTCCTTGCCCACAGGCGGCAGCAATTTGTTTGAAGTGCGGAAAGTGCCGCTGTTCAACCCCGACGGTTCGCGCAAAGGTTTGGCAGTGGCGGGGCGGGACATCACCCAGGAAGTGGCAGCGGATGCAGCTTTGCGAGACAGCGAACAGCGGTTTCGGGCAATTTTTGAACGCGCTGCGATCGGCATGGTAGTCGCTACCCTCGAAGGTGTTGCGATCGCCACTAATCCGGCATTTCAAGCTATGCTGGGGATCTCGGAAGCTCAACTGCGGGGTGTCGGCCTCGACGAATGCACGCACCCGGAAGACGTACAAGCTTCGCGCGAGTTGCGCCAACAGTTGGCCGCGGGGTCGCGCGAAGCTTACCAAATAGAAAAGCGCTACCTCCGCCAAGACGGCAGCATCCGGTGGGGACGCCTCAGCGCCTCTGCGATCGACAGCAGTCAGGGAACGCCGCAGTTTATTTTGCAAATGGTAGAGGATATTACCGATCGCAAACAAGCCGAGTCAGCTTTGTTGCAAAATGAGGCTAAGTGGCGATCGCTGATTCTCAACAGTTCCGACATCATTACTATTCTCGACGAAAGCGGTCGCATTGTTTACGCAAGCCCTTCTGTAGAAACAGTTTTGGGCTACGAACCAGAGGAACTCGCCCGTCAAATTGCCGTCGATTTCATCCACCCTGACGACCTTCCCTCGCTGATGTCCGACGGCGAAAAAATGATCGCAAATCCAGGCGATCCGATCGCCCTAGAAGGTCGGTTCCGGCGCGCTGACGGTTCTTGGTGTTTTCTCGAAGCCGTCGGCATCAACTTGCTAGCAGACCCCGCTGTGAGCGGAATTGTGATCAACTCCCGCGACATGACGGCGCGCAGGCAAGCAGAGTACCGCCTCAGCAAAATTAACGAGTGCTTTTTGGGATTCACCACCGACGCCGCTGACAACATCCAGCGGCTGGCATCTTTAGCCGGCGAGCTTTTGGGCGGAAGCTGCGCCATCTACAGCCGCGTCGGTGGCGGTCTGCTGCGCGCGATCGCGACTTGGCAAGCGCCGCCCGACTACCCGCTGGTCGATCGCGCCGAGGGGCACATCTGCACCGACGTATGCAGCAAAGGAAGCGATCGGGCTGTGGCTATTCCTGACTTGCAGAACACGATCTACGGCCAAACCGATCCCGCTGTCATCCGCTACCAACTGCGCAGCTATCTGGGACAAGCAGTGCGGCTGGGCGACAATTACGTGGGTGCGATGTGCGTTCTCTACACTGAGTCGATCGCGCCCACAGAAGCCGACTGCAAGCTGATCGGAATTATTGCCGGGGCGATCGGAGTCGAGGAAGAACGGGCCGCCGCTGCCGATCGCGACCACCAAAAATCCCAAGAATTGCAAACAGCTTTGCGCGAATTGCAGCAAACTCAAATGCAGTTAGTACAAACCGAAAAAATGTCTTCCCTCGGACAAGTGCTAGCAGGAATTGCCCACGAAATTAACAACCCTGTTGGCTTTGTCGCCGGCAACCTCTGCCACGTCCGAGGCTACGTTCTCGACTTGTTAGAAATCGTCCAAGTGTATCGAGAAGAGTACCCAAATCCCCCCGCCAGAATTCAGCAACAAGCCGAGGATATAGACTTAGAATTTCTCGCAGAAGACCTGCCCAAATTACTCAATTCGATGCAGATAGGATGCGAGCGAATTGTAGAAATTATTCAAACTCTGCGCAATTTTTCGCGGGCGGACGAAGCGAAAATCAAGACTGCCGACATTCACGAAGGTTTAGAAAGTACCTTATTAATGTTGAACAGTCGGCTGAAAGCCAAGGCAAACTGGCACGGCATTGAAGTGATTAAAAAATACGGAGAACTGCCGCAAATACAATGCCATCCCGGACTGTTAAATCAGGTTTTTATGAATGTATTGGCCAATGCGATCGACGCCTTGGAAGAAAGCAGCAGCCAAGCAAAAGATACAGCAGATCCTCTATTTCCTACAATTACGATTCAAACTGAAACGATGGATAGCAATAGCATTTGTATTCGGATTAAAGACAACGGCCCGGGCATTCCCGAAGATCAGATCGTGCGTTTGTTTGACCCATTTTTTACCACCAAACCCGTAGGTAAAGGCACAGGTTTAGGTTTATCAATTTCGCACCAAATTGTCGTTGAAAAACACAACGGCAAATTGCAGTGTCACTCGGAACCAGGTAAAGGCACTGAATTTATCATCGAAATTCCAATTAAGTAGAAGGAATCAGAAAGGCACTACACGGATGAACACGAATACACGGATTAACTATTGAGTGTGTGTCAATTCATGTCATGTCCGTTTGATTCGGACTTGTATGATGTTAAATTGTGTAGGGCCGGGTTCGCCTATATTTTTGAGAATTATCGACAAATTATATAAACCGGCCCCGCCCATACTTAGAAACCGGGTTTTTTACCTTGGGTGCGATGCTCTAACGCATCTTTTCGTCAAAAAACCCGGTTTCTGGGTTCCCATGCGTGGAATTAAAAACTAAACTGCGTCCGCAAATTGCCCACAAAAATTGTCGGGTTGTTATCGAAATTATTGGCATTGCCGATCGCATAAAATGCCGGCACGATCGAAATATGGTCGGTGAGAGGCAAATAATAAGTTGCCTCAATTTCGTACTGCGTGCCGCCATTCCCTCCGCCAGAAACCAGAAACCTCCGACCGCCAGTAAAGTCAAAAGGTACTAAATATGACACCGTAAGCAAAGCTCCTTGTTTGAACAAATCGGGAAATGCAACTCCTAACTGATAAGATTGATTTTTGATCGTGCCGTCAGGTCGGTTAGTCTTGGGAAATATATTGGTTTCGGCGTAGCCGTAGCGGCCGAAAAGACCAAAGCGACGAGTGACTGACCAATCGAAATTGAAACTATAAGTATTCGCAGTCGCATTTCCCAGGCGGCCGCCGAAACCGTCATCTGCCACACCGTTCAACGGCTTGCTGTTAGGAGATCCAATTAAGCCGCCGATTTGCTGGATGTTGGAACGGCTGTACAGAAATCGCAAATTAGCCCGATCGCTCGGACTGAATGTTAATTCTGCTGTAGTCGTATTTGTGCCGCCAAACAAGCCTTGAGACGGATTGGAAGCGGAATTAAACACGGAAGTGGGCAAAAATTCCGTACTCTCGCCCAAATAGCCAAAGCGCAGTTTCAATCGGCGACCGATATCCCACAAAACCAAAGCACCGGCACCGCGTCTGGTAGCGCTTAACAAAGGGCTGTTGTTAGAATTAAAACTGCTCGCACCGTCTACGAAAAAGTTAAAGTTATTGTTGTCAAAGTAGCGGTAGAAATTAATTCTCGGGCCGATTACTACTTGCAAGCTGTTACTAACCGGGAACCGATAAGAAAGTTCCCGCAGGGTAACTTCATTGGGATTTCCTCCCGCAGTCTGGTCGAGAAAAGGAGTGCCGAATGTATTGAAAAAACCCGCCGAAGTAAACTGGTTGGCTGGGGAATTGCCGTTACCTACAGCTAGCTGTGTAATCAATTCGTCTTTCCCTGTAAAAGAAGTAGTGAGGGTCAACCAAACTAACTGGCTGAAAGTGATTTCTGGGTCGTCCACTCTCTGCACAATTGGTCTGTTTGTCACCGGATCGCGTCCGCCCACCCGATCGAGCGGAGCCACATTTCTTGTAGCTTCAACTCGGACTTTATCGCCCGCAAAAGCTCCAGTCAGGTTAAACCAAGCAAATGCGTTTAGTTTAGTAGTAGTTGAAAATTGATTTGCTTCCAATTCAGCCGTTCGAGCTTCTAAAGCGTCTACTCTACCGCGCAATGTAGCTAATTCGGCAGCAAATTCTTCTTGCAACTTTTGCAAAGCAAGTAGATCTTCTCGCCTGACTAAATTACCAGTAGAACCGCCAAGTTGTTTGGTAATTTGATCCAAGCAAGCGTTTAATCCGGCAGCAAATTCGTAGCGAGTCATTGCCCGATTGCCTCGGAATGTGCCGTCTGGATATCCCGCAATGCAGCCGTATCTTTCTACTAGAGATTGTAGTGCTTGAAAAGCCCAATCTGTTGGCCGCACGTCGGAAAGTTGAGAAACAGAGGTGACTTGTGCTGCGTCTTCTTGTATGCTGAGGTCATCAGCGGTGCCAGTCTCGCTGCTGATATCGGCAATTTTGCTGGCTTCAGCAACGTTTTGAGACTGAGGAGAGTTTGCAATTTCTAACTCCTGGGGGGGCAATTCGCGAATTGCCCCCGTTATTTCTGGGGCTGTTGTTGCGAGATCCTCTGTTGCTTTATCTGTTTCGGGTAAAGGGCGATCGACTGTTGCTATATCTGTTTGCGGTAAAGCGCGATTCACCCATGCTGTATCTGTTTCGGGTAAAGGGCGATCGACTGTTGCTGTATCTGTTTCGGGTAAAGCACGATTCACCCATGCTATATCTGTTTCGGGTAAAGGGCGATCGACTGCTGAGTGAGTCTCTGCGGTTATCGCCGCTAACTGCGGTATCTCAATCTTACCTGCAGCCAGCGCTGCGTCTGAGGTAGCCGCAGGGACGGCACTACCTTCTAGCGCAACTTCTGGAGTTGAGGTATCCTGAACTTGAGCTGTTGCTGCGATCGGCCCCAAAGGCACCGCCGCACCAGACATCAAGAAAGACAGCCAAAAAGCTTTAACGGAGGTTAAATTCTTCACCACAACACTCACACCACTTGTTGAAAATTAAATTTGGCCAATCTTAAACGATAAGCTTGCTTATAAATGTGTTGTGTTTAACAAATTCTTATAAATAGTTAAAATTATTTTACGAAGCGATCGATTTCCAATCACTAATGACTACTGACTACTGACTAATTCCCAAAATGAAGTTTTTATTAGTTACAGATTTAGACAACACGCTAGTCGGAGATGACGAAGCAACTCAAGTTATAAACCAGCGCTTGCAATTAAAGCGATCGCAAATTTGTTTGGTTTACGCTACCGGCCGTTCTCATGCTTCAACTTCCGAATTAATTGCCCAAAAGCAACTGCTAGAACCCGACTATTTGATCGCAGGTGTAGGCAGCGAAATTTACCAAGACGGAACCCTCGATTTAGATTGGGCGGAATATCTTTCTCAAGACTGGGATAAAATGGCGATCGCCTCTTTAGCTCAGCAGTTTTCCCAGCTTAAACCCCAATCCGTAAAAGAACAAAATCCTTGGAAAATCAGTTATTGTCTGGAACCAGCAGCCGAAAACAGCTCGACTCTCGATGCCTTGCAGCAAAAGTTAACTGAATCTGGACTGGCAGCTCAAATCATTTTTAGCAGCAATCGCGATGTAGATATTTTACCGCAGACTAGCAATAAAGGCAATGCCCTTACTTATTTACAAAAGCGCCTGCAAATTTCATCGGAAGCAACATTAGTTTGCGGGGATTCTGGTAATGATATCAATATGTTTGAACAGGATGTCCGGGGAGTAATCGTCGCTAATGCTCTGTCCGAACTCTTAGAATGGCACCGCGAATGTGGCACTAAAAATCATTATTTAGCTGGTTCCGCTTGCGCTTGGGGAATCATGGAAGGAATGGCATATTTTTGGGAATTTTGATGACCGACAATGCGGTTTGGTTTGTAGTTAGGACTTCAGTCCTCATAAAAATCACAGGACTTTAGTCCTCACTCCAAACCCACCCCAAGTCCCGCAATGCGATACCATCAGCGTGTACTCGCTTGCGGCACCGCCACATGGAACAAAATATTTTACCCGTAGAGGTGATTCTCTCTTACCCCCGTCAATCCTTAGGTAGCATTCGGCTGGATTGGACGCCACAACCGGGGAACTATCTAGATTTAGAGGGAGAAACCTACGCTGTCTTGGAACGCCACCACCGCTATCAACTCAAATCCGGCCGCTACCGATTGCAAAAAATTGCCCTGTACGTGCAGTCTGCCGCACCGCCGAGGGAAAGAACTTTTGTAAGCGGCATCTGGGTTATCGGAGATGCTAGCTGCCGCTTTAATGCTCGATCGGAAATTCTGCGCTGTGCTGTCAATCCCAATGGCCCGTGCGATCGCTGCTGCGATTACCAAAAGTCTTGAACGATCTTTCACAGGAGTGTTCGCTGCGAGCACGGCACAGCCTATATGTCTGGCTGTGCTGTGCTCTGACAGCGAAAACTCCTAAAAAACGCTTTTTACAAAAGTGAGATGCTGCCATCACCATCTCCCTCAATTACGACAAACTATCAAAACCAAGTAGCAACTCTCGAACCGAATTTAACTTGTTCAGGAAGGCGGTAATCTATCTTCTGATAGCTGTGCAGCAGGTCGCGAATGCCAGAATGAATCAAATTTTCTATGTGCAGCAACTGCTCTGAAGAACAGCGAACCTGGACTGTTTGGTGTGACACCGACTCGCCGGAGTCGATCGCAGTATATCTATTAGGAACTCGGCTCAGCACGTAAGCAATTAAATCCTGCCGCAAGCCCGAGGGCGAAAAAGCTTGTTGGTAGGGATGCGTCGGATAAGACTCCAAGATAATTTCTACTTCCTCTGTGACTACAGCTAAGGTAATATTGACAAGATTTTTCTGCATTTTCCCCGTCCCTCAACACTCGTTAACTAATATTTTTGTTGCCGATCTCGATCTCATGTGATTTCTGCTGAATCTTAGCGCGCTAATAGCGCAAATCGTTCTTCGGGAATCACCAGCTCGCTCTCGGAACTTACCTCTTCTATAACCCGCAGCACGTAGCAGGGAATTTTGTCCGATAAAATAGCACTTGCCACCGCACCAGTGTGAATTTCTAATACTGCTTCAGCAGCAGCTTCAAACATCAGTCGCTGTCCCGGAAACATCACTCTTTCAAAGTACCAATTAGGAATGTTTTCAATCCGAACTACCTGAGTTAGGCTGGTAACATTTGCGTAATAGCACAGAATTTTGTTGTTACCTTTAGAAGATAGCTGATCTGACATTTGAAAAATCTCCACACTCTTTCAAAAACTTACTCAGACTTGGTTTGGCTTGTTAGCAATAATTGCGAGTTTGGCTCTTGACAAAATGAGCGACTTATTTTTGTGGTGTTGTTCGAGAGCGCAAATCACATCCTCAGTTATTGATTTTTTTATCATTTATTTCTCCTGCCAACACTTAAATTAATTGCACAGAAACCAGGTTTTTCCAGGTGAAAAAACCCGGTTTGTTTGGTATACAGTGCGTAACTCCTGACTTATTCAGGTTGGTTGTGCTGTCGCACCACTTAATAGAAAGTACAGTTACTGACCGGAACCTCTCTGACAACAAGTTTGTTGTTTGCCAGCGGGCTGCTGCTGAGAGTGCGATCGACTTTCAACTCAAGAGCTTGAAGTAAAGATTATCTAAAAAATATGAGGAAATTATGAAGAAAATCATTTTTTTTGATGAATATACTTTGGCCGAAGCACAAACTGCAACTCTTACGCAGAAAGCGGGGTTTTTACTAAAAAACTTGGCTGCATTCGCGAGTGCGGGTTAAAAAACCCGGTTTCTGAGACAAGCGCGGGTAACTGCTGGATTAGCACAAATCGGGTTGTTGACCAAAAACTTCGCTGCATCTCCGATCTCGGGTTAAAAAACCCGATTTCTTGAGGCAAGTCTGCGTAACTTATACAGCATTTATTCTGCGTGTAAATATGTTAGTAGCCGATCGACTTTGCGAGAAACAAAAAACCCCGAGTCCATGAGGCGAGATCTGGAACTTCTAAGGAATCAGGGTTTAAAGCAATACCACTTCGGTAAAAGAGAGCTACATATATATTGTAACCGAGCATCTGTAGGCAAACGGTAATGTCTTGTCATTAGAGAGATATGGGACTTTTAATAATTGGTATAAGAGAGATAATTGCAGCCAAACTTTTTTGAAGTGGTATAACAAATCACCCGATCGCATTTTATCCCAGTTTAAAGCAACGGTTCCCAACCCAGAATTTCCGCCACTTGCTGTGCCAAACTCAAAGGATCGAAAGGCTTTGCAATCACCCCTGCTACCCCCAAATCAGCAAATTCGCTCAAATCCATCGCCTGCACCTTAGCCGTCAGGAAAATCACCGGAATCCCCCGAGTAGGCGCATTGTTTTGCAGCAAACTAAACAGAGCAACTCCGTCCATATCCGGCATCATCACATCTAGCAGAATAGCGTCAGGGAGTTGAGTTTCAGCTAAAAGCTTTCCTTCGCTACTGCTGAGTGCGCTCAGTACCGTCCAGCCGCCTAAATGTTCCAGACAGGCCTGAATCACGCTGCAGAGGTTTTTTTCATCATCGATTACCAAAATGCGCTTTGCTGTCATAATTAAAACTCAAATTTTAAATTAATAATGGTCAACTGAAAAAGGACTTATGCACCCTGGCTCATCAACCCGCTTTATTCACAGATATAGCAGCAGGAAAAAGCAAGAAAATTAAGAGTTTCAGCAATTAAAAACGTCATAATCGTCGGGAACGGTTGCTATATTTTGCCGCTCACCTACTTAAATCGAGAACACAAAAATCGAAATATCATCCTCCCAAACTCATACTCCCGGCTTGCGTTGCGAGGAAGGTTAACTTTCGCATTCTCTTAATGAAAGCAATCTCAAAACTCCAAACTTTGGCCCCCTTCGCCTTCCAACGGTGCAGGCACTGTGAAATAGAAACTGCTGCCTTCTGAGACAACACTTTCGGCCCAAATTCGACCGCCGTGCTGCTGCACGATGCTGCGACAGATAGCCAAACCCAAACCCGTACCTCCTTTTTGGCGGGAGTCCGAAGCATCGACCTGTTGAAACCGTCCAAAGATAGTTTCTAGTTTATCAGCAGGAATCCCCCGGCCTCGATCTTTGACTTCAAATAAAATCCGATCGCCCAAATCTTGGGCCCTGACAGTTACTGTACCTCCCGGAGCCGAGAATTTAATCGCATTGCTCAACAAATTTACCAGCAGTTGAACGATCCTGTCGGGGTCAGCCCAAATTTTTGCCGTTTCGGGCAAAATCGACAAATTAATGTTATTCTCAGCAGCCATGGACAGCAAAGCTTCCGCAGACTTCCGGATCAAAATCTGTACATCGCACCACTGCTTGACGAGGGTAACTTGGCTCGAATCGAGCCGCTCTAAGTCGAGAATATCGTTGACCAAACGCACTAGCCGTTCGGTATCGCTAGACGCAATTTCTAACATCTGTTTGGCAGTTTCCGGTCGATTTTTCAGTACCCCAGCCGCCAGCAAACCTAAAGAACCGCGAATTGAGGCAAGCGGCGTTCGCAGTTCGTGGCTGACAATGGAAATAAACTCATTTTTCATTTTTTCAATTGCCCGACTTTCTGTGATATCTGTGACTGTGCCGACGTGACCGATTAGTTGAGTTCTGTCGGAAAAAATCGGAGCTGTTTTAAGCCGGCAAAACCGGATTGTTCCGTCTCGCTGGATGTGGCGGAATTCGCAAGAAAATTTCTCATCTAGCGATTGCGATTGGGACCACTTAGATAGAATTAGTTTGATGTCTTCGCGGTGAACAAACCGCATCCAGCCGTTTCCTAAAGCGGCTGCCGGTGTGAAGCCGCCAATTGCTTGACAGCGGGGATTTGTATAGGTACATTTCCCCTCAGCATCGATTTTGAAAATGCCGACGGGGGAACTCTCGCTCAGAGAGCGAAATAAAGCTTCGCTTTCCCGCAGTTCTGCTTGAGAGCTTTCTAGTTCTCTGGTTCGCTGCAAAACTCGCATTTCTAACCGTTCGTTGAGCTGTTGGAGGGTGGCTTCAGCAAGTTTGCGATCGCTAATATCCCGGTGCACTGATACCCAGTGGGTAAACTCACCATTTTTGTCCGCTATAGGCACAATGCTCATTTCTACCCAAAATTCAGTCCCGTCTTTGCGGTAATTGATCGTGTCAACTCGCAGCGGCTGCCAGGTTTCCAAAGCTGTCCGAATTCGATCGAGACTGGCGCGGTCTGTTTTTTGTCCTTGCAAGATTCGCGGCGTTTTACCCACAACTTCTTCTAGCGTATAGCCGGTCATCCGCGTGAAAGCTGGGTTGACATAAAGAATTCGCGGGCCCGGTTCGTTAATCGGTTCAGCTTCGGTAATTAACACGGCGTCGTTAGTGGTGGTGACTGCTGATTCCAACAGGCGCAACTGTAATTCTCTAGCTTTGCGATCGGTAATTTCTGTAACTGTCCCCACCATCCGCACTGCATCGCCTGCTTCATTGTAAAAAAACTTACCTTTCCCCTCAATCCAGTGAATGCTGCCGTCGGGCCAAACCACGCGGTATTCGTGATAGTAATCTGATCGCTGGGCGATCGCCTGATTTATAGCATTCTGAATACTGTTTAAATCTTCTGGGTGAACGCAAGCTACAAACATTTGATAAGTTCCGGCAAAAGTCCCCGGGTCCAACCCAAATAACTCTTCGTGTTCCCTCGACCAAACAATGCGATTTTTCTGCAAGTCCCAGTCCCAAAATCCAATTTTGGTAGCGGACAAAGCTAAGTTAAGCTGCTGATTTGTTTTCCGCAACTCCATGCTAGTAATAGCAACTCGGAGTTCTCGGGCTATTTCGATTTCGCACCGCTGCCAAGGCAAAGATTTTAACCTCACAGTTTCTTGCCACAAGTCAAAGGAATTGCGAGGAGACAGCGGCCGGCTGCCATCCGGTTTAACTTCAATTTCCCCGTCTGGTTTGCCGGCCCAGTTGACAGTTTGAATTGTTTCTGGACGGAACCACAAAATGTAATAATTTTGCATTTCGGACAGGGCAAGTACCAGCAAACCGCTAGCAAATTCTTTAAAATTCTGGGAGGGCGGATACAGTTTTGAGAGAGAATCTGTATGAAAAATATCATTATTTATTTGAGTTTTTATCCAAGCAATTAAGTTTTTGATTTCTAGCAATTCCGGGGTTTTACCGATGGTTGTTAAACTTTCATTGGTACACACAACTCCACCGGTAGCGCCCACTAAGGTCAGCAATTCATCTCCGGATTTAAGTAAACCTTCTACAAACCAGTGTGATTGAGGAATTTTGGTGATAAAGTTATGGCAATTTTCTTTTAAATAAATTGCATATTCCCAATTTTCGCTATCTTGTTTGTAGCTAAGTTCTAGATTCACAAACTTTGCTAGCAGTTCGCAAGCCTTTCTTGTTTCGTAGTTGACATACTTTCGTGTTGGGTGGTGACAGGCGATCAATCCCCAGAGTTTTCGATCTTTGATTAATGTCAGGGTCATGCTAGCACCAATGTTCATGTTCTTGAGATATTGAACATGGCAAGGGGAAACGGCTCTCAACAAAGAGAAGCCCAGATTCAGGGGGCGACCTGTCAGCGGATTGCAGTGAGGAATTAGTTCTATCGGCTGACAGTTAATATCGGGAATAAACCGAATTAAATTCATGTTGAACAGCTTTCTTGCCTGGGGAGGAATATCGGTAGCCGGATAGTGCAGTCCCAATAAAGGAGCCAAACTTTCTACTTTGTCTTCGGCGACAACTTCCCCCGCACCGGTGGTATCAAATTGATAGACGATCGCTCGATCGAAACCGATCATCCTCCGCACTTCTTCAACTGCTGTCTGACACAGCACTTGCAGGTTGGGTGTTTTGTGGATTTTGTCGATCGGCTCTTGGACTAAATGATAGCAATTAAAACTATCGCTAGCTGTTGGGGAAACAACCGACTCTAATTCAACAATTAATGCTGAACTAGATTGATGCAGCGTTCCATGAAAAAAAGACTGGCGGTTTTGACTTTTGAAGGATAATCTGAGATCGTTAGAGTGATGACTGTTTTCAAATAAAGCTTTTTCTATAGCCTCAATTTCCTCAGCCTCGACAAATTCATGTAAAAATTTGCCCAAAAGTTCTTCGGGGTAAATGCCGAGTTCCTCAAAAGTATTGTTGCTAACTTGCAAAATTTTCCACACAGGAGATTCCAGAACCAAAAGCATGCCGTGAGGTTGAATCGAAGCCGGATCGTAAATTATTTCGCAGTCGCTGTTATTGAGAGTGCCTGTGTCTGAGGGCAATACCATTGCTTTCATCTGATTAATACTTCTCTAAATTAGTCTATATTCTTGATGACGGGCAAACATCAATCAACGCCACCGAGTCCGAATTACACAATCAAACCATCCCAAGTCTTGGCTAAGGCTTCCCGATCTATTTCGGACACGCACTGCATATTTCCTCCTAGTTATACCAGTTTAAAACAAGAATACAACTGTAAGTCAGTGCTCGAAACCCAGATCTCATCAGTCATTCCCAATGCTTCAATTTGTTAATTATTTAATTTGTTAAATGTAAAATGGGATTAACGCTGTGCCTGAGCCAGTCTATTTCTCAGTTGAGTTCGCTCCAAACGATTCAGGAGGCGAGCAATTAATTCCGGTTTGACGATCGGCTTGTTCACGTAGTCGTCAGCACCTGCGACAAACATTTGGCGGACTGTTTCCGACTCGGAATGAGCCGTCAAAAATAGCACGGGGAGCTTGCTCCAGCGCAAATCGTTGCGCACTGCCAAACACAGCTCGATACCGCTGTAACCGGGCATCTCCACATCTAAAATTAGCAAATCCGGACAAGTCATTTCGAGTACCTCCCAGAACTTTTCGGGATCGTCCAATGTTGTTACTTGAAATCCCCAAGGTTTTAGAATCACTTGCAGTGCAGCCAATAGATGCACGTCATCGTCTACCACCATAACTTTAGCTTCAGCAGGACCCGTCTGGTCTAGTAGTTGGGCGACTGCTTTGAGTATATCTGCTGGGGGCATAGATTTGTGTAAAAAGCCCGAAGCTCCCAAACGAGCAACTTCTATTCGATCGCTCAATTGATTGTGCCCGCTAAAAACCATCACCGGAATTTCGGGCTTTTCACTGCGGAGTTCGGCTAGGAGAGAAAGTCCGTTTTCCTGAGTTCTGGAAAATGTCAAATCCAGTAAAATCGCGTCGGGAGGCTGTTGAGAAATCGCATTTCTTGCCGCTTGCGGAGAGTTGGCGACTTCTATCTGAAAGTCGGAACCGGATGCTACTATTTTCAGTCGATCGCTGCCCAAAGTATCATCATCAACAATCAGCATTCGGCGCTTTTGGGAAACCGCAGGAACCCAATCGCCTTCTGGTTCGGGCGACGGGCGATCGAATATTTGTTTGAGCTTATCCAGAAATCCCTCAATTTGCTGAGCCGTCTCCGGTTTTAAGATGTTTTCAGCCTTGAACAAATGTTCTATTTTGCGCGCAACTTCCGAACCTTTGGGCAGCCCTAAAGTTCCCAAAGAACCGACTAATTTGTGAGCTTGAGCCTGGGCTTCCTGGCGCAGTTCGCCCTCCAAGGTTCCGCTTTTCAGTTGAGCGATCGCGCGGTCGAATATCGCCACTTTCTCTATAAAATTAGCTTTTAAATTCCCCCGCATTTGGGCAACCACAGTCATGACTTTGAGGCGGCGTTCGTCATTGTTTGATTCCCCGCTAGACCCGCTAGATTCAGCAGATAAAGTCTCTGGAGTTTTAGCAGTTTTTGCCGTTTCCTGCACAACTTTTTGGTTCTCAATATCCTCCGGCAGACTTTTGAGCCGATAGCCCAATCCATACACGGTTTCCACTAAATCTACAGTCATCCCGGCTGCTTTCAGCTTCTGCCGCAGCCCCTTGATGTGAGCGGTAACGGCTTCTTCCTGAGGAAATTCGCCGGCAGACCAAATGCGATCGAGGATGGCGCTGCGGCTGAAAATGCGCCGGGGATTTCTCAGGAAAAGTTCTAGCAAATTGTACTCTTTGGGAGTCAAGTGCAGCACTTTTTCCCCATAAGTTACTTCCGTAGTGTCCGGGTTGACTTGCAGTTTTTCCCAGGTCAAATTTGTACTCGACAAAGTTGCCTTGCCCCGGCGCAGCAAAGCCCGAATTCTAGCGATTAATTCTTCAAGATTAAAGGGTTTGACCACATAATCGTCTGCACCCGCTTCTAAACCTTGGACTCGATCGTTGCTGCTATCTAGCGCTGTTAGCAGTAAAATCGGCATTTGGCAGCCGGACGATCGCAGTTTCCGACACAAACTAATGCCGTCGAGTTTAGGAATCAGCACATCCAAAACAATCAGGTCGTAATCGTATGCCTGCACCAACTGCAAGGCTGTTTCACCGTCTGCTGCCGCATTCACATTGTAATTGTGAGAGTTCAGCGCTTGGGTAAGCAAACTGACTGTAATTGTGTCATCTTCTACCAGCAGAATTTTCATAAGCGTAACCTGTTGTTTAATCTATTTTGGTGACTGACTTGTTGTCGAATTATTGGGATACTTAAATAACCTTTTTCATGGTTTATTTGAATTTTTCCCACCCTCAGTCTAACAAATAGTATTCTTGAATATAGTGTAATGGTAAATTATTATTGGATTTTTTTTACCTATCCCAATGTTTCATCGAATTCTCCAGGGGAATTTATGGCTTTTTTGACTTCAGCGCCTGCTGAATTTTTTGAATCAGATATTGCGATGAATCTTGATGCTTAACTAAGTTTTCCAACTCCGAAACCGCCACTTCGGCGTTTTTTATCTCTTTAACTAAAGAATCAGCGGTCACACTTTTCCTGACTCCCAAAGGTTGTTTGATAGCGGTCTGTGAATTGAAATCTTTTTCCGCTATTAATTCCTCCAACTCTAACAGAGCCATTTCCGCGCGATCGATCTTGATGGTCACGGATTTAGCCACATTCGCACCCGCTCTTGCTGCCTCCGTGAGTTCGTGAACGCGAAGTTTAAACCGGCTGGCAATTTGCTCCATTTGAGTTCCCAATTCAAAAGTTTTACTTGCCAGTCTGCCAATTTCCAGACTCACTTGGCTCAGACCGCTGGGCTGACTTCCCATTTGATTGGTAACTACAGCCACCTGTACTGCTAAATGCCTGACTTGTTCGATCGCCTCCCGGATGGTTCGGGAAGTGCGGTTAACCGTTTCTAAATCATTAGCTATTGCTTTGCCAACGCCCAAAATTTTATCTGTATTGTTGCAAATAGAATTAGCACCTTGAAAAGTAGCTTGAAATGCTTGGCGACCTTCTGAAGAAATCAGTTTCGCAATCCTCACAAATCGCTGATTCATGTGAGCAATTTCTTCAGCTTGTTTTACCAGGGCTACTTGGTTACTGGGATTACTCTGCGATTTTTCTGTTTGACGTTGTTGGGCTTTTAAAAGTTCATTGCATTCCTGAACTTTTGCCTGTTCTTGTTGAATTATCGCCTGATATTTATGTCTTTCTACTCGGTATTTTTGAATAATTTTGTTAGCTTGCGCTAAAATTTTTGACTGAGCAATCACCAGAGTATGAACGTCCAAAATGCGGTAAGTCCGGTTTTCCATTACCACAATAATCGGTTCATAGATCAAGTCTTTGTGCCTGTTGAGAGACGCTTGCACGGCATCGTCAACTTTCCACTTTTCCGAAAGCAGCAAAGGCGGAATTCTAATAAAATCTAACAATGCTCGAATAGGCTGCGTCCCGTAAAGTTCTACGCGCTCGGGAAGACTCATTTGCTCTCGAAATTTGACGCGAGAAATCATGCCCAATACCTGTGATTCATGAGTAATAATGACTCCCGGCAGGTCTGGTTCTTGCTCGAATTTTTCAGCCACTACCTGTCCTGGAGTTGCAGCACTCACTTGGAAGTGGTGACACGGCAGATGTCCGATCGTGAAATCGGGGGTGAGTTGAGTTGGATTGCTCATTTACCCGGATAGTGTTAAGTAGAAGTTAACAAATTATATATTAATATTATACTGGAATAAGATTGTTTAAAGTAATGACAACTATAGGGAGAAATAAGCTTTCTGGCTCCTGGGCCTGACGAGACCCTGGCTTCTGACTACTTTTATCTCCAGTCTGCTCAACTCTGTTGGAGCGGCCGCCCCTCCTGCGCCCCGGGTTCCTTCCCCAAAACAGGGGCCTTCATATTTTGTTCTTTAAAACAACCGGGAAAATATCTAGATTGAAACTAAAAACCTTAAGTCGGACTTTGCCGCTAGCAACGTTTGAGGCTGCTTACCAGTTGTTACAGCAAATGGCTGAAATCTCCGGGGCGATTTGGCTGGCAGACGATGCGCTCGCTGATTCTCAAAATCGGGAAAACTCGTCGGAAAGATTTGGAGCAGTGGTATCCGATCGGTTTAGCGCGCTGCTGCGGGGCAATCTATTAGATGAGTTCGCAACAAACGGACACAAGCACAGCGAAAAAAACCTCAATTCGCAATTGAATGTGCAGTTGACTTTCGATCCCGGGGCGATCGCCAATTTCCTCTCTCCCCTCGCAGACAAACTCGCAGAAATAACACCCGCACCCTCGCGGCAAATTGACCTTCGCGCCCTGAAACAAGCAATTAAAAATATACAGCCAAACTCGGCCGTTCTTCAAAGCGAATTCACCCTGAATTTGTTGGAGATTCTCGCAGACAATGACACCCAAAACAGTCGCCCGCCCCTACACACCCAAACAGAAATACAGGGAAAATCCGCGCCCAAACTGATAGATTCCGAAACGCTAAAGCGCCAGATTTCCCAAGCCGTCAATCACTTACAAATTGCCAGTCCCTGCATTTCATTTTGTCAGCCGGTGGAAGATGCTTTGCAGCAGCAGCTCGAACAAGAGCGACTTTTGAATCAGGTGACAACTCAAATCCGCCAGAGTTTGGAATTGCCTGTAATTTTGTCAAAAGCAGTCGAACGAGTGCGAGAGTTTTTGGAAGTAGATCGCCTGTTAATTTATCAATTTGAAAAAGTCCCAGCGCCGCACAATGGTGAGTTAGCTAAAGAAATACCTGCGGCGGTTTCTGGGTCTGGCGAAATCCCAAAAAATTCCGGCTCTTACTTCTATTTAGGTCGCGTCACCTACGAAGCTTTAGCCAGCGACGCTATCTCGTCTGTACTGAATTTTAGTGAAGGCGCGCAGTGTTTTACCAATGGAGTCATTGACAGAGAGAAATATCGCAAAGGTTTGGCTTTGTGCGTCGCGGATGTGGAAACAACTTACTCTTCGCATCCTTGTTTTTTAGAGTTGATGCGGCGGGCGAAGGTGCGGGCGAAGTTGCTAGTGCCGATCGTAGTTCAAGACGAATTGTGGGGGCTGCTAATTGCCCACCAGTGTACTTTTCGGGAGTGGGAAGAAAGCAAAAAAACATTTTTGCGACACATAGCAGAACATTTGGCGATCGCCATTTACCAAGCCGAACTTTATGCAGAAGTCCAGCAACAAAAGCGCACCTCAGAACAGCGCGTAATAGAGCGCACGCAAGAACTGCGCGATGCACTGGTCGCTGCCCAGTCTGCCAGCCTCGCCAAGAGCGAATTTTTGGCAGCTATGAGCCACGAATTGCGGACTCCCCTCACCTGTGTCATCGGCATTTCCGACACGCTGTTGCGATGGTCTTACGGCAAAGTTGGCTGCAAAGAAGTGCCGCTGCAAAAGCAACGGCAGTACCTGCAAACTATCCGGGATAGCGGCGACCACTTATTAGAATTAATTAACGATATTTTAGATTTATCGCAAGTAGAAGCGGGAAAAACAGTATTAAAAATTAGTGAATTTTCTATTTCTAAATTAGCTTCTCAGAGCCTGCACGCCCTGAAAGAAAAAGCTGTGGCTAAAGGCGTGAAACTGGTGCAAGAACAGCGGATAAAACAAGAGTGCGATCGCTTCACCGCTGACCCGCGCCGCTTGAGACAAATTCTCTTCAATCTTTTAGGAAATGCGATTAAATTCACTCCCGAAGGCGGGCAAGTCATCCTGCGAGTCTGGGTGACAGAAGATAAAAATCTAACGCCTGCAGTGCGACATCCCGGTATTGCACCTGCTGGCAGCACCGCTGTTTTTCAAATCAAAGATACCGGCATTGGAATTCCCGAAAATCAGCGATCGCTTTTGTTTCAAAAATTCCAGCAGTTGGATTCCCCCTACCGCCGCGAATACGGTGGCACCGGCCTGGGATTGGCTTTAACTAAACAGTTAGTAGAGCTTCACGGCGGCGCGATCGAAGTCAGCTCTACAGTTGATGTCGGGTCTACTTTTACCGTTTTTATACCCATCCAAACTCAAAGCAAAGATGAATCCACAAAATTCAAATATGAAAAATCGAATTCATCTTTACCGCTGCATTCTTCCTCGTGGGGCAGCCTCGTACTCGTCGAAGAAGATGAAGAAACTGCCATGCTGATTTGCGATATCCTGACCGCAGCAGGACTGCAAGTGGTGTGGATGATTGAAGGTTCGGCGGCGGTGGAACAAATTGAACTTTTGCAGCCGAATGCTGTGATTGTCGATATGCGTTTGCCCGGTATGAATGGCTGCGAAATAATTCACCAACTGCGCCAAAGACCCGCTACTGAAAATATCAAAATTATCGCTTTAAGCGCTAATGAAATTCCCGCAGAGCAGATATATTTCGTGACGGCCGGAGCTAACGATTGTTTGGCTAAACCGATTCACCCTGAACACTTGCTCGACAAAATTATTTCTTTAATGGCGGGGATTGGTAATGGGTAATATAATTTTAGATTTTAGATTTTAGATTTTAGATTTTGGAATGACTCATTGGATATGGGTTGGGATCTGGTCTACAGTTACATTCTTTTTTTTGAACTGGTATAATTTGTAATTCCCAATTACCAATTCCCCATCCCCAATTCGCCATGATTAATTGTCAAATTCCTACAGGATTAATTGTTTCTTGTCAAGCACCTGCTGATTCGCCGCTGCACGATCCGATCGTAATTGCGGCAATGGCTCGAACCGCCATCAATCGAGGTGCCTCGGGCGTGCGGATTGACACTCCGGCTCACATTGCAGCGGTGCGAAAACAGGTATCCGCTCCCATAATTGGGATTTGGAAGCAGCAATTGCCGGGATGCGAGATTTACATTACTCCTCGGTTTGAAGACGCGCGGGCGATAGCCACTTCTGGAGCCGATATTATCGCCGTTGACGCTACTGAGAGAAACCGTCCTGCTGGCGGCGAAGATTTAAAGACATTAATCGCACAAATTCATAGCGAATTGGGCAAATTAGTGATGGCGGATGTAGATACCATAGAAGCTGCGATCGCGGCGGCCCAAGCTGGTGCAGATACTGTAGCAACTACTCTTTTTGGCTACACTGCCCAGACGGAAAGTTTCTCGCCGCCCGGATTTGATTTGCTTGCGGAAATGGTAGAAAAGCTTAAGGTTCCCGTTATCTGCGAAGGCGGGATCGCGGGACCGGAAATGGCTAAAAAAGCCTGGGATTTAGGAGCGACGGCTGTTGTTGTCGGCACAGATATTACTGGGATTGATATTAAGGTGACAGCCTATAAGTCGGCGATGGGGAAGTAAGAAGGAAGTTCGGCAACGGATTGTTTAACGGATGTAACGGATGTAACGGATAGAAGGAAGAAGGGAGCATAAATATTCGGCGATAGAAATCGCTTTTAGGCAAACGAAACGCGCAAGGTAAGGTGTGGAAATATCGGGCGATTTCTATCGCCCTTTTTCTGGGGGAGTTGCTAAATCAGTGCGCCGTTGATAAAGCTGCTAACTACAGCCAAGGCGATCGCCCCCAGTACCGCGCTCCAAAGGCCCATCCGCAAGCTAAATCCTTCAACTAACTTCGCAGCCGAGGCAAAAACAATCACATTCATGACAAAAGCAAACGCGCCGGAAAGCAATCCCAGCGTCAGTAGGTTCGGCACGAAAAAAACTGCTTTCAGAATTGGCAAAATTAAAACATTCAACATTCCCAAAACCGCAGCGGAAATTACTGCTTTCGGTGTGCTGTCAATTTCTACGCCGATCGGCAGTTGAGAAATTAGCAGCAAGCTGCTGCCCGTCACCAGCCAAGCAATCAAAAAATCGATCGGTTCCACAGCGCCCCTACCTCCTTAACAGTTGAATTGTCAATAAAACCTGATATTTAACCTCTACCTTAATCAAAAAAAACCGCTGATTCGTCTACCAATCGACAGAATTTATGTCTGTCACTAAAGAGTTAGAAGTTATCATGGCTGTATCCTCCGCCAAATAATCCGGATGGCAACCCGATCAAGCTGTTAGTTGAATAAAAATAGCAGATTAATTAATATGGCTGGCGATTTTTCTTTTAACTCTCAAGTCCGATTAGACAAAAATGGCATGGACAATGCTTCACGGCAACGCAGCCGATCGCTCCAAGTTATGATGTTTATGCTGCTAGTCACTACCTTGGTGACGCTGCCGATATTTCGTCTAGCCGAACTGCAACTGGTACAGGGAGCCTACAACCGACAGCGGGCGGAAAATAACCGCATTCGCCCTGTTTCAGTCCCAGCGACTCGGGGTCAAATTTTAGACCGCAACGGCAAAATTTTTGTGGCCAGCCGCGTATCTCGATCGGTCTATGTGTGGCCAAAAGAGCGATCGGCCAAGGAGTGGCAAGAGATCGCCGCTACACTGGGCCCGATCGTCAAACTTCCCGCAGCCGAAATTATCAAAAAAATCGATGGAGCAGGCTACAGATCGGCCCTGCCAGTGCGAATTAGTAAGGATATTGATGTCGGTACTTTCGTCGCTTTGGGAGAACAAAGTAATGCTTTGCGGGGAGTTGAAATTCGCGTAGAATCGAGCCGAGACAATCCCCACCAGCAATTAGCAGCTCACCTTTTGGGATACGTCGGCGAAGCTAGTTTAGAGCAATTAAAAGCTAATCCGGCATATCCGATGGGGATGATCGTCGGTCAAATGGGAGTGGAAAAATTAGCCAATTCAACTTTAGAGGGCGTTTGGGGAAACCGTTTAATCGAGGTAAATGCTAAGGGCGAAGAAATCCAAGATTTAGGTGTAAAAGACCCTATTCCCGGCAAACCGGTGCAGCTAACTTTAGATTTAGATATGCAGAAAACTGCGGAAAAAGCTTTGGGCGATCGCCTGGGTGCCGTTGTGGCGATCGACGTGAAAACCGGAGCTCTTTTAACAATGGCTAGTTGGCCGACATTTGATCCCAATATTTTCACTCGCAAGGTAACTCAAAAAGAATGGGATCGGCTGCAAGGGCCAGAAAAACCGTTTTTAAATCGAGCCGTTCAAGGTTATCCAGTCGGTAGCACTTTTAAAATTGTAACTTCTGTAGCTGGGATGGAGTCTGGCAAGTTTTCTCCTGACTCGACTTTGGTAAGTTCTGCTTCAATTAACATCGGCGGAATTTCCTTTAACGAACACGGCGCAGGTTACGGCACGATCGGTTTCCGCGATGCTTTAGCCTACAGCAGCAATACGTTTTTCTATCAAGTAGGTATGGCAGCAGGGCCGGAAGAAATGGCGAAATGGGCTAAGAAAATGGGCATTGGCGGTACTATTAATTTAGATCTTTTGGGGTTGGAATCCGCCAATCACGGTCAAGTTCCGATACCAGCAGAGAAAAATAAAATGTATGGTGAAGATTGGTACGTTGGGGATACGGTAACAATGGCGATCGGTCAGGGTTTGGTACTTTGTACTCCCCTAGAATTGGCTGTGATGGTGTCAACTATTGCCAACGGCGGTTGGCGAGTGCAGCCGCATTTGTTGGCTTCTCAAACCAATACTCCTATAACTCAAAAAATTCAAACAGGTATTAAGCCTGCCACTTTAAATGTCGTTAAACAAGGATTGATTGACGTGGTGAAAAAAGGTACAGGCCGCGCCATGAATGACGGTACTATTCCTTTAAGTGCTGGCAAAACTGGGACTGTGGAAATGCCCGGTCATCCTGACAATTCTATGTATGTGGGTTTTGCTCCGGCTGACAAACCGGAAGTTGCGATCGCAGTTATAGTTGAAGGCGGAGGATATGGTGCTGTATCGGCGGCACCAATTGCTCAAGAGGTATTTAGAACCTATTTTCAAAAGCAGGGTTTTAAACCTACTAATAAGCCTCTCTAGTAATTAGTTAATTGTTAACTGTTGACTGTTGACTGTTCACATTTTGTCCCATACTTCGATCGCACTATCCTTGATATCTGGGAAAAGTGCGATCGATCAAAAGTTTTCCCCTACCAATCGTCTCACTTCCACGGTCGATAAATTCATCATTTGCGCCACCTGTTCCAGACTCATCCCAGAATTTAAAAGTTGAGTTACGAGCGATCGCAATGTTGACTCCGCTGCCAGTCGTGCTTGTTGCTCGGCCAGTCGTCCCAGGTTTTCTTCCTGGTGAGTCTTCAAAAACTCACCCGTTTCAGGAACTCTAAACCTCAATTCTCCTGAAATTAGATGCAATTCCAGTCCGAGCACTTCACTGAACAACCACAGCGTATCGAAAGCGATATTGTTGGCTGCAATCGGCTCGTACTGATTGTTTATCAAACGTACTCCCTGTAAAATCGGATTCAGATAATCTCCCGACGGATCGTACTGAAAATATTCCCTAACTCCCAAAGCCCGATAAATTTCCGGTTTGGTTTCTTGGTCTTTGGTCTGAGTTGTTTCCGAAGTAATTTCTAACACAAAATCGGGAGTAATTCCCCCTTCTTCCCAAACTTTATAATTATCCCTTTTGCGTTTGGCTACTCCAAACACCACATAAATATCCGGAGCAACAACTGCCTGGTTGTTCCCTTGTTCATAATAAATGAAAGAATTAGCTGACACGTAAACATCAGAACGCTCTTGAAAGTAAAGGTTGACAGCTTCAACGCTGTAAGTCATGTAATCGCGCGTGATGTCGCTTTCAGCCATCGGCTCTCCGTCGCTGCTGGGATATTCAATTTCTACTTGTTCGACTTGAGTTAAAATTGTCATTTTTCAATTTTCCTCAAAGTTAATTAATTTAATGGTAGCATTCTGTCGGATTTGGGAAAAGTTCGATATCCTAAAAAAATCAATAGCAGTAAGGTGCGCATTCCGCACCTCACTGCATAATTAAGTTTTGCTTCCTGGACTGTAAGCCTGGTCTGATGATTGACAGATACAGACAATTTAAATTCTACTAATTAATCCCTCTATCCAAAATAATCATTTCGGAACCAACAACTGGACTTCTAGCTATTAAAATTCCTTCCTTATTAGCAATTTCTAACTTGCTGAAATCGAGGGAGTTAGCCTCCTTCCACATCTTCGTTGCTAGTTGATTTTGCTCGATTTCGCTGAGTTTGTACCAATCTTCAGCGACTTTTACTGTCAAAATGCTGCTGGAAAAATTAGCTTGAACAGACTCAACTAAACTGCCGCCCAGTCGATTCTTAATGTCAGTAACTTGATTTTGAATCGCAGCAATCAGAGACTGTTCCGGCGTCAGCGGCGGCGGTGGGATCATTTCTACTGGTTGCGGTTTTTCCGGAGCCACTAAATCGGGCAACTTGCTTTTGAATTTAGTAGAGATTGGCGCTGACGGTGCGATCGCCTCTGGCGATTTCGGCGTTCCCGGTTCCACAAAATCGCCAAAGGTGGGCGGCGACTGCTGTGCTGCTGGGAGAGGCACTTTTGCTAGTTTTTCCGGCGGTTTTGCCGAGAAACTGTTGAAAGTTAAACCGACTGCAACGATCAGAATTGCTGCTATGGCGGCGTTTAAAATTGGATCGGACAGCTTCTGGTTCGTAGATGGTGGCAGCAGCGATCGCACTAGCCGCACAATACTTTGCCAAAGTACAACGACTTTCTCTAAAAAACTCCCTTCCTTGCGTTGGGATACAGGCTTTTTATCAACTTTTACAGCAACTTTTGGTGGCACGCTGTTAACTTCCGCAGCAACAGCGGGAGGAGTTACTGTTGCTGAGTCAGAAGCGGTGGGCGCGATCGGCTTTTGGGGCTGCAACGGGGGTTCGGCTGCTAATTTTTTCCCTTTTTTTCCCAAATTCCCAATCGAGGCAATCAAAGCTTTGATTCTCTGATTTTTGGGAACCGCGCTGCTGGCATTTTGAGTTTTGCTGCCAGTGGGGGCAGACTTTGCAGCCGAATCAACCTGCGGTGTCGGAGATTGAGAGGGTTCTGGAGTTGACTGGTTTAGTTCTTCTTCTGACATTTTCTCTGCCTTGGGGCGTTGCAAATATATCTAAACGAGATAAATTTTAGTTGAGCCATCTCAACCTTAATTTATCATTTAACTTAGTTGTAACCGAATCAAAATGAGCATCAAACGCCGTCACTTTCTAATTTTAGGCAGTCTCAGCAGCTTTGGTTTTGCCGGAGTCTGGAAAATGTTTCAGCTTCGGACTGCCTGGGGTACAGACGCCAACGCTGCTTTGCCTTCTAACGTTGAGGGAGAAAGGGCGATCGTCCCAATGCCGGCCTCACCGCCTATTTTACGCTTTATTTCGGTGGCCGACACCGGTACCGGCGCTGAAGGTCAGTATGCTGTGGCTGAGGCGATGGCGCAATATCACCGGGAAAACCCTTTTAATGTTGCTGTTCTCGCCGGCGACAATATCTACAATAACGGCGAAATTGAAAAAATTAATGCTGTTTTCGAGCGGCCTTATCAGCCGTTATTGCAGAAAAACGTAAAATTTTATGCTTGTCTGGGAAATCACGATATCCGCACTGCTAACGGCGATCCGCAAGTTAAATATGCGGGTTTTAATATGCAAGGTCGCTACTATACTTTTCGGCGCGATATCGTACAGTTTTTTGCTTTAGATACAAATCACAATGCGGATTGGAAAAATCAGCTTGTTTGGCTGGAAAAAGAGTTGAGTCAGAGCACCGCACCTTGGAAAGTTGTGTTCGGCCACCACCAGATTTATTCCTCTGGCCTGTACGGATTAAATCAATCTTTTATTAAGACTTTGACGCCTTTGTTTCAAAAGTACGGCGTGCAGCTTTATATCAACGGACACGAGCACAATTACGAACGCACTCGCTCGATTAACGGTACGACTTATTTAATTTGCGGTGCCGGCGGGGGCACTCGTGAGGTTGGGCGTTCTGAGTGGACGGAGTATTCTGCTAGCCGCCTGAGTTTTGCGACGTTTGATGTCTATAAAGACCGGATGTTTGTCAGTTCAATCGGTACTGACAAACGGGTTTTTGACAGGGGAGCGATCGAAGTGCGATCGGCTTAATTCAGATTGTTTTCCCAGACATATCAGATGAATAGATTTATGTCAAGGTGCTTTGGTCGCTATATTTAAGTGCGACTTACACCTTGAATCGATATCACCATTGCCTCTTGACTTGAACTAAAATTCAACTTACAATGAATTGTTCAGCGTTAGAGGCATCTGAGTGAAAAGCGATACGTTAGTAAGAGGGAAATTTAATCCGTTAGTAAGACCTTTCTTAAAGTGGGCAGGAGGTAAAAGGCAGTTATTGCCAGAAATTGTTAAGTATGTTCCCAAGCGGATAAGCAAACATACATACTATGAACCTTTCATAGGTGGAGGCGCACTCTTGTTTGAGTTACAACCCCCAAAAGCTGTTATCAATGATACCAATAAAGAACTGATTAACTGCTATAAAGTAATTAGAGACTCATTAGATGAGCTGATGGAGGAATTAAGCAAGGATAAATATAGCAATAGCGAAACGTCTTATTATGAGATGAGAGACTTAGATCGTTCAACGAAAAAATATGAAATTTTGTCTGAAGTGGAAAAAGCCGCACGAATCATTTATCTAAATAAAACCTGCTATAATGGTTTATTTAGGGTAAATTCCCACGGTCAGTTTAATGTTCCGTTTGGTAGATATAAAAATCCCAATTTTTTAGATGACGCTGTTTTAAGAGCTGTGAACAAATACTTAAATAGCAATAATATCACGCTGTTAAATCAGGATTTTGCAGAGGCTGTTAAAGATGCCAAGAGAGGAGATTTTGTTTATTTAGATCCTCCTTACGATCCCGTTTCGGAAACAGCTTCTTTTACTGGTTATGATGTGAATGGCTTTAATAGAGACGAACAAGAACGACTAAAAGAAGAGTTTGATGCTTTACATAAAAAAGATTGCAAGGTAATGCTGAGTAATTCTTGTACGGATTTTATTCTGGATTTGTACAAGGATTATCAGGATACAATCATAAAAGTTAGGGCAACGAGAAGTATCAACTCAAATGCCTTGAAAAGAGGTATGGTTGATGAAGTATTAGTTTTAAATTATGAAATTTAGGATAAATAAATATGACTAAAAGCCAGAAAACTGCCAATGACAAAGCTTGGGAAATATTATTTGAAAGGCATAAGATATTAGAAGAGGTAGAGAAAAATGGTTTTTTTGAAATAGCATCTGGTCAAATTAATCAAGAAAGAGAAAGCAGGCTGATGGCAAAGTTCGATCACTCGGTTAATTTGCCAGATATCTTTCGAGACAATCATCTATCCATATTGCCAATTTCTCGTTCTAAATACGTTATTGGGAAGTTTGCTACACACTTGAAAGTTGAATATGATAGTGAAACAGAATTGACGCCTTTTGAATTTCCAGCAGAGATAGAGAGTATAGATTACAAAAATTTATATTCGGAGAGTTCTGCATTGCACTGTGCATTTAATATCGGTATTATAGATGATTTAGTGGGTGAAAAAACCGCTTATACTGTTTCAGGGAAAATGTCTACAGAGTCTTTTGATTTTAATATTATAAATTCCATCGCAAACGAACCATATTCAATCAAAGTTGAAAATTCTCAGTGTGAAATAGATGCAGGATTTGAAAGTGAAAATTATTTTGTATTGATAGAATCTAAAAAATATTTGATTGAGGATTTTTTGATTCGACAACTTTACTATCCTTACAGATTGTGGTCAAAAAAAATAACTAAAAAAGTGATTCCCGTATTGATGACATACTCTAACGACATTTTTAGCTTTTTTATTTATGAATTTAGCAATGATAAAGATTATAACTCTCTCCAACTGATAACACAAAAGAATTATACGATCGCTCCCGAAGAAATACAACGGAGTGATGTCGATCGGGTATTCAATAATATTAAAGTAATTGAAGAGCAAAAGGTTCCATTGCCACAAGCTAATAAATTTGAGAGGATAGTATATTTATTATCATTGTTATTAGAAAGAGATTTAACCACCGATGATATTACTGAAAACTATAAATTTGACCGCAGGCAAACTGACTATTATACTAATGCTGGTCTGTATATTGGACTGATAGAAAAAGATAAAAGTTCTATCAGAAAAAAACCCATCTTTCGCTTGACAAGTGAAGCAAGGTCAATTTTACATAAAAGACATAAATTTAAATATCTAGATTTGATTAATAAAATCTTAGAAAAAAAAGTTTTTTATTTAGTATTTGAATTAACCCTTAAACATGGAGAAATTCCGCCAGAAGATGCAATCTGTAAAATAATCTCAGAAAATCGTCCCGATATTAATGATACAACTATAAAAAGGCGTTACTCTACAGTCCGAGGCTGGATTTCTTGGATTTGGAACCAAATCCCCGACTAAAATTCCCATAGTGTGATTCTCTGGGTTTTTAATATCTTCAACCTAGTTTTGCCTCCAGGCCATTGCAGAAAGGGACGCGGCAAGACTTGAAAAGGTGCGGAAGCAGACATTTATCTAGAAATAACGGCACTATAATATTTATCACAACTAGAACTCAAGAGAAATACTTCAGAAGTTGTCACCGGACTTAGCATTCCGGCACTAAACAGACATCCCCCGATCGAACGGCGAAAAGTTTTCGTTAGAATTTATATATGTCAGCCGAACCGGGAAAAATGCCCGATCGCCCGATTGGCAGATTTAGCTCCGGCTGTGCCAAAATTGTCTAACTCGCTCACAAGTGTTACCAGTCAAAGATCGAGCTGTGACACTTTACCCCACCAAGCTCATGCAAGATTTTATTAATAACGTCTCTCGCTACCCCCGCTTTTTCATTACGATATGTCTGGGAATTTTCTTTTTCCTGTTCGAGCGACTCAAACCCCTGCTCGATCGACCGACAACTGCGATCGCCCTGATTAGTTCGATTGTAGCGACTTTTGTCTTTCTAACTTTTACACTGCGCGCCATGTTAGGCCTGAGTTCGGTTTAAAGCCTGCGCTAGAGCGCAAACATCAACGGCAAATTTAGTTAAAACACCAACTCCCGAACTAACTGCCAACTCTTGCAGGCGATCGCACACTTGACAATAGTCGCTGCGATAGATTGGAAGAGGAAGTTAGTCAGCGGCGTTACGTCAGCGCTGCTCAACCAAGGCGCAGGCAAACATTACCGAAGTGCAGGACAAGGCTTTGCCGCCATCAACAAATACCGGGGAAATACTGCACCTCTGTTTCCCCGGTGTCCCACTTAATCCTTAGGAAGCGGCACACCCCGCCCCGCTTTCCTCTCCCGTTAACCTGACGGTATCACGAGAGTTTCCAGCGGACAAGAAAGATGAAGTTTGAACATATCTATCAATTTTTTCAAGACCCCCCTCCTGTTTATCTAAACAAGGAACTAGCAGTGTGCTACATTCTCTCGGTGTTATTGCGCGGAGATTCCTACGGTACAGAACTCATCGGACAATTAGAACGGGAATTCCCCATCTACCGACTTTCTGATACCGTACTCTACAGCGCTCTGAAATTCCTCGAAGATGAAGCCGTAATCACCGGTTACTGGAAAAAAGTAGAAGGACGCGGCCGTCCCCGGCGGATGTATCAAATCCTCCCTGAGTGGCGGCACCAAGCTCAAGACCTCGCTCGTCTCTGGCACGAGTACATCGGTCAGGGAAACGGCGCGTCAGGGCGTCGGCCCCGCGCCTTAGAAACTGGTCAGACGGGTTAACCGAGTTTGAATCGGATGCCTAAACCCTGGAGATGCTGGCGCTACTTGCAAAGCGATTTGCCCGATTGCCTTCGCTTTGCTCGATCGCCGCACAGCGATTAAAGCAGCTACACTACGTCAGGACTTACGCATGGTCACTTGAGAATTAGGGATGATGGGGAGATATGGGAATTTGGTGATGGGGAGAAAAACGCCTTGCAGAAGAAGCTTTCTGCGAATTTTGGTAAAAAAGTGTCTGCGTAAGTCCTCGATCGCTTTCGTATGTCAAGTTCTGTAAAGTAATAGTAGATAATTTCAATTACACAAACTTCTACCGATGAATACTGCTGTTCTTCCTTCAACATTTGTGCTAACGCTACTGCTGGCTGTTGGCTTGTTTTTCTTCATCAAGGCTTCAGTCAAAGATCGAATCGAACAAGTCAAGCTTGCTTCCGAGAGCGCTCAAGAGTCACTGTTAACCGAGTTACAACAGTATTTTGCCCAGAGAGCTTACCGAGTTGCAGCCGTCGATGCCCCGAACTATAAAGTTACCTTTGAGGGTTTTGTCAGGCCGAGTTGGTTTCTAGCTATTTTTTTAACTCTGCTGAGTGCAGGCGGCGCTCTGTGCTTGGGACTGGTTTTGGGAATGCTAGTTCCCCAGCAGGGTCAAATTTTCCTAGCTTTGGTACTGCTGTCGCCGCTGGCGGGGGTATTTTACTGGAAAAAAGCTGGACGCTCTGAGCAAGTCTCGCTCAAACTCGAATCAGTTGCTGAGTCGGGAAGCCAAACCAAGAGCTTTGTTACTGTCAGAGCTCACCGCGATGAACTAGCAGCTATGCAAAAAGCTTTAGATTTGAAACCGATCGATTAAAAGTTTGGTGCGGAACGTTTTTTGATATGCTAGATGCCGTAGTTAGACTTCGAGCAGACAAACCGATGACTCAAGAGCAGCTCTCTCGTTGGCTGTTTTTTTGATCCACTGGTTCGATCGACAAAACAGTCAAAAAAAAACCATTATCGTGAAAGTGCCAATTGTGGCGATAGCTCGCTGCATGCAGCGACCTAGCCTGTTGCGATGGCTCCTTATACCCTAATTCCTAAGGACTTTTCGCATAAATTTCAGTTGGCACTCTCCAGACAATGAGAACTCTCGCGCTTTTGTTAAAAGACTTAGAAAAACATTGCTGTCAATGTTTTGAGCTAAACATTTTGAGCTATGCGCGGGCCGCTGACACCACAGGAATTTTTTCTGTGGTAGCTTCCAACATCACCTTTAAGCTGGGAAACAAGAAATGGTTCTCTTCTACGTATTGGGCTCCAAATAAACCTTTTTCAGCCCAGAAGTATCTGTCAGTGGTATGCTCGTTACGCTTGACTAACAGCAAAGCTGGGGGAGCAATGCCTTCGGCATGGATGAACTTGCGAGCCGCTGTTACGGGTTTATCTTCGCCGCTCTCGATGCTATATTGAGGCACACACTCTAAAATTCTGCGTCCTTCTTGTCGGCGGCGACTCTTGCGTTTGCGTCTCCTGGCCAATTTCTTTACCTCCTCTGTGAGCAGACAGTATGAGCAGACAGGTTGTAATGATAGCTACCAAATCCGAGGCCAGTATATCCGTTCTAGCTCAAAACTTCAACTGTTTTTAATAT
Organism: Microcoleus sp. BROC3; assembly: GCF_036702515.1. Lineage (NCBI taxonomy): Bacteria > Bacillati > Cyanobacteriota > Cyanophyceae > Oscillatoriales > Microcoleaceae > Microcoleus > Microcoleus sp. BROC3. The sequence continues at coordinate 84,226 of NZ_JAUBTQ010000032.1, forward strand.
ATCGACATAATCTTAACATCCGTGCCGATCGACAAAAGTGTAGTGGTTGTGGTATGGTGGGCCGCAAGTTCCGGCCACAGCCAAGCTTAGGGAGCTGTGGAAGCTGCGCGGACGGCGATGCGGGGCAAATTTGGTTCACGAAAGTCCCATGCCTTCAACATAGCTGCCTTCGATCGGAGTCAAGAAACCTGAAATCTAGAAGTCTCTCATCTGTAATCGGCGGCCGATCGTTTGTAATTTACTTAGAATTCCGTTAGATATCTTAATGTGGCGCTCATGTTAATGCCAGCCAGTTCAGAATTTGTCAAGCTTTGCCGATCGCAGGTGGCGATCGCCGTTAGTTTGGGAGCTAAATTCAGCGCGGTATACCTGACACAAGAGCTGGTAGAAGGCAGCCAAGCAAAGTTGGTGCCGATCGCGGTTTACCCAGAAACCTCAGCCGAATCGGAAGAAAATCAGGGGTTGAGGTTGCCATCCTCCGAAAGCTCGACAGTGAAACCAGTGCCGCGACTGCTAGCGCCGCCGGTTCTTCCTGTGGAAGAATCAACCGTAGGGGCGATCGCACCCGAGCGGCTTCCGAGTAATGAGCGCGGTTCCAATCAGTGCCAAGGCCCGGAGAATGTGTGGCAGCAACGGAGGCAAATTGTGACGCCTCTGATACACGAGGGAGCTGTAATGGGACTCCTAGTCAGCGGTCGGCAAGACAGGCCTTGGAACGAGCCAGAGGAGGCTCAGATACAACAAATTGCTCGCACCTTAGCCCTGGCCTGCATTTTAGACCAGCGATCGCAGTGGATGCAGCAGGAATTGGGTGCAACTCGGCAAATCCAGGCTCAGGTTTACGACACGATGCACAATTTGCTGCACCAGTTCAAAAGTCCGCTGACAGCGTTGCGAACTTTTGGCAAGTTGTTAGCGCGGCGGCTGGTACCGGAAGACAAAAACCGCAATGTGGCTTTTAGTATTGTCAGAGAGAGCGATCGGCTGCAAGAGTTGCTGGGCCAGTTCGATCGAACTGTTGACACTGGCGAAGCAAATCTGAGACTGCCATCTGGCACTTCAGAAAAAGCAACATCTTTGGAATTAATCCGGCATTCTCCTCTGTCGCTGTCACCTGCGACAAACTTGAAGGACTCCTGTTTTGTTATAGAAGTCTTAAAACCGCTGTTAATTTCCGCCGAGGCAATCGCTTCTGAAAGGCATCTGAAATTGCTAGCCGACATTCCGGCTGATTTGCCGCCAGTCTCAGCGAACGATCGAGCTTTGCGCGAAGTTTTGAGCAATTTAATTGACAATGCTTTGAAATATACTCCTGCCGGCCGCCAAATTTATATTAAAGTCAGGTACAAAGCAGCGGATGGCGATCGGGCAGGATACAGCCAATTGCCTGCCATAGCAGTTGCAGTTAGCGACACAGGTTCCGGCATTCCTCCCCAGGATTTAGAGCATTTATTTGAGCGACACTACCGGGGAGAAAAAGCGCAGACAGAAATTCCCGGCACAGGATTGGGTTTGGCGATCGCCCGCGATTTAGTCCGCCAAATGCAAGGAGAAATAGAAGTATTTTCCCCAGTCAATCCTGAATGGCTGCCATCGGCAGAAACTCATTTATATCCAACCGATCGCGGCACTACATTTGTGGTTTGGCTGCCGGTGAATAAGTAACGAACCCCATTGCTTGGAAACAGTTTTTATGAAGCATCTACCTTTATTCGATAAAATTCCCAAGTTTTCAATTTCTTTACAAAGACTCAAAAAACATTTTTTTACAGTACCGTTTTTAGCTGTTTTCAACACTCTGACTGTCCTGATTTTGGGCGGGCTGAGCGTATACGCCAAACTCAACAACCAGGGAGACGGAGTTGAACGCCTGTTTAGCGATCCTTTTAATTTCTGGTTCCCTTACGAAGGCATTCTAACCGGAGTTTCCGAAGTCCTCTGGTGCATCCCAGTCGCAATTTGTGCATTTACGTTTGGAGTGCTGCGCCAAAAAGAGCCACGCAGTCGATCGGGAATATTCTTATTTTTTAGTGCTTTACTACTCGGAGTATTTTTCCTGGATGACAGGTTTCGGATGACTTTGATTCTTTCTCGGTTGGGAATATCTACGAAATTAATTTATTTGTGTTATGGTAGTGCTGTTTTCCTTTACGGATTAAAGTTTTGGCGATACATCAAAACCACTCCTTACCTGCCATTAGTCGCAGCATTTTTCTTGTTCGCTATCTCCAGGTTTGAGGATATGTTAAACTTGCCAAGTCAAGGAGTACACGCGATGTTAGAAGATGGCACTAAATTATTAGCTCTTCTGAATTTATCCCTGTATTTTTGGCACGTATGTCATCAGGAAATTGGGCGAAAATTGCCGCCAAACGCAGATCGTTGAGCGCCTTGATGATATTACAAAAAAGGCGTTGCTGAATTAGGGTATCACTAAGCAACGCTGGCGATCGCATAAAACCAAAATAATTTGTTTGATTTTGATATGGAATTGGAAGATCGGCAAATTTGGGAAGGGTGAATTAATAATCGATCCAACGGATTGTCTGAGCCTTTGTTCAGATTTAGAATTGCCAATTGTTTTTCCTTTCAACTGAGCCAAATAATGTCTTCATATTGTATTTTTTCCGTCAAGTCTTTTCTTCTAGTTTTTGCTAAGAATTTTACCTGAATCAGCAATAAAACTTCTGTCAAATTTACAGCCATCTGTCACATAAAAATAGCACTTCCATTGATAAAAAACAATCCAAAGTGGTTCAAAGGTTTGGCCACTATGAGCGCCTAATACCATCCTAAAATACCTGCTTTAAAGTGGTCTACTGCTGTCAATAAGCAGAGGCATTTTTTTTTTATTCGACAACTATTTTTAACTCATCTAATTCACAGACTTGTGGATTTGTCTCTGTGCTATCAAAATCTAGCCATAGTTTTTCGAGTTTTTTGAGCCAGTTAATTATTGTGGTATGATGCACATTTTTCACTTGCTGAATTGCTCAAAAACCCATACCATTGACATAGATTTTGAGACATTCATATTTAACCTATTCAGAGTAACCTTTCTGAGGTTATTAATAGCAATCTATAAATTGTTTGCAACAACCGACACAAATATAATTCTGTTGACCTTTTTTATTAGCATTTTTATTAACATGAGTTGACTGACATTCAGGACATTGCATAAGCTATGCGTTTAATGAGTGTTATTTTGGCGTTGCACAATTTGAGGAGGATTTTTGTGGGGTGTCCCGCCTGCTGTGAAAATACACGCCTTCAGGCTCAGGGGCCCATCTCACAAAACAATCAAAATCATCTCGCAATTATGCAACGCCGTATTTTTACGGCACAGTGGGTAACGCCTCGGAAAAGATTGTTAATTAAAAAATATATTGAAAACCAACACAATTAAGTTATAAGAATGTGGCCGCATCCGCAGCGCCTATCCCAACCCCTGAATGGGTGGGCTTGCTGCGCGAAAAAAGTCTGTCAGAATTCAGATTAATTAGCAATTAGCAATTACCCCGTTCTGATGTAACTGAAAACCGCTACATGATGAATTCCGCCAGATGAGTTTCCTAGACCGTAGCTACCGCGAAATTGGTTGATATACAGATAGTTGGCATCTCAATAATAAACTGCGTTCCCTGGTCGGGCGTAGAAATACATTGCAATTGACCGCAGTGTTTTTCTAGCATAATTTTTTGGCTGATTGACAATCCCATGCCTGTACCTTTTCCTATTGGCTTAGTAGTAAAAAAGGGAGTGAAAAGTTTAGCACGAACTTTCTCAGTCATGCCAGCGCCATTATCGGCAATTGTTATCCGAATGCCTGAATCCTGGCTACGGTTGTCATGTGAATTGCCAGGTACGACTTCACTGCGAATCAAAATCTGGGGCTGAAAAGATGTACCCTTTTCTCTACTTTCCCGCTCTTCCAAAGCATCTATAGCATTCGCTAAAAGGTTCATAAACACCTGGTTGAGCTGACCTGCATAACAGGTTACAAGCGGCAATTCACCATACTCTCTAATCACATTAATAGCAGGGCGATCTGACCTAGCTTTTAGTCGGTGCTGTAAGATCATCAAACTGCTATTAATCCCTTCGTGGATATCTACTGATTTGATTTCGGTTTCATCCAACCGCGAAAAATTGCGTAGAGACTGCACAATCAGACGAATGCGGTCGATGCCTAACTGCATGGAAGACAGCAATTTTGGCAAATCGTCCATGATAAATTCTAACTCTCCATCTTCTATTGCATTGAGAATTTCTGCTTCTGGTAGCGGGTAATGGCGTTGGTAGAGATTCAACATATAGATGAGTTCTTTAATATAATCTTTCGCATAGGAGATATTGCCGTAAATAAAGTTAACCGGATTGTTAATTTCATGAGCGACACCTGCGACTAATTGACCGAGACTAGACATTTTTTCACTTTGAACTAGCTGGAGTTGTGTTTCTTGCAGCTCTTTGACAAAATGCTCTAAGGCAAGAGCTTTTTGGTGTTCTTTTTCTTCACTGATACGAAGTGCTTTCTCTACTTGTTCGCGCCGCTCTATTTCTGACTGCAATTTATGACCTAGACAAAAACTTCTCAAAGCTGTTAACACTGTAGTATATAGCTTTGAGGTCGTTAATTCAGTTTTAGTTTTATAGTCATTAATATCGTAATTGATAATAACGCTTTTTTCGGGGACTTGCCCGGGTTGACCCGTGCGTAAAATAATTCGCACTAACTGATTGCCTAACACTTCGCGGACATATTTCACAAACTCCAAGCCAGCGTCATCGGTTTCCATGATTACATCAAGCAGGATGATAGCCACATCAGGATGTTCTTGGATTAACTGTTTAGCTTCCTTAGCGGAATAAGCACTAAAAAATTTTAAAGATTTATTTTCATAAACAAACTTTCTTAAGGCAATATCGGTAGCTGTATGAACTTGAGCCTCATCATCGACAATCAAAATTTTCCAGCTTTCAGTCCGGGAATCTTCAGATACTTCATCGGCAAAAAATAACTCCTCATCTGAGTTAACTTCTTCCGCAAATAACACTTCTTCTGATGATTTTTCCTTTGAAAGACCGTAAATATTATTGTCCATTGCTGCTCACCTTTCTGTGTTACTGATGTTGAGATTTAGGAAACTACGGTTGTGAATCGATTTGGACGGGTAGCTTAATAATAAATTTGGTGCCGACTCCGACCTCACTTTTACATTCTATTTCACCCCGAAGTTTTTGGGTAA